>JBAXCC010000279.1:0-5340 GCA_037141675.1 bacterium | reverse complement strand
AAAATAAAAAAAGGCATCGGAATAAACCGATGCCTTGTTTGCATTGAATAGCGTGTTACGCTGCTCAACCCATTTCGCGCATGGCGCGACGGGAACGGCTGCGGATACGTGCGCGTGCTGATTTGAGACGTGTTTTTACACACGGTTTCTCGTAGTAACGGTTGTTACGAAGCTGCTTGAGCAGTCCTTCCTTATCCATTACCTTTTTCAGGCGCTTAAGAGCTCTCTCGACTGATTCGCCCTTTTTCATTCGCATCTGGATCACGCTATTCACCTCCTCCCAACAGAAATTAATGGTGGTAGGACTTGGATTCGAACCAAGGAAGGCGTAAGCCAGCAGATTTACAGTCTGCCCCGGTTGGCCACTTCGGTATCCTACCATTTGCAAAAAAGAGTAGTAAATTTAACAAACCGCCCCTGAAAGCGCAAGGCAGAAATTTAATAATTTTGAAATCGCAAAACTTGTGTAACTGTGCTATTCTTATTAAACGTTTTTAAATCAAAACCGTGTTATGTTTCATTCATTTCTATCATGCGTGTTGTCTTCATAGGTTCATCCGAAGCTTCAGCGGTTACGTTGCGGGCTTTAATGAAATCTCCACTGCTAAAAGTCGTAGGTGTGGTGACACAGCCTGACCGTCCATCCGGACGAAAGCAACATTTTACGCCGTGTCCCTGTAAAACGTATGCAGTTGAAAACAAGATAGGCCCGATCATTTCGCCCGAAAAAATTAACGCGCCCGACGTTCTGCAGACACTCGTCTCCTGGAAGCCTGATGTTATGGTTGTCGTAGCCTTTGGCCAATTTTTCGGCAAAAAGCTTCTTTCATTGCCCCCGCACGGATGTATCAATGGCCATTTTTCGTTGTTGCCTAAATATCGTGGAGCCGCGCCTGTGCAATATGCGATTGCCGCAGGCGAGGAAGTCTCAGGGGTCACCATCATGCAGATGGCCGAGGGCATGGATGACGGCGACATGCTGTTGACCGCCGTTGAGCCTATCTGCTCTGATGACACCTCGGCAACCCTGATGGACCGCCTTGCGATACTTGGCGCCGTCACGATGGCAAAGGCACTTCGACAACTCATTAACGGTGAAAGTAAGCGTATACCCCAAGACCATTCACAAGCCACATACGCCCCAAAGATGCATAAGCACGATGGTCTCATTGACTGGTCATTGCCCGCGAAGACTATTGAGCGACGGATCCGCGCATATGACCCATGGCCTGGAGCATTTACCTTTCTGCCTAATCACCTCGTTAAAAATGGCTCCTCAGGACGAATGAAAATTTTGGAGGCAACAATCCTTCCACAATCAGAAGAGGTGCCTTCCCGTACACCAGGAACCGTCTTTGCATTGTCCCCTATCGGGCCCATGATATTAACAGGCGACGGCTCCCTGTGCCTGACTGCTGTCCAACCTGAAGGCAGCCGACGCATGGATGGAAAATCATTCCTGAATGGACACCCACTGAACAAAGGTGATATCTTGGGGGTCTGCTGAATAGGGCCACGTTATCACAAGGAGCACACTTAACATGAATACGCTAAAGAATACCCATATACCTGCTATGCTTTTTTCCATCCTTGCTTTTGCGGTAGGATGTATTTCCTCTGACTCCCAGCGTGACGCTGTTACTCAGAAGAAAAGCTATGCCCTGGAGGCGGCCACACCTCTGACGCCTATCCTGTCTCCACGTTTCGGAAATTTGAAAATCCTGTCATTTAAGAGCCAGCCCCCTTTTGAGGCTAACAATCTTGTTGTCAAACGTGCAAATGGTGAAACAGCCATGGACTACTACACCACATGGATTACCGCGCCGCATGAGCTGATTCGTGTGCAAACCATGAGCTACCTGCGTAAGACAGGCCTCTTTAAGGCAATCTATGATTCAGCATCCGGCTCACTCTCCCCAACCGGCCTTGAAGGCACCGTCGAGCAGATCCTGCTTGATTGCCGCACGGATAAACCCACGGCCGTCATCACGTTGCGCTTTAATATTGTCGATGAGGCTGCCTCCGACTTTACCATGCTGTGGAGCACTGAAGCAACAGGGCGCGTAGAAATCAAGCCTAATGGACCCAGGGCAATCATCGACGCTTTTGATAAAGCCTTGACCAAGGCTCTTGAACAAACAACGCGCGAGCTTGAAAAGGCTTCGTTCCTGCAAAAGAAGTAAAGGACAACTCCCTATGACCAAAACCGTCTTAGCACTTGCCTTGATCCCGATGACGTGCGCGTTCGCACAGGAACCGCTTGACTGGCAAAATCCAAAAGCCCTCCATCAGGGCACAGAGAATCCCCACGCAACCATGGTTGCGTGTCCTTCGAAGGAGATCGCCAAGACGATCCGCTATGTCTTCGGAGCAGAACGTGAAAAATCTCCCTTTTATAAATCGCTGAACGGTCAATGGAAATATCATTTTTCAAAGACGCAGCTTGATCGCGTCGCCGGCTTTGAAGCGATTACTTATGATGACTCCAAATGGACCACTATCCCCGTCCCAGCCAACGTCGAGCTCGAAGGCCACGGCGTCCCCATCTATACCAACGTGAAATATCCATGGGGCAAAGCAACGCCTCCAGTCGTAGATCCTGCAAACCCCTACAACAGTATCAGTTCGTATCGCCACACCTTCAACATTCCGAAAGAGTGGGATGGCAAGAAAATCTTCATCTCGTTTGACGGCGTAAATTCTTTCTTCTATCTGTGGATTAACGGCAAGAAGGTCGGCTTCAGCAAAGATAGCCGCACCTTGGCTGAGTTCGATATCACGTCCTTTGTAAAGCCCGGCGAAAACATGATTGCCGCCGAGGTCTTCCGTTGGTGTGACGGCTCCTATTTGGAGGACCAGGATTTCTTCCGTTTGAGCGGCATCTTCCGCGATGTCTACCTCTGGTGCGCACCCACAACACGCATCCGGGACTTTCAAGTCAACACGCCCCTCGATTCAAACTATAAGGATGCGGAGCTTAAGATCGCGGTTGATGTGGTCAATGGCAAGGACACCACCCTTGAATACTCGCTAGAAGATGAAAAGGGCAAGTCCGTCGTTGAGTTGAGCGTCAAAGCAGAGGCCGACAAAGCAGTACTCAGTACGCCCGTCAAAAACCCGCTCAAGTGGTCTGCTGAACAACCCAATCTCTATCGCCTCTTTATCACGCTGAAGGATAAAACAGGCACGGTGTTGCAAGTCGTTTCCACACGCGTCGGCTTCCGCTCTGTCGAACTGAAGGACGGCAATTTGCTGGTCAACGCACAGCGCATCTTCATTAAAGGAGTGAACCGTCACGAGCATGACATCAAAACCGGCCAGACCATGAACATGGAGATGATGGTCAAAGACATCCAGCTCATGAAGCAGCATAATATCAACACCGTACGCACCTGCCACTATCCTGATGTCCCAGCCTGGTATGAACTCTGCGATGAAATGGGCCTCTATGTGTATGATGAAGCCAACATCGAATGCCATGGCGCACAAAACTTGACGAAGGACCCGAACTGGCTGGATGCCTATATGGACCGCACCGTGCGCATGCTTGAACGTGACAAGAACCATGCGTCGATCATCATCTGGTCCGTGGGCAACGAGAATGGCTGGGGCAGTAACCTCGAAAAGACCGCTCGTTGGATGAAGCAGCGCGACCCCTCCCGGTTGATCCACTCCTGCGAGGCAGGCAGTCGCCCGGAAACCGATATGATCTCCCCGATGTATCCGAATCCCAGCTCACTGGCCAAGTATGCATCCGAAAAACGTGACCGCCCCTATATCATGTGCGAATACGCCCACGCCATGGGTAACAGCACGGGCGACCTCTGGTCGTACTGGAAACAGATCTACACCCTGCCCTATCTGCAGGGCGGCTGCATCTGGGACTGGGTCGAGCAAGGCATGTACCAGCCCGCACGCGCTAACCGCTCACGCCAATTCGAAAAACCGAAAGCAGGCGAGAAGGTCTTCCAGGCGTATGGAGGCGACTTCTATTACACGGATAAGGATGGCAAGCCGATGCATGATGTCAAAGGCCCACATGACGGCATCCCGAGCGATGACAACTTCTGCTGCAACGGACTCGTCTCTGCAGACCGCACACCCCATCCCGGCATTCTCGAAGTCAAGAAGGTCTATCAGGATATCCAGCTCTCCTCATATAATCCCGCCGAAGGCACCATCAAGGTCAAGAATGGCTTCTTCTTCCGGACGCTGAATGAGAATATCGTGGGCACCTGGGAGGTCAAGACCAATGGAAACGTCCTTCAAAAAGGTTCCTTCGACGTTCCTGCACTTGCTCCGGAAAAAGAAGGGCTCATCAAAATCCCGTTCCAGAAACTCCAAGCAGAACCCGGAACAGAGTATTGGCTGAATGTCTCCTTCAAGCTCGCCAAGGAGACCTCGTGGGCCGCTGCAGGCCATGAAGTGGCTTGGGAGCAATTCGCAATGGGCAAGGGCGCACCCGTCACACCTAAACAGCCCACAGGCTCGCTGACCGTCCAGCAGAATGGCAAGACGATCAACGTGAAGGGAGCTTCCGTTGCAGCCACTTTTGAAAACGGACTCCTGACCGCGCTTACCTACAACGGTGTCGCGCTTATGCAAGAGCCCCTGCGTCCTGATTTCTGGCGCGCACCGACCGACAATGACCGCGGCTTCAAGAGTGAGAAGTCGCATGGCGACTGGAAGACCATTGGTAGTGAATGGACGCCTGAAAAGGTCACCGTCGTCGAGCAGAGCGCCAAGCAGGTCAAGATTGTCGCAGAAGGCAAACTCCCGAAGGTGGGCGCCCCCTACTCCTTGACCTACACCCTCTCACCTAATGGCGAGATCGCGATCACCGCGAACTACACAGGCGTTGAGAAGAAGCAGTGGCCGACACGCTTCGGACTCCAGATGCTCATGCCTGAAGGCTTTGAAACCATCACCTGGTACGGGTGCGGGCCGCAAGAGACCTATTCTGACCGTTGCGATGCCGTGATTGATCTCTACAGCGGCAAGATCGACGAGCAGTATTTTGATTACACCGAACCGTGCGAAAGCGGCAACAAGGTCAAGGTCCGCTGGACCGCCATCGCCAATGCAAAGGGCAAAGGGTTACTCGCCATCGCAGACAAGAACTTGCTGAGCGTCAAGGCCCTCCGTTACACAGCAGAGGACCTGCAAAGCCACAAGCATACCTTCCAGATGCCCCAGCGCAAGACCACCACACTCAATCTCGACCTCGTCCAGATGGGTGTCGGCGGCGACAATAGCTGGGGCGCCAAGCCGCACAAGGAGTTCCAACTTCCTTCAGATAAAAACTACTCCTACACCGTGCGGTTGCAGCCTTACGACAAG
>JBAXCC010000278.1:0-5366 GCA_037141675.1 bacterium | reverse complement strand
GCCGATTCTGGGGGGAGATGCGAGACGTCCTCGGGGATCACATCATAATCCGTCATCCCGTGCGGCAATTTGCCCTGTCCCTGTTTGCTCTGCCCACCACGCCCACGGGGATTGTGCTGCTTTTGAGGACGGCGGCCCCGGCCTCCATTTTTATTCGGTCCACCATGAGGCTGACTTGGCCCATTATGATTCGCGACATGCCCATGTTCGCCATGTCCACGCCGCTGCTCACGCGCACCTGATGGCTTAGCGACAGGATGATTAACGGTCGGACGTACTGTAAAACGCGTCCATTTTGAAGGCGGAGCATCTGCGCTAGGCGCAGGATGATGACCGCTCACATCAGAACCTTCATGTTCTGTACTCATATTCGTATTCTCTCCATCAAGAGGCGATAAATACGCTTCGCCTCGGAAGCCAGCTTTTCTTCGCCAGCATTATTGTTGACCGTCAGATGCGCCCGTGCAGCTTTTTCCGCAATCGGCATTTGCGAATCTAGACGTTGGCGAGCTTGTTCCGCGGAAAGCCCCCTGAACCGCATTAATCGATCGATCTGTGTTTGCGTATCACTTTGCACACAGATGATCAAATTCCAGTCCTCCTCCCATCCGACTTCAAACAGCAACGGTATGACTGCTGCTTTAATCGCGCATCCCCCTGGATGCTTCATCCATCTTTGAATCGTTTCGCGCACCATCGGATGCACAATTTCATTGAGTGCTTTCCGGGCTGTTGCATCAGCAAAAACGATCCGACCGAGCTTCGCCCGATCGACACTGCCGTCTGCTGCAATCACCTGGCTACCAAATCGCGCTCGAATAGGCTCCACAGCTTCGCCACCGGATGCTTGCAACGCATGCACTGCATCATCCGCATCCAAAATCTCAACCCCCATTTGTTGTAAGTAGGTTGAAAATAAACTCTTACCACAGGCTATGCCGCCTGTTATAGCAACTGTTAATGACATCAAGGTAGATGCGTAACGTGCAGAACGGGGGCCAGTTAAAAAAATAGCCCCATTTCAATGCACAAATTTAAGTGGTATTGAAGATATGTGCCTCATGTTTAATAAACGTGAGGCACATCTTTAATCTGCACTGTTCAGGTCTTTATCCTGACTTATCCTGCACACCCAACATAAATCAATTAAGGTGTAGCCGCTGCCGGCGCTGCGGCAGCAGGCGCCACAGGAGTAGGTGCTAGAGGTACCGAACCCGGAGCAGCCAGCTTTGTTTCATTTCCGCTTGTACGCACGACGCGTCCAGCAGGATCAACCAATCGGGCTGTTACGAATATCAACAGATTGCGCTTATCGGACTTCTCTGACTTGCTGCGGAATAAGCGCCCGAGATACGGAATATCCCCTAAGAACGGAATCTTATCTTCCATGGTCTTACGCTGTTCTGTAATCAAACCACCCATGACCACCGTTGCACCATTATAAACAAGCAACTGGGTCTCAACTGAGCGGACCGTAAAGAAAGGTTGCTCCATGGGGAGCTCAACATATTCGGTCTTCGGAACAGGTGTCGCCCCTACACCAACAGCAGCTCCTACGCCTGCAACCCCCGAATAAGTCGTCTTCGGCAACTTGGTGCCATAGTTCTTCCAGACCGGCTCGGATACGACCTGGGGTTTCATGGTGAGGTTAATCATCTGTCCTTCTGAGGAAACTTCCGGAACCACCTGAAGAATCACACCCACTTCGCGCATGGTAAAGTTCTGGGGTTCAACAATGGCCACCGGCTCACCCGTGCCGCCGCCACCATTTAAACCACCACCGCCACCCGAATTACCCTGCTGAGAAATCTGAACGTTGAATTCGCTCGGATAGATATATTCCGTCACGACCTTCATGATCGCTTCCTGACCAGACTTGGTTGTTACTTTCGGAGCCGAAAGTACATCTGTATCTGAACGCTGGCACAACATGTGAAGAATCATAGAGATGTCGGCCCCGCCTACAAACGCATTCAACTTCATGAATTTATCGTTAATAGGAGTGCCTTCGCCGACAACCGGATTATTCAAGGTATTCAAATAACGGTTTCCTGTTGAATAACCCCCAGTGGATCCGTCAATCGCATTCATGCCCATGTTGCGCCCGCTAACAGGAATATTTCCATATTGTCCTGGAGCATAGAATGGGTCGGTTAAAGCGCCCGGCTGCGTATACGGAGCATAACCCATCGCAGGGGAGCCATCCGAATTGAAGATTTGCTTACCTACGGCATCCAGTAAAGGTACTTTTGAATTGCTGAAGTCCTTCATGCCAAACACATTTCTTGCAAAACCACCTGCGCTCCAGCTAAAATCGCCGTTGAGGAGCCATTCGAAACCGAGCGAGTTCAGATCATTCTGCGACACTTCAACAAAACGCGTTTCAATTTCAACCAGACGAGGTGTCACATTCAAATCTTCCAGAACCTGTTCGAATGTTGCCAGCCATTCGGATGTGTTCGTTACACGCAACTTGCCGATCGTCGAAAGGTAAGAGATCGATGATCCGATGGGCCACTGAACGCCCATCTGCGAGAAGAACCCTTTCCACTTCTCTTCATCCTTGACCCCGCCTATGGATTCTGTGTTCATGAAGGTTCCGCCGCCGCCACCGGCAGCACGAGCAGCTCCGCCACCTGCAGTTGAAGACAGTTCACTCGATGCGCTTCCGAGACGCTCTGACAAAGTCGGCAATACATTATAAGAGCGCGTTAGCAATTTTTCATCCGGATCGTTCATTGGGACGATCATGACAATATTTCCGCTAATACGGAACTTCATACCCGTAACATCGCAAACCAACTTTAATGCATCAAACAGGTTGATAAAACGCGCGCTCATCGCAGGAATCGTAGGAACGCCTGACGAAGCCGTATTCGATGCCGCGAAGGGATCAGCTGCTGCGGCTGGTGCTGCTGCGGCTGCCGGAGCGGGCGTTGAAGCAAGCTTCAGGATCAAGTTTACACCACGTTGATCCAGAGGAATTTCAGGATCATCATAGTCACGGCTGGATGTTTTGAAGAAGTCGATCGCATCAACAATAGTTGCTGGCGGACGGAATGACACTTCCGGGATTACGATGGTTTTTAGCTTCTTGCTCACAATCTGCTCAGCAGACTTCGTGTCGCTAATCGTGACGGTCGGCGTCTTTGTAACGACTTCAAAACCGCCTTTAGGCAATTGCGGGCTATCTGGTGCATAACGATCAGGTGTCCAGGCCTTCATGACATCTTTAATCATTGTTGTGCGTGTTGCTTCACGTTCTTCAGATGCAACCGCCGTCATGTGTTCGGCAATATGCATACGCAACGCAATTGCATCCATATCTCCTGGATAATCACGCAACACGAGTTCGCATTCTTCAATGGCCTTTGCATATTCCGCCGTCGTGAAGAATTGACGGGAACGGCGCAAACGTTTACGGATTTCATCGCGTTGAGACTTGTAATCTTGTTCGTTGAGACGGTGGGAAATGGAAGAGTTGTCGCGGACAGCCTTTTCGGGTTCTTGCTTGATGAGCTCAAGTAAACGAGCAGCCTTTACATGCCCACGACGATTAGCTTCTTCTGCCATGGCTTTAGCTTTTCCAAGTTCGCGAATCTTAAACAACTGGGATGCTTCCACGTAGTAGGATTCTGCTTCGCCATCGGCAGCTCTCTTACGAGCCTCTGCATTTGCCGGACGGTTAACAATGAACAATTGCGCTTGCTTATATTGTTCGCAAGCCAACATGTTATCACCCTTCCTGAAGGACTTGTCAGCATTCTCAAGGAGGTTGAAGCCGTGTTCGTCCATAGATTTGAGGCGTGTCGCCTCGAGTGTCATGAGTTCAGAAACAACCTGGGTTTGCTCATCAGCAGGGTTAGCTGACTTCGCTTCAGCAACGGGAGCCGCTGGTTCGGTAGCCGGTTTCACTTCAGCAACAGGCGCTACTGGTTCGGCAGCGGGTTTCACTTCAGCCGGCTTCTCCGCTGGCGCTGCCGGAGTAGCCTCAGCAGCTGGCTTTACTTCGGCTGGTTTTTCTGCAGGCGCCGCAGGCTTCTTTGCTCCGCCAAGCTCTTGGAGGATACCATCTAAATTATTTTCAGCAGCCAACACAACCGTTGACACACCAAATACAGTTAACATGCATCCAATAAAAAACAATTTCATTTTGAAACTCATTTTAAGCCACTCCTTCTTACTCGCCTTCCACCTACCAAGTGATAAATAAAGGTGCCAGTTTAGCTTATTACACTTAACTAATCAAGCTTTCTGACAACTTTTTGTTTACCATTTGCTGTGTTCTCTACTTTAATCGTATTCGTAGCCGTTTCAATCGTAATAACACGGTATGTTTCGTCGCGCAACTTGAATTCCTGATTTTCAATAAGCTTAAACTCCAGCTTATCAATCAGAAAATCAAGCGTTGCTTCAACATCTGTGTTCTTACCGACTTCATCAACTTGCAATACAATTTCCTTACCATCTGATTTACGTTTTAATACCACCGTTGACACGTCAACGACTTTAAGCCGACCAGGAGTCAGCGGATTTTCACGCTTTTCCTGTTTCACTGTCACCATTCCAGCAACGTATCCCGTATCACCGATTTCTTCGTTTTCTTTTACCCAATAGGTACGCGGCAATTTCCCGCTCCAATTAAAGGTCAATTGCTTTCCACCACCAGGCATGGTGTTCACACCGCGGAAAACGAGCGGAAGTCGCATGCTCTTCAAATCCTTCAGCACGAGCTTTTCAGCATAAGGAGGATGAGATATCTTGTCCTTAGGATTCGTCTTAAACTTATACTCATCCAGGACGGAAAAACCATCATCGTCTAAGTCCATCGCGACATCCGTATCAGGGGGCAATCCCTGATCACGCAACCATTTATCCGGAACGCCGTCGCCATTGGAATCCACGTCCGCACTAATATCTTTGGCCTGCGGTTGTTTTTCTCCGCAAAACCAACACTGTTCAGCTTGATAGGGAATGGGCTTCTTGCAAGCAGCATTGGCACACATGACGCGGCGCTCGGGCGCCAGGAATCCAGCCTTTGCCTCATCTCCTTCCATCATCTTGAAGGGGGACGTCACTGATTTAACAGCCCTGTCATAGGGGTCCATATTGATGGGCTCAAGATCTGACTTTGCTGGTTTTAGCCCTTCCACCTCGCGCATATAGCTGGCGACGCTCTCTTTTTGTCTCACACCTGCGGTAATTAACCAAGCAAGCGAGATTAGCAGAACAACGAGGGCCGCCACGACCACTACTTTGTCGTAGTGTCGCATGAGAGGCATATTATCACGTGTTTGATTCGCAGCCACGGTTTTTAAACTCCCTTAAACAAGTAGACATCTACATTCAATTTTACATTCACCGGA
>JBAXCC010000277.1:0-5369 GCA_037141675.1 bacterium | reverse complement strand
TAGAAGACATCGCGGCGGAAGTGGCCGTCGCCGTTTTTGTCAAAGACGATGACGCCCGATTTCTCTTTTTCCTCACTCTCGATCATCAAGGCGCGGCGGGACGTGGTCTGGTAGGCTCCACGGTTCGGGTTACGGGCGATGGCGCGGAGAATTCCTGGCGGACGGTAGCTACTGAGGAGGAAGGGCAGTAGACCGAAAGAATTGCCTTGGCATCCGTTGTCATGCCAGCCGTAGCCATAGAGCAGATCCCGGGCCCAACCCGTGAGGTTGCCGGTGAAATCGGGGTTGCGGGTGGCCGCCAGTGCCCTCTGGCCAGTTCGCGGCTCGAACTCCGCAGTCACCTCCGCCCAGTAGAGTGTCAGAAATTTTCCGGCCAGTTCGCGCAGGCGGGGTGAATCAGTCAGATCATACACATCGTAATAAACACCGACGGTGCATATTCCATACGAACTGGGATGAGCGATCTCCATGTCTGTCCCTTGCCCCGCGTGCACCTCGAAATAACGAATCCAGAAGGCGACCCAAGCCTGGTAATGGGATTCGATGCTCGCGCCCTCCAGCTTGGCATCGGGTCCGTAACGCTTGGACATACGGACGATTTGAAGTGCCTGCAGATAGCGGCGGCGGTCGTTCACGTAATGGTTTTCGCTGCTGCTGAACATCCAGAACGGCTTGTCAGCATCCGCCCGCGTAATGCCGCGGTTGTATTTGGTGAGAAGCTCCCAGCCATAGTCCTCGATCACGGCCATAGTCTTGGAGCTGAGCAGACGGCAGGTCTTTTCCGTCAGATAGATGCGAAACATCGCCTCCGAGCGGTTTTGCGGCACCGGCTTTCCCACGTAGGTCGTCAGCGGATTCCCACAAAAGTTCAGGATATATTTTTCGGCTTCCTCGATGTTCTTGTTCTCGTTGAACAGAAACAGGGACTTATAAATGTCCCGCCCGATATTCGCCTGCTTGGAGGGCATACCGTAGTTGCGGGCGATGGCGTCGAGTCCCTCCCGGAACCTCTCCTGCACGAGCTGCTCATAGGATTGTTTTGATTGCTCTTCCGCTGCATCAAGCACGGCCAACGGCGCCAGCAGCAGGGTTATGAGGAACGTGAGGGGAGGTCTCATTTTTCTTCTCCAGTGTTCGGTTTCAGTTTTTAGATGTCACGGCATAGATGTTCGCGCTGCGGAGCTGGAACCGTAGGCGGATGCTTTTGCCAGCCAGTTCCCGTGCCGATTTGCCGCTCCAGACGAGCGGAAAATTTATTTGATCGCCCGTTTTGATCAAACATTTATCCGCTTCAAATCCAGGGATGACCACGCCCTTCTCATCCAGCACCGCTACCCTGACATAGGCCTGCTGGGTGGCAAAGGGGCGATCAGGTGACGGGACTGCGGCGTTGAGCAGCAATTCCCCTGCGGGCATCACGAACGACGTGGTGGAGAACTCCGCGTTGGCCCGCGCACCTACATAGCTGAGGCGGTCCTGCTTCATGCCGACCAGACAGTTGCCGAAGCGGAAGAGAATCTGTCCATTGAGGAGCATCGGATTATGGGTAATGCGAGGGTTGCCGGGGAACGCATCCCCGAGCGCATTGACGTCCCGCCCGGGTCTCTCCCAACTGAGCCCGTCGCGGCCCACCCACCACTCCGTATCCATCTGCGGCGCATGTTTGCCGGGAACGAGCGGGCTTGCGGCATAATTCAGGACCATCATGTAGCTGCGGTCGTGATACCAGAAGGCGTTGCCGCTGTAGAACTCCAAGTCCGGCGGATCGAGCGCATCCGGAACCGTTAAGAGTGCATCGGGAAGGGGCTTGAAACCGGCGCCGCCTTGGGAGCGTTTGAGCCGGTTCCAAACATCCTCCATGGAGTCAGACGGGGTCCATGTCCGTCCGTCCGGACTGGTTCGGAACACCAGCACCCGGCGGCAGGTGTTGCCGTGATCGACAATGCGCTTGGCGCCACCCGGCGCGAACTGGAGACTCTTTGAGACAAGAACCGTGCGTCGGAGGTTGCGGTCCCAGAAGAGGCTGATGGCGTCACCGTCGTAGAACAGCGGATTGTGGGCGTACTCTTTCCACTGACGGCCGTCCGGACTGAAGAACGCGGTGTAGCGGAAGCCGTTGTTGTCCATTTTCAGCTTCAGCACCATGAACTCCTTGGTCTCAGGATTATAGGTCATGGCTTGGTTGAAGGTCCAGGGTCCTGGCTCGGCCTCATACAGGGTCGTGACATTCTCGAATTTCACGCCGTCGCGCGTGGTTGCATGAACCACTGACCACGCATTTGTCTCTCGGACCTGATCCCCGTGCTTTGCGATCTGCTTGAAGGTCAGGCCGTATACCTCCCACACGCCCCCTGTTCCAGGCAGACAATAACTTAGCTCAAAACCCGGATTTTCGCAGGCCTGTAGTCGTTGCAGGGCACTGGTGCCAAAGTGGACTTTTCCCCACGTGTTCGTGATGTCCCGGTGATCGGAAAAGAGCAGCTTCATCTCCCCTTGTGGAGGCACCGCATCAGCAGCGGCAACGTGCGTCGTGACAGACAACATCACGAAGATCAGAACTCCCCACGGGACGATGATTTTCCAAACGATCCAATTTTTTGTCATTTCATGCTCCCTTTAACTTCAGCGTTCGACCAGCTTGTTTCATGGTGTGGTTGGACTGCTTTGTGGCTTCTCCACCGAGGTCGCGGGCTGCCCCGAATCGATTGCGACCCCGGTGACGAAGAGCATCGCGTCGTGGCGTACAGGATGTTCGCCGAGATACATGCCCCAGCGGAAACCTGTATCCCCTTCGGGCCTTGGCCAGAAGCCTGTGCCGACCTGCTTGCCGTCAAGATAGACTTCGAAATCATGGCCGTTGTCGCGCACGCGGATGTGGAAGGGTTTTCCTGTCATCTTCTCCGCGATCTTCACCTGCGGCTTCCGGCGGGGAGAGAAGAAAACATCGCCTTCGTCATTCATGTTGAGCTGAACCGCCCAGTTGGGGGCGCCGCCGTTCTTGGCCTGGAAGATCGCCGCACCGTGTGGCTTGATGATGGTGTAGGTGCCGCTCCACTCATGCCAAGGCCCCTTCTTCCATTTCAAAAGACTGAAGGCCTCGACGCGCGCCGAAAGCGGGCGGTCATTGTGGACGTTCGTCTCGTCCTTGAACAGGCGGAAGACCTGGGTGTTGCCATCCTCCTGATACCAGCGCGTCCATTTGGGAAAATCCTTCCGCGGAATCGCACTGTTAGCGAGCGTATGGATTTTGATCTCCTGCGGGACAGGGCGCTTGGCGTAAGGACCGACCTCAACAGCGCGGTTATTCACATCGATGATCGATCCGGTCACGCCTGTGTTTGAGCTTTGCGCTTTCGGCAACTTGCCACTGGCGAGAACTTCGGCGAATGCAGGATCCGTCCCTGTCTGCACATAGAGCGTCTCATTCGATCCAGCTTGGCTCAACAGAGGCATCAGCACGGCCAGGCCGAGCAGGTTTAGTACTCTCATCATGATCCCCCTTCACGTATTCGTTAACGACCCGCTGGACTGTCTTTCCCCGTATCGGCATTTGAACAGCCCCATGTTTGTTAAGTTGATAAAACGCTCTCAAGAGTCTTATTATTGCATATTATTTCAGTTTTATTACAGCCAAATTGTGCTTTCAACTTCGCAAATACTATTTAGTGCCGTGTGGCACTTTGGGGAGTGACGGGAAGAGGATGAGGAGCCGGACATTATTCGCGGCGCCCTCTTTACTGCTGAGCCTTCTTGATCGTGACCACAAAGAGATGACAGACCATACCGTGCAGATCTTCTGTCAATTCGTATACTGGACACTCGAAGTGTATCGAAATATCGCTCATCGTCCGCAACTTTCCACCTGAAAATCCCGAGAGTCCAATCACGGTCATGCCGAGCGACTTCGCCATCTCCACCGCCCGCACTATATTCGGCGAGTTGCCACTCGAAGAGATCATCACCGCAACATCGCCTGCGCTGCCCTGCCCTTTGAGCTGTTCTGAAAACACCCCCTCAAATGAGATGTCGTTCCCATAAGCCAAAATCTTTGCCGCCTGCGATGACAGCGAAAATATCTTGGGGCGTGGTCCCTTCGGATAGGCGTTCTTTTCAAAGTCCGCAGCCAGATGATCAGCAATGGCAGCACTGCCTCCATTGCCCATGGTAAAAATACGCCCGCCCCGCGCACAGATGCCGCGCAAAACAGTCACAGCTTTTTCCACCTCTGCCATTGGTGTCTGTCCGGCACGAATTGCCAATTCCTCAATATATGCTGAAATAACTTTTTGGTCGCTCATAGTATTCCTTTCAAAATCATTTTTGTTATGCGCCTTGCGTCGCATCGAAGGCCACTGTGGCAGCCCCGAGGAGTGCCGCATGATACCCCAAACCTGTGACCCCTATTTTTACAGAAGGATTCGCTCGTGTAAAGACGCGTCTTTGATAGGCCTCCTGCAACGCGGACTCAAACAGCGCAAAATCCAACGCCACTCCCCCGCCTAAAATGACAGCCTCCAGATTGAGGATGTTGACGCAATCCGCGATTGCACGCCCAACATAGCAACCCGTCTCCGCCATCACTGCACACGCTTTAATTTCGCCCTCACGCGCTCGCATACCGATCTCTTTAGCCGTCACACCCACTTCCGCATAGCGCTTGGCAAGACCCTGCCCAGAGGCCATAGCCTCCAAGCATCCGTATCGCCCGCACCCGCAGAGCAACGCCCGCGTCGCATCTTCTTCCACGCAAAGATGGCCGACCTCGCCTGCATTGCCGCAGGTGCCGGTATAAAGCTCACCACGCAACACCAGCGCGCCGCCCACGCCATTTGAAACCGTCATCCACAAAAAGTCGCGTTTCTCCTGGCAGACACCCCAGAGCATCTCCGCCCGCGCGCAGGCGTTCACATCGTTCTCAATCGCAACCGGCAACTGAAAACGTTCCTTTAACAGCTCGGCAATCGGAATGTTCGCGAGTCCTGAGAATGGCGCATAGACCCACAGTCCCTTTACCTTATCCGTGAGTCCAGGAATCGTTGCGCCTACCGTACTGAGCAACTCGGTTCCCATAACCGCATGTCCGCAACGCTCAACGGCCAATAGCAACCCTTCGAGCCCATCTTCTTTGCACAGCGGTTCACCCGCAGTACGAAGGACCGTCCCATCTTCAGCGACCACGCCGCAGACCAGTTTGCTTCCGCCGATATCAATGGCTAATACGTGTTTCATGGTTTTTCAGTAACACAGGGACTTGCACAACACCAAGCCCCTGTACGTCAGCACCTGCTTTACAGTGTCCACCCCTCACGATACTGGCGCCGCACAAAGGCATTCGCGGCTTCATCGTTGGTCACCTTCATGTTAGCACC
>JBAXCC010000276.1:0-5404 GCA_037141675.1 bacterium | reverse complement strand
GCCTTTGCCCGCGTAATGGATGATCCAAGTCGAGTAATCGCGCGTTCCGCTAAGGCACGATGCGTTGAAGACATTTGTGCGTTATCTTTAATTTTCTGCAGTGCCTCCCCCGCATTTCCATTCTGCCAGGCGCACAACGCACGGACAGCCGCATCACGTGGCAGCGCTTGAACAACCGCCGCTAACGCAGCATCATCTGTAAAGACAGAGAGCACCTTCAAAACAGCATCCTGAACAACTTCGGAGTCTTTCATGCGCTTTAGCAATGGCTCAAGGAATTTCTGATCTTCGCCCAACCGACGAACCATCAGTCGCGTCGCATTCTCGACCGCTTCCGTATCCGGTCCACCTAATTTGGAGACGAGCAACGGGAAGCCCGCAGCATCCGCATTGCGACCCAAGAGACGAAATGCGGCTTGACGCACGGTTTGGTCGGAGTCATTTGCCGCAACGCCCAATTGCTCAGGCAATGCCGAACTGTTCCGAAGCGCACTGGCATTCAACAACACAACCCGCGCTTCCGCACGCGGAGATGTCTTGAGCAATTCAGTGATCTTCGCATCAACCCCTTGTTGAGTCATTTGCGCAATTGCCTTTTCACCCCCTGTAACTTGGGCAAGCGTTTCAACATCCGATGCTGAACCAATAGCGCTGAGGGCGCGAATAGCCTGTTCATCTCCAGCCTTTGCCCACTCGCGAACCGTTGAACAGGCATCCTGAATTGCATGCTCCTCGACAACGTCCAATGCGATCCTGCGTTCAGCACCGTCGAGGCTCGGCAGCAGTTTCGCTAGCGCTTTGCCATCCAGACGTCCGAGACTACGAATCGCAGTCGCCCGTAAAGGCCATGAAGCATCCTTGACTGCATCAGCACATGCCTTGCTTGCCGCCTGCGGATAGCCACCTACATACGCAACCAGCCCTGCCAGGCGCTCCGAGGCCTCTGCTGAAGCCAACAATTTGAGGCAGGCTTCTTCAGACGTCTTTGCAGAAGCTCCACTCGCAAATGCTTCGCCTAAGGGCTTTGCTTCAGCTTTTGCATCAACCTTGATCAGATATTGATGCAGGATGGTCTTCGCCGGAGCCGTTGTTTCTGATGCAGCGATAGCCGCCTTCAGAAGCTGAGCCATCTCTCGGCACTGTTCCGCATCACTGATCATTTTCGGCACGGCAATTTCCATCGTGAAAAAGAGTTCACGCGGCTCGAAGCCGTTGGTGGCCTGTATCTTCTTCACCGTCTCCTTGATGTTTTCCGGCACTGATGCAGCAAAAATGCCTGCTGCAACTAACACACTAACGCAATAACTCAATAACGCATTTCTCATATTGTAAATCCTTTCCGCATGGGGCGTGTCAGGGAGCGGTTAGCTAATTCATTATTTGTAAAGCGTTCCTGCTTCCAGTCCCAGATCAGTTTCTGTTCACTACGACCTGCAATATCTGCAATCAACGACAGCGTTGTGGCAGCATGGCACGCTTCAGCCGGTGCAATAGGCTGAGAACGGTTCTTGATGCCATCAAAGAAATTCACCATGTGATTGGTTGACACCGGCAGATGAATATCCGTAGGCTTCATCACGATGCCAAGTAATTTCGGGTCTGAGGCATTGATTCCTCCCCGCGTCACATGCACCCATCCCTTGTCGCCGATGAAGCGGACACCATGTCCGTAGGGATGCGCACCATCTGAATAGTAACGCAATGCCACGCCGCCAGGCTCAGTCGCCGTGATATCCCAATCAAAACAAACATCTGCGTCGCCTTCGGGCAGGAAACCGACCTTCCCTGAAATCGCCAACGTGCTTTGCCCCAAAACAGGAGCACCCCAGAGCGCGATATCGAGATGATGCACGCCCCAACTCTGAATCCAGCCCGCACAATAGTCGGTCAAAAAGTACCAATTGTACTTGTAGATGTTCTGGCGATAGGGCTTGTAAGGAGCTGGCCCTAAAAAGAGATCATAGTCCACATCAGCCGGAATCTCCGCCGTGGGGAACTTGAGCATACGCTTGCCACTCGGGGCGGAGACATAGACCTCTGTCAACTTTCCGAGATACCCATTACGGGCCAATTCACATGCCTGACGGAAGCGCGCATCCGAGCGCTGCTGCGTACCGGCTTGGAGGATGCGTCCCGTCTGCTGGACCGTGTTGCAGATGGCACGTCCCTCGGTAACCGAGAGAGATAATGCCTTCTCGCAATACACATCCTTCCCTGACCGCATGGCGAGGATGGACATCAACGCATGCCAGTTTTCAGGACAGGTGACGGTTATTGCATCAATATCTTTCCGAGCGAGAACTTCTCGAAAATCCTGATATCCTTTGCAACTCGTATTGGGTTGTGCCGTCGCCACCCGATCCATCTGTTTCTTGATGGACGGCTTATGAATATCGCAGACCGCCAGGAGTTCAACTTCCGGCATACCAATATAAGAGCTAATGTGCGAGCCGCCCCTATCCCCCAAGCCAATCGTGGCAACAGTTATCCGGTTGCTTGGCGCAACAGAACCATTTTTTCCAAGCGCACGCGCTGGAATAATCGTCGGCAGTGCAAGGGCGCTAAATGCGGCCTTAGCAAATGTCCTTCGTGATACGTTATACATGTTTCCCCCTTTATTTTCCATACTGTCTAGTATGCTACCTTTTACTATATGGTCTGGATTCCCTCACTTTGTTACTTCAACAGACCCTGAAACCATTTCAAGCTCTTGCCGGTATTGGTTTCGCCTTTGCATTCCAGCGACATCACCCCGCTCCAGCTGTTGGATTTCAGGTGCTGGACAATCGCACGGATGTTATCGGCATTGATGCCTTCACCGACGTGGACTTCACTGGCTGCGACACCTGTATCCTTGCCGATGTTCGCCTTCAACTCCGGGGCGATGTCCTTAACGTGAAAATGTTTGATCCACGGCAACAGCTCCTTGACCATCGCTACCGGGTCGTGTCCCGCAATGAACGTGTTACCCGTGTCGAAGTTCACGCCCAGCAGCGGATCGTTGATCTCTTTCATCAACCGCACCATCAACTCCAGATTCGTTGTCAACGGTCCATGCGGCTCGACGTTGATGCCCACCCCGTGCGTGCGCCCCACCGCCAACGCTTCAGTCAAGTGGTACTTCGCCCGCTGAAACAAATCCTGCAACGTCATCCCAGCCGGTATCTCCGCCCCGTCGGTCGTCGCTACATAAGGACAACCGATCAACTTTGCCATCCGGATTCCACTAATCATGTATGGAATCGACTGCCACCGGTGAAGCGCGTAATGACAGTCAAGCTGGCTGACGCTCAGCCCGAAATGATCCAACTCGTTGCGCAAAGCCATTGCATCTCCATTCAACGACACTGCCGGCGAAAACCCAAGTCCCTCGAAAAAATCCTCCCCGTTGACCGTGTTGATCTCAACGATAGGGCAATCATTCTGCTGGCACCACTTGAACACGTAGCTGACGCTCCGGTCATCGTGGCGGAAGTTATCACTGGCAATTCCTATTTTGATCTGGCTCATACTAACCCTTTCACTTTTTTTGTTTTTAGACTGCGCGTGTGGAAGAAAAAAGCCGCTTATGCATGTATCACCTTTCATTGTCCATACGAGTGAGTATTTCAAAGCTTAAAGATGCTCAGCAGGCTCGTTGTGATGACCTTCCGTTCCGACGGTTCGACAATCTGCTTCTCAAACCCAGCGCGAATCTTAAGTCCCTCCATGGCCTCAAGCATCAGATCGACATCGCGACGGACAAGTTCAAGTGAATAATTGCCATCGGCATACTTCACTGCATAAAGGAGCCCAACATAGAACTCACGAACCGTAGAATAAAACTGAGACCAGCTATCTCTTACAGCCTCATTTTCCTGCATCAAGGTAAAGATGGCTGTAGTAAAAATGCGGTTCCGCTTATCAATGATACAGCTATCCACACTGCAGACGATCGCTTTTTTGAGGCGCTCCTGCGGATTAGAAACTGGCGCCAGCAACTTCTGAATATTGGCATGCCAGGTCTGATAATAGTGCTGGCAGGAGGCCAATATCAGTTCTTGCTTATTTTTGTAATGCCAATAGAGCGAACCCTTCGTGACCCCCGCTGCAGCAGCAATTTGATCCAGATTGACGTTATCAAAGCCTTGTTCGACAAAGAGATCAAACGCGCACTGCCGCAATGTTTGCGACATGTGGACTGTGGTCTCAGGTGCTTTTTTGCTTTTCATGTTAGCCATCCTACCATACTCACTGGTATGGTGTCAACCAACAAAAAGAAAAAAACACTTGCACGTTTGTGCAAGTGCCTTTTTTAATGATGAATAAACGCTTACAGAGAAACCCAAGCACCTTTTTTCTTGGAGCTTGTCACTGCGGCGGTGAGGAACTTCATGCCAAGCACACCTTCATCCACGCCGGGATGGTCGTAGGAGGGCAGGACATTCTTCTCGCCCTTGATGACGCGGATCTTGCGTTCAAGCGAGGTGTGCAGGTTGGCGAGCGCTTCGAGGAAGTCTTCGTGATGACCGCTCGGGATGCGTCCGTAGGTTTTAAGTGCATCAGACGTACCTTCAACCGGAATATTCTGGAAGTAGGTCACGCGCGTATTGCCATCGAAGTAATGGAGTTCTTCTGCGTGTTCCTGAGCCCATTCGATGGAGCCCTTGCTGCCGTAGATACGGAAGCCACAGTTGTTCTTATTGCCGATGGCGATCTGCGTCGCTGTCAGCACCAGCGTTGCACCGTTGGAGAGCTGGCCAAAGACATTGAAGTCATCATCCAGAGCACGGCCAGGAAGAGCTGTCAAACGTGCGGAGACCTTCTTCAGTCCAAGACCGGTTGTCCAGAGCGCATTGATCAGCGCATGCGTACCAATGTCACCGCCGCATCCGGAAATACCGGACATCTTCGGATTTGTGCGCCAAGCTGCCTGCTGCTGCCCGGTCTTCTCGAGCAATGTTGCGAGCCACCCCTGATTGTAATAGGTTTCAATCTTGCGGACATCGCCGATCTTGCCACCCTGGATCAATTCGCGAGCCACCATCATCATTTGATGACCGGTATAGGTGTGTGAGAGTGCGAACGGAACTTTTTTGCGCTTCTTCGCAAGTGCCTTGATCGCCAACGCTTCCTTCATCGAATAGCTCAGCGGCTTTTCGCACATGACAGGGAGTCCAGCGTCCAAACAGGCCAGCGCCTGTTCCGCATGCAAAAAGTTAGGTGTCACGATGGTCACATAATCCAACTCCAGTTTGCCCGATTTCCAGTCAGCAATCATCGCCTTGTAATCAGGATAGCCGACAACACCCCACTCGTCTGCAAACTTTGCACACATTTCAGGATCTTGATGCAGGGCGCCCGCGACAACTTCGCGTGTAGCATCCAAAGAAATTGCACGATGATGAACCTTACCGAAAAATCC
>JBAXCC010000275.1:0-5435 GCA_037141675.1 bacterium | reverse complement strand
TGGCGGTCGGCTTCGGAGATGATCTGGTTCACGAATTTCACGATGGACGCTTCTGCGCCCATCTTATTCACATCAATTTTTGAGATAGAGGCAATATCGGAATCAACTGCATAGCGTCCGTCCTCAATCATCTTTTCAATGGCATCCGCGCCCACACCATAATATTTTTGGATCGCCTTATTGATCTCCTCGCGCGGTGTCAGTGAAACCTTGATAGGACGTCCTGCTGCTAAGCGAAGACCATCGGTCATGGCGATGTTGAATGGGTCGCAGGAGGCAACTTTCAAGTTGCCATTTTCAAGAGCCAGAGGGAGTACATTGTACTGATAGACGGCACGGGCAGGAAGGCTTGTCAACGCCTCATCTGTCGGACGCACATCAGTCAGGTCGAGATAGGGCAGACCTATTATCTCCCCGATACGTTTAAGAAAATCGTCTTCACGCGCAATGCCCAGTCGTATGACGACGCCGGGTATTCCCGAACCGTCTGAACGATCCGCAACAAGAATTTGCGAGATTTGCGCATCACTGAAGAGCTCTGTCCTTTTCAGGACGAGTGCTGCAAAGGCATCTGTTGAAGTTGACATAGATTTACGTGTTGAGTTGTTAGTCGGCGTACATGTCGGGGATGGGGGTGACCTGCTGGAACTTCTGCGAAGTGGTTTCCTTGACTGGTTTTGATGTCATGTTAAACAAGAGCGATACACCGGTCAGCATGCAGATCAACAGAATAGCTCCAGCCGCGATCAATGGATAGCGATATTGTTTAATAAATTCATCCGAGATGCCCCTGGTGAGGGCGGCATCTTTTAGGCGCTTGAAACTATCGACGAAGGTCTTCAGATGTGCATTGTGACGAGCAGCTGTTTCGGCGTCTTGCGGCGAATCGGTTACAGGGGACGAGTCAAGGCGATGCCCCATATCAAAAATAGGTCCAAGACCACGCTTCATAATCGTCTGCTTCTTCTTCTTAGGCTCCACAGCGGCTATGGGCGTTGTGGTGACAGGTTGGCGTTGGGGCGTATGCTGAGAGAAGAGGTCGGGTTCACCATTGGGATCTGCGAATTGGACTTCAGGTTCGACAACCCATCTCTTTTCCGAAGGCTCGGAATCTTCTGTGATGGCTTCCAGGGCAGGTGTTTCTGCTTGGGTTGGAGCGCGCACGGATGTTTCAGGGTCATTTACTGTGAGACCCCGTGTGGGCGTGAGGCAGGGGGGTAAGGTGAGGGGGTCGTCGTCTAGGTCTGGTTCGGGTGCAGGCTTTGGAGTAGGCACGGAAAGCGGAAGCGGGGCTGGCGCAACGGGAAGAGGTTCAGTGGCTAATGCGGTCTCGATTGTGCGTACAAGCGGTTTGGTCAAGGGAGGTGTTGTTCCACCTGTATTACGCACGGTGCGCGTGATGGGAACAGGGGTTTCATTCTCCATTGCAGGAGCTGGCGCACCATCAACGGAACGCCGACCTACGACAGGAACACGTTTGCCTGAGTATAGGTCCATGAATTCACGAATCAATGGGGCCGGATCAAGCTCGAGAAATTCCGCATAGAGCTTGACGAAACCGCGTCCATAAATTGGTGCCGCAATGCGACGGAAGTCTTCTTTTTCCAAATCCTCAATAATTTGGACCTTCATGTGTGTGGCTTCCGCGGCGGTTGATGTCGACAGTGCCCGTTCTTCACGTGCAGTTCTCAGAATTTCACCCATTGACATAGTTTGTTTCTCCTTAAATGGTTTCTGTTGTGGATGCTGCACCTGCGCCAGGTACTCCATCCTCATCTGCTTGTTGGTTGTTTGTGGTCGTGTTCGTACTGTTCGGATGCGAAGGAATGATGGCATCGAGGTCAATTAAAATCTCACGCGCACCAGCACCTGTTGATCCCTGCGGTGCTACAATACCGCGTGTCTCAAGGATGTCCATCAGACGTGCAGCGCGTGTGTAGCCGATGCGCATGCGACGCTGCAACATGGTGGTTGATGCGCGCCGTGTCATGCGGATGACGTCCAGCGCTTTATTCGCCATGGCTTCATCAGAATCTTCGTCGACCGTGCCAGCAACTTCGCAACCTGCGGCCGCGCCGGAAGGAGCGGCTGAATCGTCTAGGCCGGCCTCCAACGCCTCGTTGGGATCCAGCTCTTTGATCCGATCCATCTTGCCCATGAGGGTCTGGTCATAACAGGGGTTGCAATGTTCTTTAACGAATGCGACCACACGTGCAATTTCAGAATCATCAACCCATGCGCCTTGTGCACGCTGAAGTTGCGACCCTTCCTTGAGGAATAACATATCACCACGCCCAATCAGTTCTTCCGCCCCCGGACAGTCAAGTATCGTGCGACTGTCATTGGACTGTGAAACCTTAAACGCAATACGGCCTGGAATATTGGCCTTGATTGTTCCAGTGATAACATCAACAGAGGGACGTTGCGTTGCGAGAATCAGATGAATACCGACCGCGCGTGAAAGCGATGTCAGGCGGGCAATGGCAGGCTCAACTTCTTTGCCGACGGTCGCCATGATGTCGGCGACCTCATCAACAACGATGACAATGTATGGGAGCTTTTCGGGAAGGCTCTCGATCGCGCCTTCTTGCGTGTCTCCGCTAAACAAGTCCGCTTGCATTGCTTTTGTACGTGTGTTGAACGAGACGATATTGCGGCATCCTGCCTTTTGAAGCAACTTGTAACGTTTATCCATCTCGATGATGGCCCATCGGAGACCGAAGGCCACGCGCTTGGAATCGTTGATGACCGGTACGAGCAGGTGAGGCAAATCATTGTAGGCGGTGAACTCCACGCGTTTGGGGTCAACCAAAATCAATCGGAGTTGCTCCGGCGTGCGGCTCATCAGAATACCGGCGAGAATCGCATTGAGGCAGACACTCTTACCCGAACCCGTGGCGCCGGCGACCAGCAAGTGAGGTGCCTTTGTCAGATCATAGATGAGGTCATTTCCCGCGACATCCTTGCCAAGTACCAATGGAATTTCGCATGTGTTTTTCTTCCAGGCTTGACCTTCAAGGATTTCACGGAAGGTTACTGGCCGTGCGCGACGATTGGGAATTTCAATGCCCACCGCGTTTTTGCCCGGGATGGGGGCTTCAATGCGGATGCTCTTGGCTTCGAGTGCCATTTGCAAGTTGCCTTGCAGGGATGAAATTTTTTCAACCTTGATGTGCGGTGCAGGCCGCAGTTCATACTGGGTAACCACAGGCCCGGCAATCGTGTTGACGACTTCAACTGCGACGTTTTGATGCTGAAGTGTCTCAATAATGATTTTTTCTATATCTTCAATATTGCCATGATCAGCCGTGCCCTTGGGGATGGGGTTGAGCAAAGAAATGGGGGGCATTGGATAATCGGCAAGGCTTTGGTGTGGCATGTCAGGGACAGATACAACTTTGGATGCCAGTGCGGCAGCCTGAACCGGCAAGCGTGCGGGGGGGGGATCAGGTTGAGGCGCAGGCGTAACCGCTTCGACGTCATAATCAGTTGCTTTGCGTTGACGTTCCTGCTCGCGTGCTTTCTTCGCCTCTTCCTTTGCGCGCTTTGCAGTATCCTTGAGGCTCTGTGGGTCCAGGGCTTTGATTTTGGGACGCTCTTCTGCCGCAATGCTGGCGTCGAGGGATTCGCGTTCTGATTTACGGCGTGCCTGACGTTCCACCCACCATTCAGTCATGCGCCCAAGGCCGTACACGATGTTGCGGATGCCAATGACCATCATGAGCGTGAACAGCATGATACTGATCATGAGAATGCCGCCACCGACAGGGCTGAACCAGCGGCACAGCAGACAGTTCATCAGCCAGTAGCCAATCGCGCCACCGGCGTTGGGTTTCGAGTTAAGGGTTTCCAGCGTTGAGTCGAAAATGGTTTCGCTGCCCATTTGCACGAGGCAGCACATGGCGATCAGGAAGAGGAACATCCAGGCCATTTTGCGTCCGATGGTTGCGATTTTTCCGTACAGGAGGAGGATGCTGAACCCCAGTACTAGGAAGGGTACAATCCATAGGACGAGTCCAAAGACATGATAGCCGAAGAAGACCGACCACGCGCCAGCCAGCCCAATAAGATTAGCTGGAGGGGTTAAGGGAGGAGCGTTCAACAAGGAGATGTCCCGCCAGTTATAGGTGATCAGGCTAAGCAACGGGAAGAAGGCGATGGGCAACAAGATGATGCCGAAGAGCCGGCGGTGAGCGCGTCGCTCAACTTCATGACGGTCCTGCAAAGGAGTCTCTTTTACAAATTCATCCATAATGTTAATTGTGTGGCTGTTCACCCACAGTCAACGCGGTCGTAACTGCTTCGGGTTGTGTGGGTGGGTAGTTCGTTAAAACAGGTGAATGGTTTTTTCTGGGCTCGGAAGGCTGTTGCGTTGGAGGGGCATCTATGTGGGCGGGATGCGCAAAGCGAACGTTTACGAAATAGGGCTCGATCCGGACGACACGTAAACAGCCGATTTGTCTAAGGGCGGACGATTTCAGCCGGATGGTTTCAATCTCGTTTGTCCCTTTTGAAACGGGGGCAACGGCCACGTAAATGGCAGGCGTATAAAGCTGGGTTAATTCGGTTTCGGAACCGCGTAGTGTGACATGCACGGTTTGAGGCTTTGCGCTCGTGACAACACATCCGGGATCTCCCAAAACAGGCACATCAAAGGTTCTCAGATAACTGATTTCGGACCGAATTGAAAAATAAATCATGATCGCAATGGCAAAGGAGAGTATTTTCCACGGCCAGTCACGGATGAAGAGCAACCACAAGACACTGCTGACTTTAATGGTCTGCATGGTGATTCCTCCCCCTGGCTTGATTTGCAAACTGGTTCCATTGGTGGGTCAAGGCACCCTTCAGCCACGCTGAAAACGTGGAATGGCTTGAACGTTGGTCTGGCATTGCAAAGCGAAGCCAGCGAAGCACTTTGCGTGGAACATCCGTGTCGTAGCGATTAAGCTTGCCGTTATAGGCGACAGAAACGCAGCCAGTCTCTTCCGACACCACAAAGACAACCGCATCTGTCTCTTCGCTGAGCCCTGCTGCTGCACGATGGCGTGTACCGCACATCAAATCTGGCTGACTGGAAATGGGGAAGAGGCAGCGGGCCGCAGCGATGCGTCCGCTGCGAATCGTGCAGCCCCCGTCATGTAAGGGTTGAGGTGGCGTGAAAATGGAGATACAGAGTTCGCGACTGACGAGCGCATGCAATGGGATGCCAGCTTCTTCGTACCCTGCCAATGAAATGCCTCGTTCGACAGCAATCAGCGCGCCAGTCCGCTTTTCAGAAAGATGCATGATGGATTGGCAGAGAATCTCGGGCACATGCACCTGCTGGAGGTTGCCCCGATTGAGAGTGAATGAAGCCCGTCCGCCCATCATTGCAAGTGCACGACGGATTTCGTGCTGAAAAATGATGACCATGCTTAATGCAAAACCGCTGA
>JBAXCC010000274.1:0-5437 GCA_037141675.1 bacterium | reverse complement strand
CAGCAGTCGCCCAGGCCGCGAATGCCTCGCTGAGCAACCTCTACAATCTGTTCCGACTGGAATTGCAGACCACGCCCGCGGCGATCATCCAGCGCTTCCGCCTCGAAAAGGCAAGGGAGCTTGTCCTCCGCACGGACGAGAAGATTGGTGCCATCAGTTACCAGTGCGGCTTCGCAAATATACGCACCTTCCAGCGCTGCTTTTTCAACGCCTACGGTGCTTACCCCAGCCAGTTGCGTGAAGCCTTGAAGCACTTTCCTGTCACTTGAAAAATTGCCTTATTACCGCCTCGTTTTCGACGTTCGATGTTGAATGTTCGTATTCATCCGTGACAATCCGTGCTATCGAAAAAATAGAACTGTGGCTTACCGGGTTGGAACAGGCGGGGGAGCTGAGTAATCGGCAATGACATTCCCCGCATAAAGCTTTCCATGCTCGAAGCGGGTTTTCTGATCGGCTGGTATCCGTGTAGCAAGCACGGCTGTATCGGGGGCGATTGTGATTTCGACCGAAGCGGTCACGGTCTCACTGAGCCACGCGTTGCTGACGGCATCCCAGACGCGCACAGGTTTGTCGCCGACAGAGAGGGACACCTTCACGGGGGTGAGGTGCGGGTTATAAAGCAGTGTCGTTGGGAATGAGGGCTTTGCAAAGAAGTCTGTCTTGTTGACATCCAGCGCGAGGACGCCCTTGACGTTGGTCGGCTTGATCAGTGCCCCAAAAACGCCACTCAGTGCTCCGCTGTAAACACCGAGGTTCATGGGCCCCCAGCCATGATTCGAGGGGTCGCCTGAGCCGAAAGGCCCCGGCGCCCCTGTGCTGTTATTTTTTTCCATCAGCCCTTCGTAGGGAATGGCGCAGGTGTATTTCGATGCCCACGCCCAGTCGGTTTGCTTCTCCGGAGGCAGTTGATCGGGATAGAAGAAGCGCGCGCTGTGGGCAGCCGCGTGCATCCATTTGCCCACGGCGCGTGCGAGGCGGTTGTCGTAGCGCGTCGCTGCCACCAGCGGCCAGGCATAGACAAAGGTGTTCATCGCAAAGGCGTAGCCTCCTCGATACTTCGGGGTCGAGAGCGCGCCGCGGCTGACACCCACCAGACCTGCCACGTCAGCGTCGCCCCATTGACCTGAAACGACTCCCCAGCCGTCTCCCTTGGAGATGTCCTTCTCATGCGGTCCGATGCCACGTACGGCGCTGTCCTCAAAACACCAGCCAAAGACCTTGCCGACATCATAGCTCGTGTTGTGCTCGGCATTGCAGCGGGCTGCCGCGTACACGCCGAACGAAGCAAAAATCTCGTAGTTGATATTGCGTTCCTGTGAACAGAGCCAGTCCAACGCGTGACGCGTTTCGTGGTAGAAGGCCTGCTCTTCGGGCCATTTCGCATAGGCCATCTGCATCAGGCAGGCGAGTGCCGCCGCGGAGTCCGGTTCGCGCCACCGCTGCGCGATTGCCCGGTCGCTGCGCAGGTCATACGCCTGGAAAGAAAAATCGTTCAGGTTCCAGAGTTGACGCGTCGCTTTCGCCCAGCGGTCGCAGGACGCATGCCATTTGTCAGTCAGTGCTTTCTCATCCGGATACAGGTCGACCAACGCGCCGACGAAGAGAGAGGGCGTCAGGTCGTACCAGAAGCTTCCGCCGGAGTGGCTGCCGATGCTATTCAGAAAGACGCTGTCCTCCGGCGAGAAGTAGGCCTCCTGCATCCGCACGAGATTGACAGGGTTTGTGCTCCCAGGCACGGTGTAGCGGGTCATCTCTTTTCCCAGCAGTGCGCCGCTGACGAGGATGCCCATCGAGACAATCCCTTCGTGTGATTTTCCAAAGACGCCCCACTGATTCTTCATGCCGACGTAGCTCGGAACCCCGAACGTGGTCTCCTTCCAGTGAACCTTCGAGTCGTCCCACCACATCAGCGGCAGATACTCCCCCTTGCGGACGGGATCGAGCGAGAACGTGATGAAGTCCTGTGCGCGCTGTTGCCAGTCAATGAGTGTATATCCCTTGCCTTCGCGCGGGAAGGATTCGACGCGGGGCGTGGTGATGGCGGAGTTGTCCGCCGCGATTCCGTGTGTCACGCACAGGCTAGTTATTAAAATAATCGTAATCCAAACATGCTTCATTGGTGCTCCTTAAACTAGAAAATTGCCTTATTGCCTCATTGCCTTATTTGTTCTTTGTTTGCGGGCCCTGCACGGCAGTCTTGAGTTGTCCTTCGAATGAGCGGTTGGTGCTGAAGAGGCGGACTGCGAGTGTGCCGGGATCGGCATTGTGATAAGAGTCACTGGCCACTTTAATCAAGAAGTGATTCCATCCCTGCTTGAGCGGAATATCCTGATAGGTGATCCGTGTACGATAATCAGTCGGCACGGAGACTGCGGGCTTGAGCAGATGTCCGTTCAGGTAGAGCTTGGCGGTGTCCGATACATAACAGTGCTGGCTCATCTTCGGCAAATCAGGTCCGGAATTCAGCAGGTCGCTTAGGTCGATCGGGCAATAGACCCAGTAGCTGAAGTAGATTGCGAAGATCTCCTTGGGTCCGGGTTGCTTCAGTTGGTTCAGGACAAAGCGGTCCCCTCCGTTGGATTCCAAGGCCCATGTCAGTCCGGCTGTCTTGCTTTTCTCCACGGGCCGCACAGCGGTTTCCTCGATGTAGGGTTTCTCCATCGCCTCCTCGAGTGTGGCCGCTCCGAAGCGACCTAGTGCGAGGGCTTTCACCAGGGCTTGCCCATTGAATGCTGGGATGGTGAGGTCCGATTTCTTGTCCAGTTTGAGTCCGAGGTTGGTGAACATGTTGCGATAGAGATCCACATGCGCGTCGCTCAGGTTTTCGCAGATGAGCGTGGAGACCAGGTAGCGGCCTTGTCCTTGCGAACATTCGGCCCATACGGGCGACTGGCTGTTTTCGAGTTCGGAGCGCACGATGCTGATGGTCTTTGATGCTTCGGAGCCATTGAGCCAGCGCAGCCAGTCCGTGTTGTTACGAGAGAGAAGGATGCGTCCTTTCTCCACGAATGCGCCGCTGAGTGTCGAGCGGCTGATGGTCGGGTTGCTGAAGTTCTCCGCGAAGTATAGTTCCTTGTAGGAGAGGCAGGCCGTGCGCGCATCCTCCTTGTTGGGCAGCAGTGACGAAGCTATGTCTTCGGTGCACACCACGGGGTAGGGCAGGAGTTGGTTGGCGAGGCTCTGATTCGCAGGCGACAGGTTGATGAGCAAGACGCTTCCTTGTTGTGCGATGACAGCTTGTGCTTTTGTTTTGAGTGCAGCAGACTCTGACGCTTCAATGGACGCCAGATCAACGATCATGAATGTACTCACGTCAGCGGATTCGGAGAAACGGATGCCCATTGCTTTCAAGTTGTCGTAGAGAGCACTATTCTGTTTGCCTGCAAACGAAGCCTGTTCGATAGGGTTCGCAATGACGGGTGCGGGAGGCAAGGGCTTGGGCGCATCGAAGTGGTCCCATTCGCAGGGTTGCGGTCCGTCCGGATGCATCGCCGCCTGCATGGCGGGATAGAGCGGATGCGGATCGATCAGTGGCAGGGACGGATCATAGCCAGGGTTGACCGTGACTGAGAAAGGTGCGATGCGTTCCGGCTGTACGCCGGGCTTGCCTCCCACATACGGCCCGAAGAAGACGCCGTCTGTCACCTCCAGCTGTTGTTTTGAAACCTCTTTCAGTCCGAGCGGGAGGGGCTTCAGTGCGTGCCACACCAAATTCCAGACGTTCATGATGTCGGCATCCTGTTTTCTCAGCGAACGGATGAGGTTGTAATCCTCCTTGGCTAGCGCATCCACGCGGTCATTGAAGCTGCGGTAGGCGCGGTCGCCGACGAACTTCTCGTAATGCTCGGGCTTGCCGTAGTAGGAGCTACCGCCCTCGGTGACGCCCCACAGTTTGTTCGGCGGAATGGTGTCTGTGTGCTCGCCGCCGCAGTGGATCAGCCAGACATTTAAGCGTCCGTTCAAATCCTTATCGCCGTCACTCTGCACCCATTGGCGCGTGGGATCCAGCTTCCGCGCAATGGTGCAGAGGTCGAAGATCTTGCCATACACCTGCTCCTGATAGGCCTGCGGTGCGCGTGAGCGCAGCACACACCAGATCTCGTTGGAGACGCTCCAGCCCACGATAGACGGATGATTGCGGTCGCGGCGCACGAGGCGTCCGACATGCGCGCGGTTGCGTTCCCAGAACTTTTCAGAATCGTAGTTGAAGTTGCAGTGGCTGCCGAAGATGCCGCTCTCGTCCATGATCAGCATGCCCATCTCGTCGGCCATGTCGTAAAAATAGCGCGGGTAGGGCATGGCGTGCGGACGCACCAGGTTGATGTGCGCATCCTTGGCCAAGGTGTACCAGCCCCAGGCATAACGCCGGGTCATGCACGCCACGCCAGTGAAGTGCCAGCCGTCATGCATCAGCTTGGTCTTGACGCCATTGAGCAGGAGATCGCCCTTCTCCAGCTTCACCTGTCGCCAGCCGAAGCGCTGGAATTTTTTATCGACGACGGTTCCGCCAGCGTTCACCTGGGCTACGGCCGCATAGAGGTTGGGCTTGCCACGCGTCCAGACTTCCCACGTCTTCAGACGTCCCTTCACGTTGCCCTGAAGCGTGATGAATTTCTTTTCGCCTGGAGCGAGGCTGATGTTCGGTGCGGAGAGACGGAGCGCCTCAGCGCCGAGGGACCAAGCAATCTCCGGCGCCATCAGCATGTTCGCCTTTGACGTATCAGTCTGGTTGATCCATTCATAGACTGGGAGTTCAATCGCGATTGTCTGCGGTGTATCAGTTGTATTGACGACCTCGATATCAGCGACCAGCAGGTCTTCATCGAGCCGCGGCTGCAGGAAGAGATCGGCAATATGAACTGCTGGCTTGGCCAGAAGAAAGACATCCTGCCAGACGCCGACAGCGCCCTCGAGCCAGCTTCCGGTCGGATAGGTCAGCTTGCCGTAGGTTCCTTTTTCAGCGTAGAGGCGGGCGTCGCGGATGCCGAGCAGAATTTCGTTTTCCTGGCCGAACACCACATGGGAGGTGATGTCACATTCGCCGGGCAGGGAGGTGTCGAAGTGGAATCCGGCCTCCTTGCCGTTAATGAGAATCTGGCAGTCGCCGGCCACGGCTTCGAGATGAATCAAAATGCGCTGGCCCTTCCATGCGTCAGGGATTGTTACGCACTTGCGCAGCCATCCCATTCTGGCCTGGTTCCAACTTTCAGGATAGCTCGGGAAAGCGCGGCTGTCCATGCCGCCACCTTTGGGATCATGTCCGATGGCATTGATGTTCCACGGAGAAGGGATTTTGATCGGCGCCTTGTCCCATTTCGCGGCATCCGGCATCTCCAGTACTGGAGGAGTCCCTTGCTCGGGAACCCAGCCCTTAGAAATAGCTACAGGCTGAAATTGCCATGTGCCGTTGATGCAGAGCTCCTGCCGGCAGGGT
>JBAXCC010000273.1:0-5469 GCA_037141675.1 bacterium | reverse complement strand
ATCTGCTCAATCTGCCTGCCGACCGTCTGGACGATTTGCTGAAGGGGCCTGACAACAAGCCTGTGCCCTCGCTGGTCAACATGCTTCGCCTGCGCCGTCCGGTCGTGATCGTAGACGAAGCGCACAACGCACGTACAGACCTCTCTTTCGCCGCCCTCGGTGATGTGATGCCCTCCTGCATCGTGGAGTTTACCGCTACGCCCGCACGTTCCAAACACCCGTCGAACATCCTGCACCACGTATCAGCCGCTGAGCTCAAAGCTGCCGACATGGTGAAGTTGCCCCTTCGCGTGGTCACTCGCCATCCGAGCCAGAAAGATCAATTGCTGGCAGATGCCGTGTCGCTGCGGGCAGATCTCGAAAAGATCGCCCTCACAGAAGGCCAGTCCACAGGCGAATATCTGCGCCCCGTGATGCTGATTCAGGCTGAGCGCGTGGATGCTTGCGAGCCCTTGCGCGACAAGTTGGTCAATGACTTCGGCATCGACCGGGGCGAGATCAAGATTTCAGTCGGTTCAAACGACGACCTGAAAGATGCGGGCGACATTGCGTCGCCGAATTGCAAAGTCCGTTTCATCATCACCGTGCAGAAACTGCGTGAGGGATGGGACTGCCCCTTCGCGTATGTGCTGTGCAGCCTGAAGGAGACGCGTTCAGCGACGGCCATCGAACAGATCGTCGGACGCATCCTGCGCCTGCCGAATGCGCGTCCGAAGAACCATCCCGACCTCAACTGCGCGTATGCGCTATCGGTATCCGAATCGCTACCGGACGTATTGAACGAATTACGCGAAGCGCTGGAGAGCAACGGGTTCACTCGGGCCGAGGCAGAGCGCATCATCCTCCCTGCACCTCAAGGCATGCTGCCGCTGGGCGCACAGCCTCAAACGCTTCGTCTCCAACCGGGCGAGATCGACGCCGAGGTCGCCCAAGCGCAAGAAGTCGCCCTGTGCGGCAAGGTCCGCATCAGTGCCGAGACAGGAGCCATCACGGTCCTTGTGCCGCTCGATGCAGACGAGACCGAAAAGGTCGCCAGTTGCGCCAAGACCCCGGAAGCACGGGCGCGGGTCGTCGCCCTCGTCGAGCAGGTGAAGGAGGCCGACAAGACATTCGGCGGGAGCGGACAGCCGAGGCCACTTACGCCCTACCAGATGAAGATGGATTTCAGCGTCCCTCTGCTTTGCATAAAAGAAGGAAATCTTCTGCAGGAATTCGAAAGCACCCACTTGCTCGAACATCCTTGGCGGCTGGGATCCAAAGATGCCACCCTGTCCGCCAGCTACGATCCGACCAAACGACCCACACTTTCATCCGGCAATCTGGATGTCGGGACCAAGGGCGAGGTCAAAACAGACGTGTACCGCGAGAGCGACATACCTTGCGATTTCATTGTGCGGTTGCATCAGCAGACGCTTGCCCTCGGCAACATCAGCGGCACCGACTGGACTGTGGAATATCTGATCGCCTGGATAGACCGGCAGATTGACCACGCGGATATTCCGCTGGCGGAGTCCGCCGTGTTTCTGCGCAAAGCCATCAACGGGCTCATGTCCCGCCACGGCCTCACCGATGTGGGGCCGCTGGTCTTCGACCGCTTCCGTCTGCGTGACGCCATCGAAGAGCGTATCGCCATGCACCGCACGAGCGAACGCATGGTCGCCTATCAGCACTACCTTGCCCTTGACTCAGTCCTGACAGTCAGCGACAGTCACGCCATCAACTTCAAAGATATCTCCTACGAGCCAAGCTGGCTATTTGACGGCTCATTCGAGTTCCGCAAACACTACTTCGGGCCAAAGCCCGGCGAGTTACACGAAGCGACAGTGGGCGGCCCGCTCACGGAAGAGTTCAAATGCGCCCAGTACCTCGACTCGAAATTGCCGGGGGTGCGTTTCTGGGTTCGCAACCTCTCGCGGCGTTCCACATCATTCCGACTGCAAACCTCGACCGACTGGTTCTATCCGGATTTCATCTGCCAACTTGAAGACGGTCGCATTCTTGTGGTCGAATACAAAGGTGCCCATCTGCTCGACGCGACGGATGCGCAAGAAAAGCGTGACATTGGCAACCTCTGGGCCGCCCGCAGTAACGGCCGCTGCCTCTTCGCCATGCCGACTAACGGCAATTACGAATCGATCACTAAATTGCTCAGCTAGAAGCAAGTTGGGAAAATGCTATGGGCGGACATTATGATGCGGATGTAAACTGGTTTCGATTTGCGCATGAGCCTAGTTACACGTTGAGGTTAGGGCCGAAGTTTGATTTTTTCGACGAGTTCAAATCTCTTCGCGAGCAGTTTTCTGAACAAGCCGTTGCTAAGGGGGACTTCTCTGTCTGCCTCCATGGTGGATGGAAGGACGAGCGCGCTTATGAGCGTGTTTTAAATTTCTTTCTGTCGACGCGAACGATCTTTAAAAACGATGAAGACTGGGGGCCGGATTTTGGCCTCCGAAAGGAGAGACAGGGATTTTTGTTTCCGGACACTCCTATTCAAAATCCTGTTTACATCCGCGAACGCATAGATGGCTATTATCGTGCGAGTCTTTTCCCACCCGCAGCACTGAATTCTCCAAAAGTTCCCTTCGAGGATATCCTTGGCATAAAGGAAGACGAATCAACTATGAGAGTTATTGAGACTGTGGCAAGGATCGTTCGCGATTGTCGCGAGCGAAACCACTGGCTGGCTTTTTCAGTCGCCGATGATTGCTAAAGTTTCTGTAAAGTTTACCTTTAAGTAGCTATCAGATTGGAGAATTTCTATATGAGACTTGTCGGCCTTTTACAAATAACTGGGTATGAGTGGAAACCTAGTGAGCGCACGTTTCATCTAAGCGGACTCACCTTTCTACCGCCGCGTTTCCCCTGTGAGGCAGGCAAAATTCTTGAGCCCGGTTCAAGTGTTTGGGGCTTGGGCCATGTAATCCTTTTGCCTGTTAGCGGCAAAACCGGCAAATTAATTCCAATATTAGGATCAGGCAGTAATTCCGCATCAATTATTGTAGAGTTTAAGCTTTTGCGCGGATCAAAAGAAACTATCGGCGCTCAAGAATTAGATCCATTAAAAGGGTTGCTTGTGCAGATATTCCAAGTCGCGACTTTTAACTACGGCACTTACGAGAGTTATTTAAAACAAAGTCACCCGTATCTCAAAAAACTAGAGGATGCAACAGAATCACCTGAATACCCGCTTGAACGCTTTCTGAAGGCTCGGTGATTGACTTATGGCAACGAATGAGCTGTGGGGGCACGATTTTTCACGGACAGGTGTACAATTCGGGGGGGCGTTCTGAGTAAAAGGATCATGAGCCATCACACAACAGAAAAGAGACAGCGAAGGCCGGTCGTCAACAACTCGGCCGCACTGACGCCCGTGGCTGGCAAGAACCCCACAGCGGATCACCAGGCCGATGAAAAATCGACAGCGGATCTTCGCTCGTTTGCGGATGCGTGTTTTAAGAAGCTTCTGGTGAAATGGCCGAAAGCGACGATTGCTCCACGTCCGAAAGTCTAATACTTAATACCTTCGAATCGAGCAGCATTGCGGAATGGCCGCCCTGCTTCCGTCACAAAGGCGTAGTAAAAAAAGCGAGGAGCTCAGTGAAAAACCTGACCGCAAGCCAAGCGCGGAGGAATCTCCCCAAGCCCCTCAGGTGAAAAGATTACAAGACTTTGCTGCGCACGTCAAACCAGCACTGTTCTGATATACACAAAAAAATCCGAACCTGCATCGGCTCATAGGCTCCAATTGCCAAGAGGTTGCAAGAACGGATTTGTAAAACAAAATCCGAGAGGTATCTTGGCCCCGGCTGGCGTGAACCAGTCAGATAGCCCGCTCTCGGCTTTTGTTCTTCTAAGATAACGCAAATGGACTCTCCTGTCAACTCCTCGGACGTTCGAGGGAAGACGTCTTACTCCTACGCTAAAGCTACGGCGGATAAACCGGCGGACAGGTCAAACTTTTACCTGTCCGCCGTAGCCGTATTCGCGGAGGTGGAACTCTCAACGTTTAACTCTTAATCTAAGAAGTCACTCCGCTGGTGAGCGCGTGTCTCCATGTTTACACGGGTGCAAGGTGGCTGCGGCGATAGTGTCCGGGCGAGGTGCCGGCGATGCGTTTGAAGGTGCGATTAAAGTGGCTGTGATCGTAGAAGCCAATGGCGCAGGCGATGTCGACAATCGTGCGATTCGTTGTTTCTAAAAGGGAACGCGCGGCGGTAATACGGACCCGCTGTAGGTATTCATACGGGGTGTATCCTAAAATGCGCTGAAAGCGGCGTTCAAATTGACTGATGGAAACGCCAGCAAGTGACGCCATTTTTTTTACTTCAATATTTTCATTGTAGTGCTGATGGATGTGGGTGACAACCTGTGTAAAGCGTCCAAGCCATTCGGGCGTGTTGCGTAGGCCGTCGACCATTCGGTGAAAGCCAACCACGCCAATCGGTTTTCCGCGGTTGTTGTAAAGCGGGAATTTACTGTGAATCATCAGCCGCTCTGAGTTTTCGGGGGCTGGCGCTATTTCATTGATGACGGGGACCCCAGTGGTCATGACCGCCTGGTCGCCTTTAATATAAAAGTCAGCGCGATCCCGTGAAAAGAAATCGTAATCTGTCTTGCCGATGGTTTGCAGTTCGTTGTCCGCATTGCAGAATTGGCAGGCCCGGTGATTGTTCATCATAAAGCGTCCCTGGCTGTCTTTGATGAAAAAACCGACATCGGGAAGCGTGTCGAGCAGAGACCTAAATGACGATAGATTTTGAATCTGGCCTAAAAACGTGCGTTGAATCATTTTTGCATTCATGCCGATAGTGTACACATTTTTGTTAAAGGTTTACAAGACAAACACACCTGAATACTGTAGCATGAAAATATGTTTTTAAGATTGGATCGTGTTTTTCGTGAACACATCAACACTGTTAAGCTGTCAATAAAGAATAAAAAAGGAAATCAAGATGAGTATAAAATCCGTGAAACAACTTAAAACCGTTACAGCGAATGTAAAGGATCTGGCAGAAGCGGCCTTGAAGCAGGGGAATGGCGTCTTACGGCTCGCACCGAATTGGGTGCCCCGGTCGTTCCTACATCCCGGGCGTCGCCTCAAATTGCACACAGACGATCTTTATGCGTATGGACTTAAGCGTGGCGGCATTGACGAGCGTTGGTTTGCCTCCACGACGGAAGCGGCTAATGAGGGGCGCGGGCCGGATGAGGGCTTGAGCTATGTCGTCTATAAGGGTCAGCGCTTTTTGCTGCGCGATGCCGTTGCGGCGCTTGGCGCCAAGGCTGTGGGCAAGGAGATCTGGGAATTGTATCACCGCTGGCCGGTGTATAGTAAGTTCTTTGATAACATGGGTCCGATTCCGCATCATATGCACCAGAACGCCCAGCAGGCGAAAAAGGTAGGCCAGGAAGGTAAGCCGGAGACGTACTATTTTCCACCCCAGCATAATCTGACCGGGAATAATTTCC
>JBAXCC010000272.1:0-5482 GCA_037141675.1 bacterium | reverse complement strand
ATGGACGTACCATGTCCGCCGATATATTTTGTCGCGGAGGCGACCACGATATCCGCCCCATGTTCAAACGGCTTTACGAGCCCGACTCCGACGGTATTATCCACGATCAACGGAATACCGGCCTCGTGTGCCACGCCCGCCATCATCTCAAGATCCGCCACGTTCAGTTTCGGGTTGCCGATCATCTCGGCATAGATGCCCTTGGTCTCCGGACGTATGGCCTTGCGGATGACCTCCGCAGAGGCATCGGAAGGAACAAAGGTCACTTTGCGCGCGATCTTTGGAAAGGTATTATGAAAAAGCTGATAGGTGCCGCCATACAGATTGTCCATCGCAACAAAATGATCACCCGCCTGTGAGATAGCCAGAAGCGCAAAGGTGATGGCCGCTTGTCCCGACGACGCTGCCAACGCCATGGTGCCGCCCTCAATCGCCGCCATCCGTTTTTCAAAGACATCGGTGGTCGGATTCATCAGCCGGGTATAAATATTGCCGGCCTCCTTGAGTGCAAAGAGATTGGCCGCATGTTCAATGTTGCGAAAAACGTAAGCTGCGGTCTGGTAGAGCGGAACCGCGCGTGAACCTGTCGTGGGATCAGCAACTTGCCCAGCATGCAGGGCAATCGTCCCTAATCCCTGTTGTGTCGTATCGTTACTCATATTTCAATCCTTTACACGTTTAATTTTTTAATTTACACCCAATTGTCTAGTTTGTCAATAGACAATTATACCAAAAATTATAGGCTTGCCCGCTCGTGGTTGAGTTCTAGCAGACGGGATAAGATCTGGTCATCGGAAAGATCAGGAGAAAAACCGTAGGCAACGGCAACGGCGGTATCGAGCTTCGTGTGTGCGAGATCAAGCCATGTGGGCCGAGCGTTGTAAAGATTGGTCAACGTGCGCTTTTTGAGTTCGGCAGGCGTTGCGCTTTCCGGTTTAAGCCAGCGGTCTCGCTGTTCAACAAGCTCGCGGGCAGCAGCACCAATCGCCTCTGCTTGCTCAGGTGTGGGACAGGGCAAAGGGAACGTCTCAAAACTGGTGGTGGGCGTGTAGCGGCAACCGCTCTCCTCTTCGCGCAGTTGCGTGCCCTGAGCCCGCGCCCAAACTTCATGGATACAGGAGTGCAGGATGCCAAAGAACATGTCATCGTCACGGGCGAAAACCAACGTTCCTTGATTGCATAGCACATTCGAAGTCATCCATACAAAGAGCCGATGTTTTGAAACCCCCGGCGTCGCGATATAGCGTTTCTTCCCAACTAAAGCTTTGCGCATACCAGGACGAGCCTCGGCATATTGCCACCACTTTTGGGCATATGCTGCACGCCGATTCTGCGAACGGATCGGATAGACATGCATCCTCACATATTCAAACGGCTTCTCGTACTTGGCGGCTTCATCAAGGGGCATCAAGGCAAAGTCAATAGTCCATTTGCCGCGAGAGGATTGTCCGATATCCACTGCACTGACGACAGGGCGCACCACATCCGAGTTCGAACGTCCGTTCGGATTGCCGGTGTCCGCTAACATCGTTTCCGCTGTTTCCGCGTCAATATCAAACGGGGCTTTAGGCGATGGCCCTTGGAATGAGATGCCTTGATTTTCCGAGAGAATAACTGCCGTTGTCACATCCGCACTGGAGGTCAGGTCAGGATTGATCTTCGAGACCGTCTGACCGTCTAGGATGCGTTTGGACTCAAGCCCATTGTCGAAGGCTGCCATGCTGACGTGGACATTGGCGCCGTCCTGAATCCAATCGCGGTCGGAGACAGCCCAGAAGATGTTGCCGCTATCCTTGATGCGCTTGAGGACTTCGCGATTCGCGCCGCCGCGTATGCCTTGAGTGGCCAGGAGGCCAGCACGCTTGCACTTGCCCACCTTGATGTGCGCCCGCGCCTTCTCGAACCAGTAGCAGCAGAGGTCAGCAAACGCAGGGACGCGATCCTTGTAAAGGCGGAAGAGATTTTCAACATACGTATCACCCAGCTCTGAACGTATGCGGTTTCCACCGAGGAAGGGCGGATTGCCGACAATGAAATCAACAGCGGGCCAGTCCGGTTCAACGATTTCATTCCGTGCCTCCGGGCCTCCGAGAGAGACGTCATTCATGATGGCATCTTGGCACTGGAAGTTGCCGGGGATGGCGCGGAGGATGGGTTCCTGTGGAGAGCCGAAGCCGTTGAACTTGAGCCATTGCAGCCAGCCGATCCAGACGGTCATCTGAGCAAGGTCGTGCGCGTAGGGATTGAGTTCGATACCGTAAAGCTGCCACGGGCCGACCAGCGGAATGAATGAGCCCAACCCGTTGTCCATCGAAAAGACTATGACCTCTTTTTCGAGATCTTTCAAAGCCTGTAGGGTGACATAGAGAAAGTTGCCGCTACCGCAGGCAGGGTCAAGGACCTTGACGGATTGCAAGCGCACCAGATAACCATGCAGGAGGCTGGAGGATTCCATCCGTGCCTTCTTTAACGCGGAGGATGTCAGTTCGCGCTTCTCGTTTTTGTCATCGCGCTTCTTCTTGCCCGTGTCCAGCAGGCAGGAGACGATTTCGCGTGTCTCTGCCCATTCCCGGCGGAGGGGGTCCATCACCACGGCGTTGACGAGCAGCAGGATGTCCTCACGCCCTGTAAAATGCGCCCCGAGCTGGGAACGCTTGGACGGATCGAGTCCCCGTTCAAAGAGCGTCCCGAAAATAGTCGGATCAACCGCGCTCCAATCCAGACGCACTGCGGCCACGATGCGGCTCACTTCGTCGGCGGTCAAGACAGGGACATCCGCCTGGTCAAAGAGGCTACCGTTAAAATATTTGATCCGGTCCACGCCGAAGTCGCCGCCTGTGGACATGGACTTGAAGAGATTACCGACAAGCATACAAAAGCGCTCAGGTTCCTTAGCTGCGGTCTGAGCGATACGCGTAAAGATCGCGGTGGGAAGAAGTCCGATGTCCTCGGCGAACATGCAGAAGACCACGCGGTCGAGAAAATGGGCCACCGCTTGAGCATCCAGATTCCGCTTACGCATCGACTCCGCAATGTCCGCAATCTTTTCAGCGGCCAGCCGGGTGACCGCCTCGCTGGTCTGTCCGGGACGAAGCTTGTCAGGAGAGAAGAAAAGGGCGCGGAGGATTTCTAGGTTGCGGGGTTCGCCGAGTTCCGCAAGCGCAATCTCGTAACGGGTGGACACGGTATTGGTAAAGTTGGTGTGGATGATGATCCGGTCGAGGTCGCAGAGAACGAGTAAAGGAGGACTCGCAAGCGCATCGCGATAGAGGAGAAGCTGGTTATAGGCGGCATTCAGATCCTTATGCTTGCCCTTGTACTCCCAGCCGAAGAAGCCGCGTTTCCACACGTCCGAGAATCCTTCGCCGCCGCCATGCTTGGAAACGCCGCGCTCAAAGCAGAAAGAGTCGCCCGTGGGGTCAAGCTCGACCGGGGTCGGATGCCCAACAAGACGGCAGAGGTCAATGAAATGTTCCTGGGCGGCTGAACGCTCCTTCAATTCGACCTGCTGCCACTTGGTTATAAAATCCCCTGCCGTCATTGCTTTCCAAATCCCTTTCACAGCACTTGTCTTTTCAGCATGTCAGAGACATCATACAAACTGGACAAGCGTTGCGTTCAGAGTACCATTTCAACCCCTTGGATGAAAGTCGAAAAGCAATCTGCTTAAAGTTTTTGGGCGCACCGTTCCTACTCTCAACGTCTTCTGGCAAGGAGCCAGAAACCGAGTCCAAGAATGAGGACGGCAGCCCCTCCGATGATTGAAAGAACGCCAATTGAATTCGCTTTTTTCGCCTGATTATTTTCAGCACCTGCTTTTGTGTCGATCGATTTTGAAGCAGTCTCAGTAACTTCATTTGTGGCTGACACAGGAAGAGGCAGATTGAAATCTCTACCTTTGAGTGTAGTTAGATTGGTATTGATATTTGTATAAAGGCGCATTTTCTGTAACACTTTCAGTTTCTCCTGAAGCTCGGGCATTGCATAATCATCCACCTTGCAAAGCGAAGGGGCGTTGATCAGTCTTTTTAATAGGGCAAGCCTCTCGTGTGAGTTTGCATATTCCTTGCTGATTTTACATAAAATATCATCGTAAACACGGAACAGCCACTTATTGTCTTCGTGGGATAAGGCAGCATACAGCGACTCTAAAATCGCTGCTTTTTTTTCTGGGGTGGCTTGAGTAAATGCTGCCAGAGCATAGCGACAGACACCTGACCTTGATTGAGAATCCATCCGTTCTCCCTCAACAAGAAAACGGAGTAGTACGTTTTTAGCCTCTTCCGCATTCGATGCCTGAAGATAGGCCGCAAGTGCGCGCATACGGATATCCATCACGTCAGAAGATTGGCTTGCTATGTCGAGTAGCAATTGCTTTGCGGCATCATCGGCGCAGAGACCCAAGCCTGTGAGACTTCTTTTTGCGCGAAGCATATCTAAACCGTTGTTGGGATCAGAAAAGTCCTTCATCCTCGCCTCCTTGTATATCTCCATCAATACAGGGCGTAAGACCTCATCTTGAACTTCAAAGGTGCTTTTGAACCAAGGGAACTCCTTGAAGTCAAACCTGCCGTTTATGGAGAGGGCCTGCAATAACTCTGATTTAAGCTTCGCAGGATCACGGAAGGCATCACGCTTGAAAGCGATAGATTCCGGTGTCCTGTCCGCGTAGTATTCCGGCCACGGAGGAAATCCGACCTCCTCTGCAGTTGCCATGCACAGAACAGTCAGGCAGAAAGCAGACAACAAAATGCGGCACTTTTTCATAATAAAAACCTCCTAATACAATGGTTGCCTTTTCATGGTGTCTGCGCCAATGAAGCAAGATTGAAGGTCGTCGCGGTCTGGCGATAGATTCCGCTGGCTCATGTTCATCTTCGTGTCATCTTCCATGCGCCGAGGCCTAGCAGGAGGAGGGTTGTGACCCCGAAGAACGCATACATGCCGACGCTTCTTATTGTCCTGCTGTCTGTTTTCTCATCGGCGACGGTACTGCCTTCCACTGCCGCTATCACATTGTTTGTCGCCAAGTCTGGCTGGGGCAGATTAAAGTTCCGTGTTTTCAAGGCGGCAAGGTTTGTGCTGATGTTACTGTGATTCTTTACCTTTTCAAGGCGTTTCACCTCTTTTTCCATTTGGATCTTCAGTTCATTGTAATACTTAGAAAACGGAATGAAAAGCTGCCGCCTCAGCATAGCCTCACGCTGGAGAGAGTTTTTATAGCTGGCGTTCATGGCGATAAGTCTAGTGTCACATTCTTCAAAGACCCATTGGGTAGACTCCATAGACGCAGCTACGCAGAGTGCATTGAAGATTGCTTCCTTCTTCTCTGGAGAAGCCGTATCCCATACCGTTTTTGCATAGACGTAGATGGATGATCGGGCATAGTCGTCCATTCTTTCTTCCTCGACGAGGAAACGGAGTAGGACGTTTTTAGCCTCTTCCGCATTCGATGCCTGAAGATAGGCCGCAAGTGCGCGCA
>JBAXCC010000271.1:0-5509 GCA_037141675.1 bacterium | reverse complement strand
TTTCACGCAGGACGTTTTTGGGTGGGACAGTGGCACTCGGGGCTGCGTCTTTGATCCCGGCGAAAGCTTTTGGAGCAGCCGCAAAGCCGGACTCCCTGTTCGGCGGGGTTCAGATTGGCGCCATCACGTACAGCTTCCGGTCGATGCCCGGCGGTGCTGAGGCGGTCTTGCAGCACGTCATCAACAGCGGTATCAGTTCAATCGAGCTGATGGGGGATGTGGTTGAAAAGTATGCCGGCGATTCCTTGGAGAAGGTTGCCGCACTTCGCAAGATGTACCAGGATGCGGGTGTTGGCATCCACATCGTCAAGTTCGGTAATATCGGCGACGCAAAGGTCACTGATGAAAAGATCGAGTACTACTTCAATGTGGCCAAGGCGCTCGGCGCCCAGTGCATCACACGCGAAATTTCAGAGCCTGCGGCCAAGCGGCTTGGGCCGATCGCGGACAAGCATGGCATCAAGATCGGCTTCCATAACCATACGCAGATTAACGCGACAACCTGCGACGGACCGATTTTGTCATACGGCAAATGTCTGGCCCTTAATCTTGACATCGGTCATTACGTCGCCGCGAACGACGATTCGGTATTGGCGATCGTCGAGAAGTACCGCGACCGTATTTTCAGCCTGCACCTCAAGGATCGCAAGAACAAGGCTGGCAAGGGCGCCAATATGCCGTTCGGTCAGGGGGACACGCCGGTTCCGGCAGTGCTGCAATACCTCAAGAAGAACAAGCTGCCCATCTTCGCCGACATCGAGCTGGAGTACCCGGTTCCCGCGGGCTCCGATGCGGAGAAGGAAGTCGCGAATTGCGTCCAGTTCTGCAAGAAGGCGTTGGCATAAGCGATAACTATCGGCATTAGATGAAAGCAACAGAGGAGCTGTTCTCGGACAGCTCCTTTGTTGTTGTTCGGTGAAATTCATGCTGGCAATCATGGCGCAAATCGATTAGTATCAAAATAAATAGAATATGAGGGGACTTGTCATGAGCAGATCTGCATTCACTTGGGCGTTGAGCGCCTGTCGTGTCGGGACGGGCTTTCGTTGGGCAGGGGGACTGATTGGCGCTCTTCTTTGGGCGACCGCCGGGACAGCGGCGCAACAGCCTGTGGCGGTTGTGTCCGCGACATCGGTGCACAGCGCAACGTATCCCGTTGAATTTGCGATTGACGGTGACGCCAAGACCCGCTGGGCGTCGGAGGTTGGCGCTGGACGAACGGACGACCTGAAGCTCGACTTCGGCGTTCCGTGCAAGCAGGCCGGGCTGCGCCTCTCGTGGGAGGCGGCCTACGCTGCGCAGTATGAAGTCCAGCTCTCCGACGACGGCCGCGTATGGCGTACGGTCTTCACACAGGAAAAGGGCAAGGGCGGTGTCGAGACCTGCGACTTCCCTGAGACAACGGCCCGTTTCCTCCGCGTTCACTGCACCAAGCCCGGCCCGCATCCGCTCTACTCCCTGTGGGAAGTCGAGCCGTTGCACCCGGAGGCCATGGCCGGTGTCAAGGCGGCTCTGGAGAAGACCCTTTCCCTGCGCTCAGAAGGAGAGAAGCGGTTCCGCAACGCACTGACAGAGGCCGGCATCCAGTCGGTGGTCTTTGCGCTTCGCACCCATTATGCGGGGGACGGACACTGGTATGCCAATATCGGCTACTATTCCTTTGATGACGGGAAGAAACTCCACACCCAGCAAGGGCAGCTCTGTAGGCTGGACCTGGAGAGCGGAAAGGTTGTTGTGCTGGTAGACGACCCCGAGGGCGCGGTCCGCGATCCGACCGTCCATTACGATGCTCAGAAAATCCTCTTTTCCTACCGCAAGGGCGGCACGGACTGCTACCACCTCTATGAGATCAACGTGGACGGCACAGGCCTGAAGCAGCTTACGGAGGGCCCGCGCGACGACTTCGAACCCTGCTACCTTCCCGACGGCGGGATTGTCTTTGTCTCCACCCGAGGCGATCGCTGGGTCAACTGTTGGGCGACGCAGGTGGCCACTCTCCACCGCTGCGATGGAGATGGCCGGAACATCCGCATGATCTCCGCCAACCTCGAGCAAGACAACACGCCCGCGGTGCTTCCAGGCGGGCGCATCCTCTATCAGCGCTGGGAGTATGTGGACCGCAGCCAGGTGGACTACCATCATCTGTGGACCATGAACCCCGACGGGACCGGCCAGATGGTCTATTACGGCAATCAGCGCCCACCCGGCCTCTACATCGATGCCAAGCCTATCCCTGGTTCCGAGGAGGTGCTCTTCATCGATTCGCCCGGACATGGTGGCAGGGAGCATGCGGGCAACCTCGCCCTGCTCACGGCCAAGTTCGGTCCGGACGAACCCACGGCCCTCCGCCACATCCCGAACGGTGGCAATTGCAGAGATCCCTTCCCGTTCACACGCGACGCAGCGCTTGTGGCGCGGGGCGGGCAGCTGCTTTGCATGAGCCACAAGGGCGACAGCTTTGAGGTTTTCAAGGTGCCGGAGGAGCTTGCGCGCAAGGGCGTCCAGATGAACGAACCCGTCCCGGTCATGAAGCGCCCGCGCGAATTGGTCATCCCCTCGCGTGTGGATGTCACCCAGACGAAGGGCCGCCTGCTCCTCTCCAACGCCTACGTGGGCCGCAACATGGAGGGCGTCAAACCCGGGTCGATCAAGAAGCTGCTGGTCATGGAGAGCCTTCCGAAGCCGATCAACTATACGGGCGGCATGGATCCGCTGACCTACGGCGGCTCCTTCACGCTGGAGCGCATCCTCGGCACGGTGCCGGTCGAGGCGGACGGTTCCGCGAATTTTGAAGTCCCTGCAAACCGAGCGCTCTTCCTGATCGCCATGGACGGCGAGGGCAACAGCATCAAGCGCATGCAATCCTTTCTGACGGTCATGCCGGGCGAATCGCTGGCGTGTGTCGGTTGCCACGAGTATCGGACGGGCACGCAGCCTCCAGCCTCCGGCAAGTCGGCCTTCCTCCGTCCGCCCAGCATGATCGTGCCGGTTCCGGATATCCCGGATGTCTTTGATTTTCCGCGCGACATCCAGCCCATCCTTGACCGCAACTGTGTCAGGTGCCACAACCCTGACAAACATGCCGGCGGCGTCTGCCTGGATGGCGGACGGGGGCCGCTTTACTCCCACAGCTACGTCGCCCTCACGGTTCGCAAGCAGTTCAAGGACGGCCGGAACCTGCCCAAGAGCAACTATCCGCCCTATTCCCTGGGGGCCACGGTCTCCCCGCTCATGAAGAAGCTCGACGGCGACCATCATGACGTCAAGGTTTCGCCGGTCGAGCGAGAGCTGATCCGCTACTGGATCGAAAGCGCCGCGGCGTATATCGGCACCTATGCGGCACTGGCCACGGGTGCCATCGGCGGCTACCAGTTGAACAACCAGGTGCTCAACAACGACACGAAGTGGCCGGAATCCAAGAAGGCGGGCGAAGCGATCCAGCGCCGCTGCGCCTCCTGTCATCAAGGGGCCAAGCGCATCCCGCTCAACCTCACGGACGAGCGCGGTGTCTCCTTCTGGCGGCCGAACTGGGACGATCCGGCGCTGATGTGGTCGCGCCACTTCCTCTTCAATCTCACCAAGTCTGAAAAGTCGCTGGTGCTTCTTGCTCCCTTGGCAAAGGCCGCAGGAGGGTGCGGCACCATGCTCAAAGATGGACAGCCTGTGGAACTCTTCAAGGACACGGCGGATCCGGACTATCAGGCCATTCTTGCCATGCTGCAGGCGGGCCAGAGGTGCTTGGAGGAGGTCAAGCGGTTCGACATGCCGGACTTCCAGCCTCGCCGGGAATATCTGCGCGAGATGAAGCGCTATGGCATCCTGCCTGCGGATTTCGACCTCGACCATCCGGCAAAGGTCAATCCCTACACGCTCGACCGTCTCTATTGGGATGCCTCTTCCCGCGATACGAAGACCGTTCCGGGCTATCGGCTCCTGACGGCGGACGTAGACACCTACGAAGTGACCAAGCGTGACCGTTCGGGCGCTCCGGTCTGGGTGTACACGCAGGTGCGTCCGATTGACGCCTGGCCGCAGCCAGACAACGCGGTGCTCATCGCCTATCTTCCGTCGCCGCGCACAGGGAACAAAGGTGGCGTCCGACTTGTCTCCGATGCCAAGCAGACGCTCTTCGACTGTCCCTTCAATGACGAGATCATGTCCTGCCAGCCCCTGACCAACGGCAACATCCTGGTGAACGAATGCGGGGCGGGCCGCGTCACGGAGTTGACACCCAAAGGCGAAAGCGTCCGCAGCTTCGATGTCAAGGCCAAGGGCAAGGGGCATGCCACGGCGCGGCTCATCCGGCTCACACCGCAGGGAACAGTCCTCGTGGCCGAGTGTTACTCCCATAAGCTTCGGGAATACGACCTTACCGGCGCCCTGCTCAAGGAGTGGGATTTCCAGATGGTCTACGGGGCCAGCCGGTTGTCGAACGGCCATACGCTGGTCTCCTGTTACAAGCCGGCCGCTGTCTACGAAGTGACGCCCGAGGGGAAGACGGTTTGGAGTCTTACGGCCGCTGACCTGCCCAAGGAGATGAACCTTGCACAGTTCGGCGAAGCTCAGCGCCTGCCGAACGGAAATACGCTGGTGGCCTGCTGTTCCCGCGGGGTCAAGGGTCCACGCGCCGTCGCCTTCGAAGTCACGCCTGACAAGCAGGTCGTCTGGAAAGAGACCGAGCCCGAACGCATCCGGGAAACCACGTCCGTGAAAATCATTCCGGAAGAAGTGGACGTCGCCCGCACCCCCGTTGCCCGGAACGCTCAGCCCTGAACGTCAGAGTAGACCGCGACTGCATCGGCCTCTTTCCGCTGAGCGGTAAGAGGGGGGTGTCTACTTTTTGACGGCCTGACCTTTATGAGGCGGCACGTAGTCGAGGGACATGGCTTTGAAGTTGTCGAGGTCTTTCGGTTTAACGGTTGCGGCCTTGGGGCCAACCGTAAATTCAATATAGTCTTTGGGCGTTGCGGGACCTGCGCCGTTAATTTCAGTAAACTCGACCCGAATCTGGTATTTGCCCTCAGGCACAGGATTGCCTTTGGCGTCTTTGCAATTCCAGACAACTTTCGACGTCTGGTGGGTCTTGAGTGTCGCGCTGGTAACAGCATCAATTTTCGTATCACCCATAGCAGCCTTCCATTCGACGAGATGCTTCTTTCGTTTGTCGGCATTCAGTTGCAGTGTTTGCACCAGGGCACCCTGACTGTCGGTCACCCAGATGGCGAGTACATGTCGCGGGGCATATTTACCCTTTGCCGAAACCGTCGTCACCGAGAAAGTTACGCTCGCGGCATTTGTGGACACATTCCCAGTTGTTGTCAGCGCCAACAGAACGGCCTGAATTGCGATTAGAAAACAAGTCTTCATATTTCCCCCTGTGTTAGTCCTTTTCCAGAAACCATAAAGGGTGCTTATTATGCCGAGGCTGGCAAAAAGAGTCAACACCGTTCTAAGCGCGTTGCGTCAAATGAAAACGACACCGAAAGTGGATGTTTTTAAGGCGGGAGGG
>JBAXCC010000270.1:0-5524 GCA_037141675.1 bacterium | reverse complement strand
GGACCGAGTGCACCGTGGTGAAAAGACCCGTTTCAAAAATGGGATTCTTTTCTCCAATCCCGATCCGTACGACCAAAGTTCCGCCGGTCATCACGTCATCGTTGCCAAAAGGTGAACACGAACCATGGGGTACGGTTGTTATGATGGATGTCTACAACGGTCTTGAACCCGATGTGGCGCGCGGCGAGATCAAACAGCTGGCCATTGTCGAGGAGATTGAAAAGGGCGATTTTGCTCCTCACACCGGCATTTATGGATACCAGTTCCCGCTGGTCTCCTGCGGCGCGACCTACGCGGCCAAGAAGCTCTGGGGATACGCAAAAGTGGAGGAGGACGGCTCTGCCCATTTCAAGGTTCCATCAGGAGTCCCCTTCTACTTCCTGGCACTTGACAAAGAGGGACGTGCCGTCCAGCGGATGCGCTCGTTCACCCACTTCCAGCCCGGCGAGAAGCAGAGCTGTATCGGGTGCCACGCAGACAGAAACTATGCATCTCAAACTGCCAAAACCAGTACGCGGGCAATCGCATCCCTGCGCCAGCCGGAAGCGCTTCTGGAGCCGGAGTGGGGCCGAAGGAATTTTGACTATTCATCCATCGTCCAGCCGGTATTGGATCAGCACTGTATCAAGTGTCACAACGCGCGCGAGCAGCCCGGTGGCGTTGACCTGACCGGCGACAAGACCGACTTCTGGAATGTCTCCTACGAGCATCTTGCACGAAAAGGAACGCATGGCGAGAAGGATCCCTTCCAGCACGGGGTTAAAGATCTGGAAGCCGTCGGACAGAATCCCTACGTGAAATGGATTTCGAGCATTAATGGCGCAGAAAAGAACATCCTCATGATCAAACCGCGAACCTGGGGCGCTTATCCCAGCAAACTGACAGCGATCATCCTCAGTGGTCACATGGATAAGAACGGGAAGAAGCGTTTTTCAATGGATGAACGATCCATGCGCCGCATCTTCGCCTGGATGGACCTGAACGTCCCCTACTACAAAGATTCAAAAACAAACCATCCCGATGTGCCAGGCAGCCGGATGATGCGCCCCGCGCAATTGGACAAGACGCTTGAGGATGTTCGAAAGAGACGCTGTGCGGAGTGCCACGAAAAGGTTCCACGCACGTTCTATACACGTATCACACAGATCGAAGACAACAACTTTCTCCTGGCACCGCTGGCAAAAGCTGCGGGCGGAACAGAGGCGTGCGGCAAGGTGGTCTTCGCCTCGAAAGACGATCCGGATTACCAGTCGATCCTGAAGACTTTTGAGCCCATTACCCAACTGATGAAGGAACGCCCCAGACTCGACTTCCCGGGAGCGGAGTATATCCCCCACAAGAACGCTCATCCTCAACTGCCCGACGCAACCTGCGTGAAGCCGCCGGATGCATGAGCAGGTGCTCTTTTGTCTAGCACCGGGTTATTCGAACTGCTTGCGGAAGGTGGCGAAGTCGGCGAGAAGTTGGTTGACCTGCGTACGGAGGGTCGCGACCTCTGCTTCAAGCGCAGCGATGCGCTCGTTCTCAGCTTGCACAATCAGCCGGGCGGGTTCGGGTTTGGAGTTTGTTTCTGCTGGAGTGATGACGACCTCACCCGATAGCAGATGCGCCCAGCGCTGCTCGCGGCAGCCGGACTCGCGCGGGAGTTTGACAATAAAAGGTCCACCACCCCATTCCGTAAGACTGGTCAGTGCCTGCTCAACCTCACTTATACTGGCAAACGGATACAGGCGTTCCGTATGCGTGCGGAGTTCGCCGACAGTCTGCGGGCCACGCAGGAAAAGCTCACAGAGCACCGCGACTTCCTGAGGCGTAAACTCCCACTTAGCGAGGAGCGTGTGTTTGTATTTGGCGACGCGGCCACCAGAGGAGGTGAGCATCATCACCAGATGCTCGTCATACCGCAAATCTTCAAGCGTGCGGAGAACCGTGGTCTCATCAAGGGTCATCGCAGGATTGCGGTTTGATTTCTGGTTGCACGCGGCGACAAGGGAATTCAGGGTCAGCGGATAATATTCCGGTGTGGCGATCTCTTTTTCGATCAAGCAACCCAGCACTCGGATTTGAATCGGTGAAAGCTTTGCCCTTGCGGCAACAGGAGTCTCATTCGTTACAGTTTCATTCATAATTTTTTCTCAAAATGCTCGCACAGATCCGTCGCTTCGGTAAAGCGATTGGTGACTCCGCAACGTTGCCCAAAGGGATTCAGCACCATGTGCTTGCAATAGGCGCAACACCGTTGACGTTCATTGTCCTCAAATATCGAGATGATATCCGGCTTATCTGCTTCAGTAAAAACTGTCGGTTTGGCTTGAGGTCCGATAAACGGTGTCTCTTCTGCGGAAGCATATCGCTTTCCACACGAGGTGCAGACAAAGGCTTCGCCTACCTTCTTGAAATCTTCATAAACAGGTTCTGCCCGGACGAGTGCGATCTCGCCACAGGCAGAACAGGTGATTTCCTTTGGAAGCGGCTTGTTCATGGGCGCCTAGATTTGGGAAGATGAATGCATTCACCATGGAACGCATGTGCGGCTTCCATCCATGCCTCTGCCAATGTTGGATGGCAGTGAATGGATTTGCCGATCTCATCAATCGTCAACTCATTGCGGATTGCAACCGCGGCCTCTGAAATAAGGTCTGTCGCATGACCGCCAATCGCTTGCGCGCCGAGCAGTTGGCCCGTGACTGGATCTGCGACCCACTTCACGAAGCCATCTGTCTCGCCCGCTGCCATAGCCTTTCCAAGGGCTGCAAACGGAAATACCGCTGTCTTCACGGTGATGCCGAGTTGCTGAGCTTTAGCCTCTGTCAATCCAACCAGACCAATTTCAGGCGAGGTGAAGATACAGGACGGGCAAATCTTCTCGGTCTTAGCCGCGTGACCAGCAGCAGCTTCTGCTGCCACAACCCCTTGCTGCGTTGCAGCATGAGCGAGTTGGATCGAGCCTGTCACCAAGTCACCAATCGCAAAGATGTTTGCAATGTTTGTACGGCCTTGCACATTCACAGAGATGGTCCCGCGTTCATCAACTTTTACACCTGCGCGGTCAAGATTGAGTGCAGCTGTATTCGGCTTACGTCCAACCGCAACCAGCAGGGCATCCCCTTCCAGCTTCTGATCTTTGTAAACCCCTGTCACCTTATCCTTCTTCACTTCGATCGCGGTCAATGGCGCGCCAGTCAGAATGATGATCCCCAACGATTCCATCCGTTTGCGAAGGACGCGGCGGACATCCTTGTCGAGAACCATGACAATGTCCTCAAGCATTTCAACAACCGTGACCTTGGCGCCCAGTGTCGCTGCCATGCAGGCGAACTCACAGCCGATCACACCACCGCCCAGAATCAGCAAAGACTTCGGGAGCGTTGTGAGATCAAGAAATGCCCGGCTGTCCATCACCTGCTTAGCCTTGGGCAAGAAGCCTGGCATGGCAGAATCGCTGCCTGCTGCGATGATGATTGACGTAGCGCTCACCCAACGTGTCGATCCATCAGGCTGAACAACAGAGAGCCGATTTGGGCCTTCAAAGCGCGCGAGGCCTTGAATCATCTCAACCTGATTTGACTTCAGAAGGGCTTGAATGCCATTCGTAAGCTTGGTGACCACCTCGCACTTGCGCGCGACCATCTTCGAATAATCAAACGTCGCGCCCTTTACAGAGACCCCGAAGGATTCCGAATGAGTAGCATGATGAAAGCGCTCAGCAGAGGCTATCAGGGTCTTCGTGGGAATGCAGCCCCAATTGAGGCAGGTTCCGCCAAAGGCCTCCTTTTCAATAATCGCCGTCTTCTTCCCGAGTTGAGCTGCGCGAATAGCAGCAGGGTATCCGCCGGGGCCTGCGCCAATGACAATGACATCAAAATCGAACATGATAAAAATTCCTTCAGTTATACGAGTGACTTCCACAGCTCCACAGATTCAAGCTTGGAACGGATCGCATTGACAAACTGGGCGCCCATTGAACCATCCACAATGCGATGGTCAGCCGAAAGCGTCATAGCCATAAGGGTTCGTATCTTGATTTCGCCGTTCACAACAGCCGGCACTTGACGTGCGCTGGAAACTGCAAGAATGCCAGCTTCGCCAGGGTTGATGATCGCAGTGAACTGGTCGATATTCAGCATTCCCATATTGGAGACGGTAAAAGAACTGCCTGTCATTTCATCCGGCGTCAGTTTGCCCGCGCGAGCCTTCTCAGCAAGCGTCTTGGTCTGCACATTCAGCTCCTTCATGGTCAATGTCTGAGCAGCCTTGATAACAGGAACCACAAGGCCCGTATCAATGCTCACTGCCATGCCGAGATCCACATCACCGCGCCACGCGACGGTTGCGCCATCGGTGACCGAGTTGACAACCGGGAACTCCGTCAGCGAAAGGATGACTGCTTCAAGAACGAAATCATTAACGCTGTAGTTGACGCCCTTCGCCTTCAACTCATTGCGATAAGTCATGAGGTCTGTGATATCCGCCTTCACCGTCACATAGAAATGCGGGATGGTCTGCTTGCTCTCAACAAGGCGCCGTGCAATCACCTGACGGATGCGTGACATCTGAACAGGCTTCTGTTTCAGCATGCGCTCAACATCCTCAACCATGATGCGTCCTGCATCACCCGAACCGCGAACCGTCAACAAATCAACATCCTTCTCAGAGGCAAGCCGCTTTGCTGAAGGTGTGATTCGTAATGCGTTATAGCCTGATTGAGCCAAATAGTCCTGGACATCTTTTTCAACGATGCGGCCATTCGGCCCAGTGCCTTTGATACGGGCAGGATTGATACAGGCATCCTTGGCAAGCGCTTTGGCGCGCGGAGAAATCACAAGGCGCGCAACAATAGCCACTGGAGCAGCCACAGGCGCGAGCGGAGCAGATTTCTGCGGGGCTGACGCTGCGACAGGTGCAGGAGCGGATGGTTTCGCAACGACAGCTGCTGGCGCAGAGGTTGCAGCCGCAACAGGAGCCGGTGCTGGGGCGGTTTCGGTTTTAGGTGCGGTGTCCGGCACTTTCTCGCCGGCCGCGCCGACATAACCAACGACCGTATTGCAGGGTACTGTGATGCCTTCTTTCACATAAATCTTCAGAAGCACACCTTCGAAAAAGCTCTCGACCTCGAGATTGGCCTTGTCCGTTTCGATTTCGAATAAAATATCACCCTTTACAACGGGGTCGCCAACCTTTTTCAGCCACTTGACAATAGCACCCTCTTCCATGGTCTGACCCAACTTTGGGAAAATAACGGCCTGCGCCATAAGCTCTCCTTATAAACGTGTTAAAAATGGCGTGACTCTAAATTTACGGATTATAAAAGCACAATGAGTCACATTTAATTGTCATAAAGTATAGCTCATTTGCCATTAAATGTCATCTGCAAAAAAATATATTTCTATGGCTCAGTTTTTGGGGGTTCGTGATTCCCTCCATGCACCGATACCGAGACCGCCTACCCTCAGAAACTAATCAATCCCTTAATTTCCAGCAATTTTTAAATTACGATTGACTTATCTGTTGAGCCCTCTATAAT
>JBAXCC010000269.1:0-5539 GCA_037141675.1 bacterium | reverse complement strand
TCACGCGCTGGGAATACATCGACCGCGACCTGACCTACCGGCAAAGCCTGTGGACGCAATACCCCGACGGAACGGCGTACCAACTTTATTTCGGCAACACGATCCGTGACGTCGGCAGTTTCCTTCAAGCGCGGCCGCTGCCGGGCTGTTCCGACAAAGTGGTGGCGACCTTCGCGCCGCACCACGGATTCCCGCATGGCGCCATCGGCTTAATTGATCGCAACTTTGGTCCCGAAGGCCCGAAAGGAAAGGGGTTCATCTATCTCACGAAAGAACTCGATACGATAGCCGACACACGCCAAGAGTGGGCGTACCGCGACCCGTTCCCGCTCAGCGACCGGCTGTTTCTGTGCTCATATGGTGGCGATGGCAATCGCTATCGGATCTATCTGCTCGACCTTGCCGGCAACAAACAACTCGTCTGCGACGACCCGACACTGGGTTGCTACTATCCGCTCCCATTGCTGCCAACACCGGTCCCGCCAGTCATCGCATCACGCATCGGCGAGGGGACGAACGGCACGTTCCTGTTGTCCGACGTGTACCGGGGCGTGGAGCCGACAATCAAACGCGGACAGATCAAATTTCTTCGTGTGATGGAGCAAGTCCGCAAGACCGAAGACCTGAAATCGCGCGCCTACGACGAGTCGCCCGTGATGAGCTACGGCACGTACTATGCAAAACGCTGTTGGGGCACCGTGCCGGTCGAGAACGATGGCTCGGCACATTTCGTCGCGCCGGCGTTGCGAGAAATTTATTTTCAAGTGCTCGACGCTGAAGGCCGGGAATTGCAACGGATGACCTCCGCTGCACAATTGATGCCCGGCGAGAAAGTCAGTTGCAACGGTTGCCACGAACCCCGGCAATCCTCGCCGGTCCCGGTCGTCCCCTCGGCCGCGCGTCAAGCGCCACGCCAGCTTGGCGGCTTCACCGGCATCATTGATTTCCCGACACTTGTTCAGCCAATACTGGACAAACATTGCATCAAATGCCACCAAGGCGGGAAACCAGCTGGCGGCTATGATTTGACCGGCGACAAAACCCGATACTTCAGCATGGCCTACGACAATCTGCTCGGCCGCAGTCGCTCTTACCGGCAACACGATATGACCACCGGCGACATGTTGCCGGCGGAAAAAGCGAAAGGCAAACCGCTCGTGCATTTCTTCTGGCTGTTGCGAACGCCGACTGCGATCAATCAACCCCTGATCACCGGTTGTTACGCAAGCCGGTTGACTGAGATCATCGAGTCCAAACACTGCGGCCACGCAATCCCGCTTGAAGACCGCCAGCAGATTTATCTTTGGATCGACGCCAATGTTCCGTACTACGGCACCTATGCCCACAGCCGTCCCCTCTCGCCGGGCCGGCGCGACCGGTGGACCGATGCGCAGACCGGTCAACTCGCGCCTTGGTTTGCAAAGGAGTTTATGGACCCGTATAACCGGCGCTGCGTCAGTTGCCACGGCAAGATCGAGGGCACCTTGGACTGGACTGGCCGATACGCATGGATCAATCTGTCCAATCCGCACCTCAGCTCCGCGTTAACCGCACATTTGAGCAAAACTGCAGGCGGCCGCGGTCTCGATAAGTTTCTCTTCGCCAGTACCGCAGATCCGGATTATCAAGCCATGCTCAAAGCCATCGAGACCGGCAAACAGCGGATGCTGGAGACCCCTGAAGCCGACATGCCCGGCTTTCCGCATGCCCGGGCTGAACCCTAGTGCCTGTTGAAATGTGTGCTTTACTCGGAAATCGGAAAAGAGTATTTTCATATCTTCAGTAATTTTTATGAGGAAGGATTAGCGTATGAGCAATGTGAGATCAACGGATCGGCGGACGTTTATGGCGTGCTGTGTATGCGCGGGATGCGCGGGGGTGCTGGGTGCGGCGGAGTCCTCCAGCCGTAACGCGACACGCCTGAAGGACGCGACCTCCACGACCAACAGCGCGACAGGACTCGAGTCCGCTGACAAGAAAACCTTCGATTTCGCCTTTTGCGGCATCTACTGTACAGCTTGCGCGCTCCATCTGACAGGTGACAAGAAAGGCAAGAAGTGTAAGGGGTGCACGCATCCGGCCATGGAGTCCAAGTGTGCGATCTTTACCTGCGCCAAAAAGAAGAAGGTGGCGAACTGCGGCCTGTGCGAGAGCTTCGACACGTGTGAGATTCTTAAGAAAAAACACGAGAAGCCGCTCTACTGTCAAGTTGCACGCCGTACATGCGAGAAAATCAAGAAAGACGGCTTCGAGGTCGTGGCTGCCGAACAGAAGACGCGTTGGACGTGTAAGTCATGCAACAAGCTCTTCCCGTGGAACACGAAAGGCACTTGCCCGCACTGCAACAAGCCTGTCGAAGCGCTCTCCGAGAAAGATGCCGCAGCCGTCAATGGCTAGCACGTGAATATCCAATCATGAGCATCCACCTTGGCGATTCCTTCCACCTTCGCCAAGGCTTTTTCCTTTGTGGATACGCTACGGCGGAAATAACGGTGGACAGGGAAATGATCAACCATGAAACACTCAAACATTATTTCACGTCTGCTATTGCCTGTCATAACCGCTTTGGTTTTGAACGCTACGCATGCTGCTGAGCAGGGCAGAGGCAACATGGATTGGGAGCGCGATTTCAAAAGTCCGCCGCTCGCACTTAAGAGCCAGCCGCTCTGGCATCTCAACGGCGCGATGACAAAGGAGGGGATTGCGCAGCAGTTACAGGATGCGCGTGACACGAGTGGCTTCGCCGGCGTGGCGGTGCTGCCCGTCAAAGAGACCGATCCCAAGTATTTGACGGATGAGTATTTCGCCCGTTACGGCGACATTCTTGAAACCAGTAAGCAACTCGGCTTGAAGGTCATTTTTTATGACGATGTCGGCTTCCCCAGCGGCTCGGTGGGAGGACTCATGAACAAGCGTTTTCCCGATGACCTGGCCTGCCGTTTGGACAACACGGAAACGAATATCGCAGGTCCGCAAGCCTGGACGTTGGCGCTGCCCACCAAAGGGATATTCATGGGCGCAGTGGCCATGAACACATTGACCGGGGAACGCCGCGACATCAGTGCCTTCGCACAAGACGGCCGCATCGCATGGGATGTCCCCTCCGGTCCATGGAAGCTGATGTTCTTTACCTGTGTGCGTTCCGGAAACCTTGTGGACTACCTCAGTCCTGCCTCCATTGACAAGTTCTTCTCGTTGACTTACGATGAATACTTCAAACGCTTTGCGCCGTATTTCGGATCAACCCTCTCGATGACCTTCTTTGACGACGTGGGCGTTCGCGGGGCGGAACGACGCACGTGGACACCGTCCTTCAACGAAAAGTTTGCGAAGAAACACGGCTTCAGCCCAGTCACGCTCTATCCGGCCCTGTGGCATGACATCGGCTCCGACACCGAGGCTGCGCGCGTAGCGCTGTTCGGGTTCCGAGCCGAACTGTTGACGGAAGGATATCCGCGCAAAGTGCATGAATGGGCGGCCGCACACGGTATCCTGTCATCCGGGCACGCCATGGGTCAATATCATCCCCAGCCCGCGTTCCTGGCTGGAGACGCCATCTCATTCTATCGGCACAACGATATCCCGATGATCGATTCGATCCACTACTACGGCCATGGACGCCCAGGGTTCAAGCTGACCACTTCAGCGGCGTACAGTTATGACCGTCCGCTGACGGCTGTCGAGATCTATGGGAACTACAAGACATTCGATGCCACGATGCTCTATCGCTCCGGCATGGAACTGTTCGCGCGTGGAGCCAATCTGTTCCTGCCGCACGGGATGTGGTACACCCCTCAGAAGATGCGCATCAAGCCACTGATTTCGAACTTTTCCCCTGAGATCGGCCCCAAGCTTTCGGCATACAACGACTGGGTCGGACGCTCCTGCCTGTTGTTACAAGGCGGACGTCACGTCGCGGATATCGGCGTGCTCTATCCCATAGCCTCCATGCAGGCCCACGCGCGTCTGGATGCGGTCGTTGATCAGGCAAAGAAACCCGGTAACACGCACCCAGGCCTTTACCTGCCACCGAAAACCGACTTGAACGAACTCAGCAACTACCTCACGGGCGAGATCAGGCGCGACTTCACCTTCCTGCATCCCGAGATTCTCGATGACCGCTGCACCGTGAGCAATGCTGTGCTTCATCTGAACAACGTGACCAACTATGAGGACTACCGCGTATTGATCCTGCCGGCTGGCCGTGTGATTCATGCGAGCAACCTTAAGAAAATAAAGGCTTTCTGGGACGCAGGCGGGAAGGTGATCGCAACCACACTGTTGCCTTGCAAATCCGCGGAGCTCGGTCGCGATAAGGAGGTCGTGGAGATAGTCCGTGCCTTGTTCGGGATCGATCCTGCGAACTCAGCAGTTACAGAACCCTACAGCAAGCAGACCAACGCCGCAGGTGGCGCAGCCTACTTCGTGCCTGCGCTCACAAATCTTGTGGCGGCCCTCGCTGATGCTCTGCCAGCGGCCGACGTTTCTTTCGCGCAATGCGGTGCCACCGTTGAAGCCGAAAAGGGTATGATGTCCTATCTCCACAAAATCAAGGACGGCCGAAATATCTACTTCTTTGCGAACTCGACAGACGAACGTATTGAGATGGACGTGACCTTGCGCGGCAAACAGACCCTGCAATCCTGGAACCCGCACGACGGCAGCATTGTCGCAGTGAAGACGGACAGTCTCGTCGTGAACAAAGAGACCTGCACGCGGCTGTCCCTGCGTCTCGAACCCGTCAGATCCCTGTTCGTTGTCGAGGCAGGTTCAACCAAATAAGAAACACGGATCAAGGAAATAGATGCGTGAACCTGGAAAGGTGAATTTGCCAGGAAGCGCGAAATGAATCCCGCGCTTCCCGCGCTTTCCGATTCTCTCCTTTCTCTTTTCTTCACTTTCTCCTCCCTTGTCACCATTTTGTCACCCCATTTGCGTTTGGACTTTTGGCTGTTTTTAAGTGTATGATTAAGACCATCTGAAGCGATGCTAGAAATACAGAGAGGTCAGACCATGAAGAGATGGTTTATAGAGGGGAAGATTGTGATGGCCGTTGCTGCATTGACGGCCTGTACAGGAACAAGCGTTGCCGCCGTATCGTTCACGCGCGATTTTTCGCCATTGGAGGGGATGGTTGCTCAGACTGAGAAACCCTGCCGGCAGGAGCTCTGCCTCAACGGCACGTGGCAGTTCCAGCCCGTGGTCATTCCAAAAGGCTGGGTTTCGGAACAAGGAACACCACCTGAGCTTCGACTGCCAGAAGCGAACCTGTGGGAGAAAGTGCCGATCAAAATTCCGTCGCCGTGGAACATCAATGCCGTCGGCCATGACCCCAAAGGTGGCGGCATGGACAGCCGTACTTTCCCGAGCTATCCTGAAAGCTGGAACCAGGCCAAAATGGGATGGTTGCGCAAGTGCGTGACGATTTCTGACGCTTGGAAGGGCCAGCGCATTTTGATTCATCTGGAAGCCGTGGCAGGTGACTGCCGTATCCTGATCAACGGCAAGGAGGCCGGATTTCATTTTGATACCTCCCTGC
>JBAXCC010000268.1:0-5550 GCA_037141675.1 bacterium | reverse complement strand
CTCTGCAAGTAAGAGACAGGATAACTCTCACCGCTGAACTTTTACTTGTCCACCGGTTTATCCGCCGTAGCTTTAGCGTAGGAGGAAGCCGTATCCGCGAAGGTGGAACGCTTAACTCTAAAGTTGAGATTTCTTAAAGTTACGCGTTCCGAGTTAAACGTTGGACGTTAAGCGTTTATTTCCCCTGCACAGGGCAGACGGGATAGCAACGGCCGCAGGCGATGCAGTTGTAGCGATCAGCCTCATGCTCGGCACGCCGCCGGAGCTGCGAAAGCCCCAGTATCCGCATGGCAATGATTAAACCGAACAGGCCCCCGGCAACGGCACTGCCCAGCCGGAAATTTTCTGTTATCTTCTCAGCCTGCACCTCTAGTTCTTCTCGCGTATGACCCTGTTTCTTAGAGGCTTCAACTTCCGGATACAGCGCCTCTGTGGCGGGCGTGCTGACCTCCAGCGCATTGCGCGTTTTGACAACCGGATGCGCCGAGGCGAGCAACGAGCCGCCAACCATCCAGCCTGCTGACGAAAACGCGACCACCAGTAGCGGCGTAATGAACATCAATTTCACAAACCGATGAAACAAGCGTGCACGCGTGAGTTCATTGGGAAGCTCACGTGGGATCTCTACTGCGTCTACAGGACAAACCCCCACGCACAACCGACAGTTAATGCACGTCTCCGTCGTAATTCTGACCGGCTTCCAGGCCAGACGCGAACACCATTCCAGCAAGACGCTGTACGGACAGAAATAGCGGCAATACGGACGCGCAATCACCATCCCCAACAACAAAACCGCCATACCCACCAGTAACAACGGCAACGGCGCGCTTCTTCGGAAGAGCCCAACAAAGGGATCCGTACGACAAATCAGATATCCCGCGCCATTTAGTGTATAGACCACACCCAACAATAAAACGATTAATGGAATCAAACGCAACACGGCACTCCATGCGCGCGGAACGCGTTGCGGGCGAATAATAAAGAGGTCCTGCAAGGCCCCCAGCGGACAGACAGCCGCGCAAAAGACGCGCCCAAACAAGAGCGCAAAAATAAGTGGCAACGCAAAGAATGCTGCAATACCCCACGCCAAGCCGCCTCCATGCCATGCCGCGACCGCCACATTTTGAATCGTACCAATCGGGCAGAAGCAACCCTGACGAACAAACCCAAACCACGTCAGGCAGAGAATAGAAAAGGCTACTATCCAGCGGCGCGAGCGGACGCGATGCACGAGCCATGCCGCAACACCTAGGGCGATCAGCAAGATCGCAACATCCATCCATTCCGAAACAACGGCAGTCACTGGCGGATGAAAGGCTTTTGGAACGACATGCCCCGTATCAAACTGAGGTTGAGGAAAACGCGATTCCGCTATTGAAGAAAGTGCTACGCCCGCACCCGCGAACCACACCCCTATCGCACGGGCTTGACGAATCAAACCCCTCATAGCTTCTCCTTCAACAAATACGGCGAATGCTCAGACACGCGCACGAAGGCCTGTGCAGGGCACGCTTCAGCGATGCGACAGGTATTGCAATTTTTACACCGGTCATGCCGGACTTGCAAGTAGAGGGAGCCGTTCCCAAAATTCGCACAACTTTTCACACAGAGTCCGCATCCCGTGCAAAGAGGCTCCTTAATCGTATATTCGAAATATGGCGTTTCAATAAATGTTCGGCTGATCGCACCTGTGGGACAAATCTGATTCTCAGCAGCTTCATCGAGGCGGGGGGCGTCTGGCTTGAAGTAACCAAAGCAGAGCTTGCAATAGCCACACATCACATAGCCATGCGTACATTTAACAGCAGAGGGTTGAAGCACGCATTCGGTTTCACACTTGCCACACTGAATGCATTTGCGCGGATCAAGTTGCCAGACTTGGCGCCCGCCGCGATTGACTCCGGAGGCACGATAGACAAGTGCGGCAACGACAGATCCCGTTCCCGCACGGAAGAACCAGGACAACAGATTTCGACGCGTTGTTTTACTCTCGTTCCCAGCCATATCATCCCCCACCTGATGATTTATACTGCGGCAGCAACGATTTGATTTTTTTCGTTTAGCCGAACAGCTTTGGGCTGATGGGCTCGTTGCTCATCTTCTGTGAGCTGGCACCAGACCATCACAATCAATCGATCGCCCACAGATCCCAGATGTGCCGTAGCTCCATTCAGACAACACACGCCACTGCCTCGCGGACCGGTAATGGCATACGTTTCAAACCGATTGCCGTTCTCTAAATTTGCCACCAGCAATTTTTCGTAGTGCAGAATGCCCACGGCATCCATCAGATCCTCATCCAGTGTCAGGCTTCCTTCGTATTCCCTGTTAGCCTCTGTCACGCGGATCTGATGCAACTTTGCTTTAAGTACTGTACACGTCATAACCGTTAGACTTCTTTCCGTTCATCAACAGCTTGCCTCGGACGGTCCATTATTCTTCTGAACAACTTTTTCGCACGTGATCAGCCGTAATTTTAATCGTCTTTAAATCCTTTTTGCCAGGTGCTTCGTACATGATTTCCATCATGAACGATTCCATGACCGCACGCAGCCCGCGTGCGCCGGCCTTACGCTTCATCGCAAGCCGCGCCATTTCTCGCAGGGCCTCGTCTTCAAACGTCAGCTCTGCGCCTTCCATTGCCAACAATTTCTGATACTGGCGGACCAGACAATTCTTCGGCTCCGTCAACACACGGACCAAATCATCCTCTGTCATCTCAGCCATGGACGCCAGCACAGGGATGCGTCCAGTAAATTCAGGTATCAGGCCGAAGCGAATCAGATCTTCAGGCTGGACAGCCAAGGGAACAGACGCATCCTTCGCCGTGCTATTCTGAGCGGCGTGCTCTTTCACCACTTCCTTGTATCCAATGCTGCGACGCCCTTGGCGCTGCTTAACAATATTGTCTAAGCCCACAAAAGCGCCCCCGCAAATAAACAGAATGTTCCGCGTGTTAATCTTCAGATACTCCTGCTGCGGATGCTTGCGTCCGCCTTGCGGAGGCACGCGTGCAATCGTTCCTTCCAAGATCTTGAGCAAGGCTTGCTGAACGCCTTCTCCGGAGACATCGCGCGTAATCGAGACATTTTCAGTCTTTCGCGCAATCTTATCGATTTCATCAATATAGACGATGCCCCGCTCTGCGCGCGCAATATCGCCATCCGCCGCCTGGATCAGATAGAGCAGAATATTTTCGACGTCCTCGCCGACGTAGCCGGCTTCTGTAAGCGTGGTCGCGTCGGCTATGGCAAAGGGGACATCCAACATTTTTGCAAGCGTTTTAGCAAAGAGCGTCTTGCCACACCCGGTTGGTCCGATCAAGAGGATATTACTCTTTTCAATTTCGACATCCGCAAACTTCGAATCGCTTTTACCCTCTTCCTGCATCAACCGCTTGTAATGGTTGTGCACGGCAACAGCCAACATCTTCTTGGTGCGGTGATGGCCAATAATATACTCATCCAAAAAGCCTTTGATCGCTGCTGGCGCAGGCACCGTCAGTTTCGCAGGACGAGCAGCCTGCTTAGCGTTTTTCGGTTTTTGATCTGCCAACAAATGGCTGCAGACCTCAACACATTCACCGCAAATATTTCCATCCGGGCCAGGAATCAAAATCGGGACTTCCGTCTCGTTCCTGCCGCAGAACGAACAGACTAAACTAACGGGGGGTGGACGTCGAGCCATCTCTTATTTCTCCACAGGACGCTTGACGAGAACCTCGTCAACCAGTCCATAGACTTTTGCTTCGGCGGCGGACATAAAAAAGTCGCGCTCGGTATCGTTCGCAAGGGTCGTGAAATCCTTGCCCGTATGGAATGCGAGGATCTCGTTGAGACGATCTTTCAAGCGCAATATCTCCTTGGCCGCGATGCTAATATCCGAAGCCTTTCCTTCCGCGCCGCCCCAAGGCTGATGAATCATGATGCGCGCATTCGGCAGCACAAAACGTTTGCCCTTGCGCCCTGCTGCCAGCAAGACTGCGCCCATACTGGCCGCCTGCCCTACACAATAGGTTGCAATGTCACACGTCAGATACTGCATGGTATCATAGATGGCCAAGCCCGCCGTAACCGAGCCGCCAGGCGAGTTGATATAAACCGAGATTTCCTTTGTTGCGTCCTGCGACTGCAGGAAGAGCAGCTGGGCGATAATCAGGTTGCTGACCGCATCATCAATACCCGAACCAATGAAGATGATACGGTCCTGCAACAAGCGCGAATAGATATCCCACGAACGCTCTCCTCGCCCTGTCTGTTCAACCACAATAGGGACCAACATAGACGCTTTTTCAATACTCATGAGTTCATCCTTCCTTACTGGCTCACGGCGCCTCTACTTCAACGTGTCGACCAGCATCTTGATCACCTTTTGATTCCTTACCTGTGCACGCAAATCATCCATACGTCCGTTCTTTTCAACGCGTGCACGCAACTGGACCGGTGTCAGGCGATACTCCACAGCAGCCTCTTCAAGCCACTGATTCATATCTTCTTCCGTTGACTCAATCTTTTCCTGATCGCCAATCGCGGCGAGCATGTAGCGCACCCGCAACTGACGCTTTGCCATTGAAGTCGCACTTTCAACGATTTCAGAGCGGTTGTTTTCAAGATCTTCCTTGGTTGCTCCACGCTGGCCGGCCTCTTCTGCCATACGTCCGAGCGTCTCGTTGATCTCTTGCTCCAGTTCCGACTGGGGTAAATCAAATTCCGATTTCGCCATGAGCTTTTCAAGGATGTCGGACTCAAACTTGCGCGTCGCAGCCTGAGTCGCCTGTTCCTCCAGACGTTCACGCGTTGTTTCGCGAAGCTTTTCGATACTTTCCAGCTTCATCTGTTGGACGACTTCGTCATCTGTCGGCAACACGCGACAACGAATTTCGCCGACGGACAATGTATAGACAGCCGGCTGGTTCTTCAACGCTTCGGGCAGATGATCGCCCTCAAAGGTAAATTCAGCAGTCTTTGATTCGCCACTCTTCATGCCGATCACAGCCGCAACTAATTGCGGCAGGAAGCGGTCATTGCTGGCCTGCATCCAGTAAGCCTTGCCTTCCGCGATGGCAGCCGCCTCAGGAACAAAGTCCTTGATAGGTTGACCATTCACCTTGCCTTCAAAATCAACGCAAGCAAGATCATCTCGTTGAACAGCATATCCCTCTTCCGCCGGATTGAACTTCGCAAACGCTTCGCGAATATGCTGGACGCGTTCATCAATCTGGGCATCCGTTACAGCCTCGACTGCGAACTTAACCGAAAGCTTATTATAGGCAGGCACCTTGATGGTCGGTTCCACATCAACCACAAACGAAGCCATCATACCTGTCTCTGGTGAAAAGCGGACATCTTCGACATTCACCAAGTTGACCTGCTTAATTTTCTCCTGCTCAATAACTTTCATATACAACGACCGCAACAGCCGGGTATTTACCTCTTCGCGAATATCATTTGCGAAGTTCTTTTTAATGATATCGACTGGAGCCTTGCCTGCGCGGAAACCGGGGATACGGCCATTCTTGACGAAATAGCCCACAACCGCGTCGTAATCCTT
>JBAXCC010000267.1:0-5569 GCA_037141675.1 bacterium | reverse complement strand
ATTCGGGAACTCGATCCCTTGAAGCGTCCGATTTTCATGTATCACCCCAACCACCGAGGCATCCCAGAGCTGACAACTTTTGCCAAATCGTTCGATGTGCTGGGCAAGGGACGCTATGTCAACAGCTCAGGCAAGAAGCGAAGCCGCCAATGGGTCCGGCAGGGCGTGGAGGAGGAACTCGAAGCCATACGTTTAAGCGGACGGCCAAACGTGATGCCAATCGTCATGCCTGAGCTCTGCAAGGATCCGGATGACCCCGCCGAGGACAAAGAGATCCGTTCATGGGTTCGACATGATGTCTATCTCGGACTCTGCAGCGGCGCAAAGGGCTTCCTCCTCTGGTCGCTCTGGCCACGAAAGGAAGTCAAGCGCACCTGGAAGACATGGTATGATGCCTACGCGGAGTGCGGTCGCGAGCTGAATGGCGAACGACAACTGGCACAACCTTTTCTTTTTGGCAAAATTCGTACGGACCTAAAAATCAAGCGAACCTCCAAACACAGCGATGAGCTGACCACCGGCGGCGAAGTCGAGACCACCACCACGACAGACGCGGAACGTATTCAGCGAAAAGCGACAGTACCTTCTTGGACTTCACGCGAGTTGATCTACAGCGGAAAGCGCTTCGTCTTTATTGTCAATTCCGCTAACGAGTCCGCCACTTTTGAAATCAATGGCTGGAAATCGGATCAGCGCGTAAGAGATATTTTCACCAACGAAACGTTAACCGATTCGCCCAAAAACATTCAGGTGCCTGCATACGGAGTGATAGGATTTGTGGAGGAGAAGCAGACGACGAAAAGCCAGGCATCCGTAATTCCCCTCCCCACCAAAATGACGACTCATCCCGGAGCCTTTGACTGGGCTACAACTCGTGCGATTATTTATACAGATTCACCTGATGCTAAAAATGCTGCTTGTGTGTTTTCAAAACAATTGCAAGCCATGACCGCTCCTCAAATTCCAACCAGGCCCTTTGATGGGGAGAAGGTAAAAGGTGCGATCCTCTTGGCAACACCCAAGCAGAAGTTGCCATCAGAAGGATATACCCTCAATATCACCACCGAGAGCATCACGTGTACAGCCAGCGATTATGCAGGCTACGTTTATGCACTACAGACACTCTGCCAGTTAGTGCCAGTGTCAGCCCCCTATTCTATTCCGTGCGCAGAGATCGCTGACGCTCCGCGCTTTCCTTGGCGCGGCTTCATGGTCGATGAGTCGCGCCATTTCTTTGGCGTATCCAAGATCAAGCAGACACTGGATATGATGGCGCTCCATAAAATGAATCGCTTTCATTGGCATCTGACCGACACCCCCGGCTGGCGAATTGAGATCAAAAAATATCCCAAGCTAACCACCGTTGGCGGAAAGGGCGATCAATCAAATCCGTCTGCCCCAGCACAGTTTTATACGCAGGATCAGATTCGTGATATGGTTGCGTATGCTACCGAACGCGCCATTGTCATTGTTCCTGAAATCGACATGCCTGGTCATGCGGATGCCATGAACAAAGCCTATCCGGAGTTTTCAGGCGGAGGCAATCAGAAGCTGCCCTTATTCACCATCAATCCTGGCAAGGAAGAGACCTACGCCTATTTGGGAGACATCCTGAAGGAAGTGGCGGCTCTCTTCCCTGGACAGTGGATTCATTATGGTGGCGATGAAGTCCATTTTGCTAACAAGCAATGGGCTGACCTACCCGATGTCAAAGCTTTGATGGCCCGCGAGAAACTCCCGGACCTTGTGGCTGTTGAACGCTATTTCAATCGCCGCATGGCAACGACCATCCGCGACCTCGGAAAGGTGTGCATCGGATGGGATGAGATCGCAAACTCAGGACTCCCAACATCAGGCACCCTCATCGACTGGTGGAGGCATGATAAGATTCCAGCGCTTACGGATGCACTCGCCAAAGGCTATGACGTCGTCCTCTGTCCGAGACATCCCTGTTACTTTGATTTTGTCCAGCACGAGAGTCATAAGGACGGACGCCGCTGGAACGGCTTTAACGATCTGAAGCGCGTCTATGACTTTGGCGATCTTGACGCACTCAAGGTTAAATCCGACCAACTAAAACAGATTCTTGGCATGCAGGCGTGCCTCTGGACAGAGGTGGTCAAAACGCCTGAACGCTTCGACTTCATGACCTATCCGCGCCTCTCTGCGTTGGCGGAGGCCTCGTGGACCCAGCCTGCTGCTAAAAACTATGAGGACTTTCTCGGACGACTCCCCTCCATGATGAAGCGCTATCAATCATTGGGTATTCATGCCTACGATCCGTTCGCCAACTCCCCCGAAGTCCGCTTCAAGGCAATAGCAACAACCGAATATATCGACCCGCCCTCCAAATGAAAACAACGCCATCTTTACTGATCCTTTTCACCCTCATGAGCATCACCACCATCCATGCCGAGCAGATAAAGAAGCCCCTGAAGCCTCTTTTTATTTCGCATCGCGGCGAGTCGAAAGACGCTCCTGAAAACACGATGGCCGCTTTCAGGCTCTCCCAAGAGCGGAAAGCGGACGGCTTTGAGCTGGATGCCATTTTAACAATGGACAAGAGAGAGATCTTCTGTTTTCATGACGACAACATGAAACGCTGCACCGGCGTTGAGAAGAAGAGTCGATTGGTCCAGTCCTGGGACGAGATCAAAGATTTCAACGCTGGCTCCTGGAAGAAGAAGCCTGAATATGCCAACGAGAAGATTCCGACGCTCAAGCAAGCACTGTCGCTCGCACGGCCGGAGAGTCTGATCTTGATTCATGCCTACTTTAATACGAACGCGCTTCCGCGCTTTAAGGAGATTCTCTCCGAGGTGCCACAGGCGACAAAGGACACTGTGGTCGTCATCAGCTTTGACGGCTCGATTTTCAAAGGGGTCAAAGCAATTTTGCCAGGGTGCAAGACTTACCTCTTAAGCTCCATGAAGATTGACAAGACAACCGGCAAATTAAAAAAGACGGCTGAAGAATTGATTGTACAGGCGAAGATCGATGGCGCGGACGGCATCAGCGTCGAAGGCGCACAGCAACTGGATCTGGATGCGGCGTTCTTTCAAAAAATCAAAAGCGCTGGACTCTCCACGCATGTCTGGACGATTGATGACTTCGATGTTGCCAAGCGCTTTGCCGACATGGGCGTCGACAGCATCACCAGTAACTGCGCAGCCAAGCTCATGAACTCCTTTCGTGGAAAGCATTGACTGAGGATTCCAGACGCTTGCTCCCATCAAGTTGAGAAGCAAAAATATTCGTCTAATAAAAAATCTGAATTGATGGTGAATTTCTGGATGCGCGCAACAGAGGTAGCGTGTACATACAGCGTGGATTTGTGCGTACGGGAAAATAGCACAACCGATCAAAATAAGAAGTCCCCTCCATCGCCATGCGGAGGGGACTTACGTGTTTAAGTATCGCCAGAGGCATTAAAGAGAGGCGACCGTGGACGCGACCAGATCACCGACTTGGGTCGTGCCAAAGCCCATCTTGCCAGCGGCCTGACTCTTCATCTTGGGCGTCGTCTCGATGATAGCTTTTTCAACGGCCGCAGCAGCGGCGTGCTCGCCGAGCGTGTCAAGCATCATGCCCGCTGCGCCAATCGCAGCAATCGGGTTGATGACATTCAGCCCCGTGTACTTCGGTGCGGAACCGCCCATGGGCTCGAACATCGAAATGCCCGTCGGATTGATGTTGCCGCCTGCTGCGACTCCGAGACCGCCCTGAATCATGGCGCCCAAGTCGGTAATGATATCGCCAAACAGATTTTCAGTGACGACCACGTCAAACCATTCGGGATTCTTGACGAACCACATATTGGCAGCATCCACATGGTTGTAATCGCGCTTGAGTTCCGGATACTCCGCCGCGCCCATCTCTTCAAAGGCGCGGAACCAGAGGTCGCCGCAGTGGGTCAGCACATTGCGCTTATGAACCAGTGTGATCGGCTTCGCTGCATACTTCGCGTTTGCCGCATTACGCCGGCGCTTCAGGTCAAAAGCATACCGCAAACAACGATCAACCGTGCGACGGTCGTAGACCATCACTTGGGTAGCGATCTCTTCTGATGTCCCTACACGCGTCGCGCCGCCGAGGCCTGTGTAGATGCCGCCGCTGTTCTCACGGACGACAACAAAGTCGATATCTTCCGGACCCTTGCCTTTGAGGGGTGTCTCGACGCCAGGGAAAAGCTTCACTGGACGGTGGTTGATGTACTGATCAAGAGCAAAACGCATCTTCAACAGAATTCCAAGTTCAAGGATACCAGGCTTCACGTCCGGATGTCCGATTGCACCCAGGAAAATAGCATTGTACTTCTTCATCTCCTCGACAGCCGAATCAGGAAGCGTTTCCCCGGTTCTGAGATAACGCTCAGCACCGAAATCATAAGAGGTGAACTCCAGTTTGAAACCGAATTTGGCTGCTGCAGCCTGCACAACCTTTACGCCCTCGGCCGCGACTTCGGGGCCTGTACCGTCTCCGCCAATTAATGCAATCGAATATGTTTTCATGGACATGATGTTCATCTCTCCTCAAAACAATAAAACAGTTGATTAGAAATTCGCTTTCCGGGCGGCAGGGACACACATCCGTAAAAACCAGCCTAAAAGAGCGCGTTTAACGCGAAAAGAATGCCAAAACAGGGATAGCGAGTCAAGCGCAAACCCAGAAATGCTTTAGTGTCGCGTTGCACGCAGATCGAAATCGTGCGCGCCTGTGATTTCAACCGAGATGAAGTCGCCTGCTTTAGCTGTAGTGGAGACGTTGCTTATAAATGTCTCGCCGTCCACTTCCGGAGCCTGACGAGCAAGTCGCGCAATCCAGTCGCCCTTCACTTTTTTTCGCAGCAGAAGAGCTGTATCGTGCTTTCCCTTCAAGGCTGCCATCCGCTTAGCGGCGATCTTCTTTTGTAGCGCCATCACACGCTGGCAACGCTCTTCTACAACATCACGGTCTGGGGCATCCCGCTCAAAGGCTGCGGTGCCTTCTTCCGGTGAATAACCGAAGACACCCAGATGATCAAATTCAGAGGATTCGAGTGTTTGGAGTAAATGTTCGAAATGCGCATCTGTCTCGCCCGGGAAGCCCACGAGGCAGGTGGTACGCAAGGTCACGCCAGGAATGGCCTGACGTAAACGTTGCGTCAGCCCTGTTGTCGCCTTGATGGCTGGTGAGCGGTTCATGGACTTCAATATCTCAGGATGTGAGTGCTGAATGGGCAGGTCCAGATAGCGGCACAGATGCTTAGCGGTATTGAAGAGTTCAATCAGCTCATCTGTCACACCCGCTGGATAACCATATAATATGCGCAACCAGAAGTCGCCATCGATTGCATCGAGTCTCTTAAGCAAGTCAACAATTTGAGCCTTCTTTGCGCGATCAACGCCGTACATCAAGGAGTCCTGTGAAATCAGATTGATTTCCTTGACTCCTGCAGAAACCATGGATGAGGCCTCTTTTACAATATCTTCAATATCCCGTGAACGAAATGACCCGCGGATCAAAGGAATCGCACAGTAGGCGCAGCGATGGTCACACCCGTCAGCAATTTTCAAATAAGAGAATGGGC
>JBAXCC010000266.1:0-5592 GCA_037141675.1 bacterium | reverse complement strand
ACTTAAGGGCTGTTGACAGCACATCCAACGCCATCCGTGTGCATGGTTTTGTCAGTCTGCCCAATCAACTCCGAAACGACCGCAGCGAGCAGTATATTTTTATCAACGGCCGTCCTGCGACAGCGCCGGTCATTTTGTATGCCCTGCGCGAGGCCTATCCGCCGCTGGCGGCTGAGCGCAAACCCATTGTCCTGCTCTTCATCGAGATGCCGCCTGAGGGTGTAGATGTCAATGTGCATCCGACGAAGCGCGAAGTCCGCTTCCATAAACCAGCAGAGGTCCGAGAGTCCATCATCCGAGCTATTCGTATAGCCTTGCAGGGCGGAGAATCCACAACGCCACCCAATAGCCACCCCCCTGAAGCTTCCGTGCCGGAAGCAACAGATGCTTCATCGTCCGGCTCCCCTACTGCTTCTTCCACCTCCCTGCCAGAGACTCTGACTCACTTTACACCGCTTGCTCCTAACTCTTCCTTTGCCTATCCGTTGAAGGTCCCCAGCATGCCCACAGGCACAGGGTTGCCACTCTTTCCCAAGCGAGACGAACCTGTAAGCCCCTCAACAGAATTTCAATCCGATCAACCCTTCAGTCCTGCATCGCATGAAGCCTCGGGTTCATCCGCGCCGTGGCAGTGGTGTCGCGTACTCGGCATCCTAAACGGCGGCTATGCGTTGCTTGAGACAGAGGACGGCTTTGTCACACTTGATCCGCGAGCCGCACGTGAACGGGTCCTCTTTGAACAGCTCATGGCAAACCATGACAAGGACGATGCCTTTTCCCAACGGCTGCTGCTACCGGAGACTGTGCAACTTCCGCCTGCTGATTCCGCACGGCTGACCAAACATCTGGAAGTCTTGCAAGCGATGGGATTTGGTGTGGACGCCTTTGGCGATAGCGACCACTTTGTCATTGAATCCCTTCCGTCTATTCTGGGCGATGTCTCCTGCCGCGAGTTGCTCGCCAACATTGCACACGACCTTGAAAATGCAGGCGTAAGGCGCGGCACAGAGAAGTGGCGCGAAGAGATCATTGCTAAGGCAGCCTGCCGCGTCATGGTCGGCCAGACACGTACCGCGACGATTCCTGAAATTGAAAAACTGGTAGCCGCACTTGTCAAGACGCGCATGCCCTACACCTGCCCACGCGGCAAACCCACCATGATCTTCACCTCCTACCGCGAACTCGATCGGAAATTCGGCAAATAGGGATCACAAGACTTGGGACGTGGGACTTGGGACCTGGGATGACGGAGAGACCTCCGGACAAGGCTTGAACCGCCAGGTCGTGGGACTTGGGGTGATGGAGAGGCTTAATCGCCAGACATGCTGCACGTCCCATGTCGCAAGTCCCAAGTCCAACACATACGCCCCTTTGTGCTTGCTTCTGTCAATAGAATGGGCAACAATACCCCAAAATTGCTGGCTGGGTCGCTGGCAAAAATTAATTGGAAATCACAAGACGTGGGACATGGGACGGAGGGACTTGGGGTGACGGAAAGGCCTGAGGATAAGGCTTGAACCGCCAAGTCACAAGACGGAGGGACTTGGGGTGACAAAACACTGCACGTCCCATGTCGCACGTCCCATGTCCAAAAAATGAGGTAAGTACTATGACTTCGCCTGTCGGAAAATTCGGCGGCTATCGGAAAATGTTTTCGTTTGGATTCACCTGTCTCACGTATCACGCGACGGTGCGATTTTGCATGCAGGTCTATCCCTGGAAGGAGGATCCGCTGGGTAAGACAAGCGGACAGATGATTGGCGCGGCACGTTCTGCCCGCCAGAATATTGTCGAGGGCTCTTCACGTGCCGGGACCTCGACAGAGACTGAGCTAAAGCTCCTGGATGTCGCTAAAGCGAGCCTTGAGGAGCTGGCTGGCGATTATGAAGCCTATCTGATTGATAATGAAGAGGAAGTCTGGTCTGAGCATGACCCGCGTCACCAAGAAATCGCGACGATGGACCTAGATGCTTTTGATGGTGGTGAAGATGCTGCCCATCGGTACAGCAAATATATGCTGGCCATGAACGTACGCTTTGCCCCTTGGCTCAAAAACGAAGATCCTATCATTGCTGCAAATGCCATTTTGATAGTCCTGCGCAGAGCCGAGCGATTGCTTGGCGGTCAAATCGGAAAGGTTGTTGAGTCGTTCGGTGAAACAGGGGGCTTCAAGGAGCGCCTTCATGCCTTTCGGATGCAAGCAAAAGAGCAAGAAAGGGCCAACGAGCCCCCTCCCCCTGAATGCCCGGCCTGCGGCAAACCGATGCGCCTGCGCAAAGCCAAGACAGGTCCTAACGCTGGCAAACCATTCTGGGGGTGCACGGGGTACCCCGCATGCAAAGCCATCAAGGAAGCGGAATAGGAATCACGAGACGTGGGACCTGGGACGGAGGGACTTGGGGTGACAGAGAGGCCTCTGGGCAAGCCTTGAACCGCCAAGTCGCAGGCGTGCTGCAAGTCCCAAGTCCCATGTCCCAAGTCCTTCATGCCAATGTCCAGCCAACCGAAACATGCAAGGAATAACCCTTGCACTCGCCTTAAGATAAAGTATACTCTTAAGCCTTTATGATTCTCAATCAAACCCTTTCATTTGTAAAATCCGCAGAGATGCGGCTGGACCGCTTTTTGGCGGAGCATTTCCCGACATCGACGCGCACTTTCTGCCAGGCCGCCATTGAAGCAGGGAATATTGTTTTAAACGGCAAAAAATGCGGCACGAAATCAACGAAGCTCCGCAAGGGGGACAGCATCATCGTGCTTCAGCTTGCAGAGGCTTCGGAAAACCGAGTACAGCCTGATGACAGTGTCGCCATAGATATCCTGTACGAGGATGACGAACTAATTGCCGTCAATAAGCCAGCAGGCCAACCCGTTCATCCTTTGAACCACACCGAGTTGGGCACTTTGATGAACGGCATGGTCGCTCGCTATCCGGAGCTTGCTGCCATTGGAGACCAGCCGCTCATGGCTGGCGCACTCCATCGCATTGACACAGGAACATCGGGTCTCGTCCTGGTCGCACGCACGCAAGCGGCCTTCGACCACCTGCGAGACCAATTTGCAAAACAAACGGTCGATAAAGTTTATTACGCGCTGGTGGAAGGGCTTGTCAAAGAGCCAGGCAAACTCGTGCAGGAACTCGTCCACGGGCCCTCATCCCAATGCAAGATGATGGATCTCGAGACGTGGAGAGTTGAGCATGGGAAATGGCGTGAACCCGAACGTATCTTCCACGCAGAGACGTTTTACAAACCCATTGAGCAGCGACACACCTCTACGCTTCTGGAGGTGCTGATCCGCACAGGCGTGACGCATCAGATCCGTTGTCAACTTGCCTGCTCAGGCCATCCGATTGTCAATGACACCTGGTACGGAGCCCAACCACGCCCAAACCTCAACCGCTACCTGTTGCATTCCTTCTCAGCAACTGTCACACGCAACTCCGCAAGCCATCCCATGCAGACTTTCACTGCACCAATGAATCACAAGACGTGGGACATGGGACAGAGGGACTTGGGGTAACAACGCACTGCATGTCCCATGTTCCGTGTCCCAAGTCCGAATTAAACATGAGAAAAACTATGCGCTATGTGATGAAACAGAAATTGTTTTCATGGGGCGATGACTTCGTGATTAAGGACGACACTGGCAGAGATGCATTTTTCGTTGACGGAAAAGCATTCAGCCTTGGTAATCAGCTCTCCTTCCAGGATATGGCAGGGAATGAACTCGCCTTTATCAAACAGAAACTGCTCGCGTGGGGACCTGCCTACGAAATTTATCGAGAGGGCCAACTCTACGCAATCATCAAAAAGGAGCTGTTTACCTTCTTCAAGTGCCGGTTCACCGTGGATGTGCCAGGCCCCGACGACTTGGAAGCAGAAGGTGATTTCATGGACCATGAATATACCTTCACTCGAAACGGGCTTAGCGTTGCTGAAGTTTCCAAACAATGGTTTTCATGGACAGACACCTACGGCGTGGATATCTCAGAAGAAGAAGAAGACGTGTTGATTATTGCAAGTACAGTTGTGATTGATATGGCCTGCCACGACGAGAACAAGAAACGATAGCAACAAGGATGAGTCCCATGAATGTGATCACGCGAGAAGCCACTGAAAAAGATGTGCCGAATTGTGCGGAACTTTTGCACGCTCTGTTCAGCCAAGAACTTGAATTTCATCCCGATCTAAACCTTCAAATACAAGGACTGACTCAAATCATTAATAGTCCGGATACTGGAAGAATTCTTGTTGCAGAAACCGACCACAAAGTCATCGGAATGGTCAGTCTGCTGTTTAGCATCAGCACAGCACTCGGTGGTAAAGTGGCCACGCTGGAGGATCTGATCATTCAAGAGCCTTATCGAAAACAGGGCATTGGGAAGCAACTGATACAAGCAGCATTCGAATTCGCAAAGAATCAAGAATGCCTCCGAATCACACTCCTGACAGATCACACGAACAATACGGCCATACGGTTTTATGAGTCTTTTGGGTTTACAAAATCACCCATGATTCCGCTACGAAAGCTTCTCTAGCGATAGCTCTGTGAGCCCTGTGCCTTTGCGAGAAACAGGCGGCAATTTCTCTTTTCTCGCCAACCCTTGGTCACATTTTCTGTGCCACTGTCAATTTTGGCTTGCTTCATCCATCAATAAGCGCAAGAATGCATTCATTGTTGGCCAGGTTGTCAGCACAAGAAGATACATCACCAGACGTAGGACTTTGGACGGAGGGACGCGAGGTGATAGATTTTTCAAGTTTCCCAATTCAAAGGCCCTATGTCTCACTTACTAGGCAACGTTCGTCAAAAGAGAGAGAGGAGAAGAGAATGGACTTCAGTTCAAAAAAACCGCGCCGTGGCCGAGCCAACATAAGTGGCATGCTCAGCATGTCCATAGCATTCTTTGCCCTCACCGTGTGCAGACCGCTCGCCGCTGTTGAGAGCACGGCACTTACAGAACAGGGTGCAGTTGTCCAGAAGCTCAATTTTGAGACTGCCGCCGAGCGCGGAAAATGGTCGAGCGCTCCCGGCACCCAATGGGTCCAGGAAGCTCCAGGTGGCAAATGGTGTCTGGCAATCGAGGTCGCTGGCAAGAACCCCGGCGGGAAGATGGTCTCGATGCCAGTAAACCTCGCACCGTGGCGCGGGATGGTGCTCAACTTTCAATGTCAGGCGAAGGCCGAGGGGGTCGCCAAGCCAGCCCAGCCCTATAACGGCATCAAGTTCATGCTCCACTTCAAAGCGCCAAGCGGTGAGCGCTGGACGAACCAAAACAATCTCTTCGGCACCTTTGACTGGAAGCCTGTTGGGTTTTCCTTTGCGATTCCAGAAGATGCGGATGCTGGCGAGCTCTGTCTGGGCTTGCAGGACAGTTTTGGCAAGAGTTGGTTTGGTGAGATCATTGTGACTGTACAACGACCCCGACCACCTGCACGGCCCGCGCCAGACCCCAATCCCCCGCCAGCCTACAAGGGCCACGACCAGTCCCGCCTGCGCGGGGTCATGTCGCCCAACGTTTTCCGAGAGGAGGACATCCGTACCCTCGGCACGGAGTGGAAGGCAAACCTGATCCGCTGGCAGATCACA
>JBAXCC010000265.1:0-5673 GCA_037141675.1 bacterium | reverse complement strand
CGGCCTACGTGGATTATTATCGCCAGCGCACACGTGCCTGGGGATCAGCCTATTTTGGCGACTATGGCCTCTACATCCGGTTAGGGAATGAATTCCGGGAGTACAACAACTATGCGCCGTCAACAAACTATAAACACTTCCCGGATCAACTCTTCGTGGATAACCTGTACTTCGATTTCAAAAAATTGCTGTATGGCCGTGTCGATGTGCGGATCGGACGCCAGGACATGAAATTGGGTTCAGGGCGAATTGTGGAGGACGGAACGCCGTCTGACGGCAGCCGTTCAGCATACTTTGATGCTATCAAGGTGACAGTGCGGGTGTCAGAGAAAACCTCCGGCGACTTCTTCGCAACCTACACGAAGCCCGTGGATAACTTCCTGACCATTGGAGACGCAGACGGCCAGAATTATAATACCACCAGCTACGATGGCGATGTCGGACCAGGCAAGGATGATGATCTGACCGAGTGGGGCATTGGCACGTACTGGACAATCAAGGAAATCACGGGAGTTCCGCTCGATCTCTACGCCATCTACAAAGATGAATCCGACTGGCATCTTAAGGGAAATAACGCTAGTACTAGCTTCATCCCCGGACGTCAGTATGTGACGGTCGGAACACGCTTGGCACCCCAGTTCACGGATAACTTCTCGGGCGAATTTGAGGCCGCCTATCAGTTCGGGCAAACCGATGACAATACTGCGAGGAATATCAAGGGCCAGGCCATTAACGCCTATATGCTGTACGGCGGGTTAACCTATAAAGCAAATGAAACCTTCATGAAGCCCTACTTGACTGCCGGGGCGCTCTACCTCTCCGGTGACGATCAGTCATCCGCCTACAACAAAGCAGACGCCTCCAGTTCCATCACTGGCTGGAATCCGGTTTACGGAAGGTGCACCATGATCGGTGAACTGCCTGTGAAGATGTATGGCTCAAGCTATCGCTGGTCCAACTTGATCTATCCGCATATCGAACCCGGTTTCTCACCCTTCCTCGGTCATAAGTTCAAGGTCCAGACAGGACCGATGTTTGCAGACAAGCAAGACTATCTGGCTGACAGCAGCACAGACCTCTATCGTGGCTGGTACACCCAGGCCAAGTATGAGGCCATACTGCTGAAGGATATCGTCGGCAAGCGCGGCGCAGTCAAGGCAGCGTTGCAACTGGAACACATGGCGTATGGCAACTACTACGACAGTTACCATGGGGACACTAACGGCGACAACGGCTACTTCGCCCGTGTCGAGCTCAGCATGACGTTCTAATATATGAACCCTTTTAAGTAAGGGTGTTTATCCGGGTATTCAAAACCGGGTATTCTGGAAAAAGGCCATGTGCAGCAACCTGCACATGGCCTTTTTGTTTATGCGGGAAGGGGTTTCACATTGACTTGCGAGAAGCGTATGAGCTAAAGTACGCGGCAGTCATTATTAAATAATTGGAAAAACAGCATTGGGGAAGCAGAATGTTCTTACGTTTGACAAGGACAATCAGAAACAAAATAATCTTTAGTGCGACATATATCGTTGCGGTCTTCTCCATGGCTGATGAAGGCGTAAACGTCAAGAAGGTGGAGGGAACCACACCTCCACCAGCAGCGCTGGTCAAGGAAGAGGCCCTCTTTCAATTGGACGGCGGCTTTGATAGTCGTTCACGTTATGACTGGTATGACAATCCGCCCAACAGCGACGGTGCGATCAACAAACCCTTTTATAGTTATTACCGCCTACGGTCACGCGCCTGGGGATCAGCCACGACAGGCAACTACGGGCTCTATATCCGCTTAGGCAATGAATTCCGAGTATATGACAATTATGCGCCATCACACAACTACAACCGTTTTCCTGATCAACTCTTTGTGGATAATCTGTACGTCGACTTCAAAAACCTGCTCTACGATCGGGTCGATATCCGGAGCGGCCGCCAGGATCTGAAATACGGCGCAGGTCGTATTATCTATGAGGGCACGCCTTCAGATGGTAGTCGCTCAGAATACTTTGACGCCATCAAGATGACGGTGCGGGTGACAGAGAAGACCTCCGGTGATTTTTTTACATCCTACACAAAGCCTGTCGACAACTTCCTGACCGTCGGTAATGCGGACGGACAGAATTATAACCTCACCAGCTACGATGGCACGGTCGGACCAGGCAAGGACGACGACTTGACCGAGTGGGGCGTTGGAACCTACTGGACGATCAAAGAGTTCAAAGAGTGCCCACTGGACCTCTACGCCGTTTACAAGGATGAATCGGCATGGCACAAGAAGGGAAACTCTTCTGACACGCTCCGGGGCCGTCAGTATGCGACATTCGGCACGCGGTTAGTACCCCGGTTCACGGAAAACTTCTCAGGCGAATTCGAAGGCGCTTATCAATTTGGACGAACAGGTCACAATGATGCGATGGGAATTGATGGTCAACCGATCAACGCTTACATGCTGTACGGAGGACTGACCTACAAGGCCCAAGAGTTCTCAATGAAACCCTATCTGACTATCGGGACGCTCTATCTCTCGGGTGACGACAAGCAATCCAAATACGACAGCACCTCTTCAGATGAAGCAGTCACAGGCTGGAATCCCGTCTTTGCACGAGCGACCATTATTGGTGAGTTGCCAGTCAAAATGTATGGTTCGAGCTATCGCTATTCCAACTTAAGCTGGACGTATATCGAACCTGGTTTCGAACCCTTCAAGGATCACAAGTTTAAGCTCCAGACCGGCCCGCTTTTTGCACCCGTGAACGACAATCAGGAGGATCGTAACTCCAATCTCTATCGCGGATGGCATACCCTTTTAAAATATGAATGCATCCTGTTAAAGGAAATGGTCAACACACGCGGCGCGATCAAGACTGCTGTGCAGCTTGAACACATGGCCTATGGTGACTATTACGAGCAGGCCAACGCCCCTGAAAACGCCTACTTCGCCCGTATTGAACTTAGCGTGTCATTCTGATCTAATCGGTGGCTTCACAATTTCCTTGCGGGTTGGGGTTCGAACCTCCTACTTCCTCCTTTTTCCCCTTCTACCTCGGGTGCTGATTCAACATAATTGAATCGCACCCGTTGACTTGCCGTCTACAAAGGTGTATGTTAAGAAGCATGAGGAGAAAAACATGAATAAAGTCACACGCAGAAACTGGGTTAAAATTGCCTCGGCTGCAGGAGCAGGCGTTTGCCTCTGCGGAGGTACAGGCGGATGTGCCACTTTTACGAAAGTAGGCAGTACACCTCCCATCCCAAAAGATGCCTATACACTCACGGATAAAAAAATCCTCGTAAAACTGGATAAGGTACAACAGTTGAGCACTGTCGGCGGAGCTGTCAAGCTCATCGATCCGAAACTCCCCATGCCCGTCATTATTGCGCGAGCAGAAGGGAATGCTTATCATGTCGTCTCTCTGTTATGCCCCCATCGTAACGTGGAGGTCGAGTACCAGCATGCCGACAAGCAGTTCCGTTGCGCCAGTCTGGGCCACTCCAAGTTCAACACGGATGGTACCCTGAAAAAGGGTCTGACCAAAAAATCGCTCAGCCACTACACCGCAACACTCGATCCGGCTGACAAGAACTGTCTGGTAGTCACACTTTGATGGAGCTTCCGTCGCTTGGCCTGCGTCAGCTGCGACCGAGATGATGTAAATCAACATTTCCTTGGTAGTCGTTACTATTTAACAAATCATTATATTTTTATATTCAAATATTTCGATTGACAAATGTGTTAAAGATCTGATAATCTTACGCACATGAAAAGCAAAGAAAAGTTAACAGCAGAACAGAGGCTACGCGCCTCCCGCGTTCTTCAGGCACTGGCGAATCCGCTACGGCTTGAGATCATGCAGGCTCTCACTGAGTCGTCGCTGACCTGTTCGGAATTGCAGAAATTGCTGGGTTGTCCTCAATCCACGCTCTCGTTGCAACTTAAAATGCTCGTGGATCAGGGGCTGGTCGCCACCTGTAGAGCGGGCACGGTCAAACACTGCTCAATCCGGAACAAAGATTTTCTCAATCTTTTCACCTGCCTGCAACGGCACCTGACAGAGGTTTTGTGAGGCTAAACTAATTACAAATAAAAGAAAGAAGGCCATATGAGCGAGAATGTAAAAGAGATTCAAGGTAACGGATTCGACACCGCAATCAGAGAGGGAGTCGTGCTGGTCGATTTCTGGGCTCCATGGTGCGGTCCCTGTCGCATGCAGGGTCCGATTCTGGAGCAAGTCGCCAGCGAGGTAGGCAGCAAGGCATCGATCATCAAAGTGAACGTAGATGAAAGTCCATCAGTTGCGGCTCAGTTTGGGGTCAAGGGCATTCCAACGCTGATTCTGTTCAAAGGCGGTAAGGCTGTAGGACAGTATGTGGGCGTACAACGCAAAGACACCCTGGTCGCAGCCATCGGGCAGGTGTCGGGCAACTAACACACATTGCAGGAGCAGAAGAGCTAGATGAAGACTACAGCCATGGAATATCACGAACAACGGCTCGGCAATTGTGCACAGTCGGTGGTATACGCGTGGAATTTAAAGAACCCGGACAGCCAGCACCGCGAAGAACATTTTGCAGGATGCGGCGGAGGGAGGGCTCCTGGAGGACTTTGCGGCGCGGTGCATGCCAGTTGCGAACTGGCGGGCGCGAGTGCAGAGCCCATTCAGGAGTCGTTTGCGGAAAGAACAGGCGGGGGCCTGACCTGCCGAGAGATCCGCATGTCCAGGAAGCTGTCTTGTAGCGAATGTATTGGCGTAGCGGCCGAGCTTCTGGAAAAACACGCAACAGCGACGAAGCTGGACTAATGAGATGGCCATGTGATTTGACTTGCTTTGTGCTGGGTGCTAAACTAAAGAAAGATTATTATGATTGTGAGATTAATTGGTGGTGCCGTAGTCGGAGGCTTTCTCGGTTACGGTGTTTATCGGTTCATTGGGTGTTCCTCGGGCGCTTGCCCAATCACGTCAAACCCATGGTTAAGTACGATTCTGGGCATAGCGTGGGGAATAATGTTGGCGAACTCCATGTGAGCAAGTTGTTTTTATCAGGAGGATAAGTTATGAACAGAAGCACCGCGTGTAGGGTACAGACATCCATGATTAAGGCATCCGCGCTAGCCTTGTTTCTAGCAGGGTCACCGGTTCAGGCCACTGCGGTCAAAGATGCCGAAGCTGCGTCGCATGGCGACACAGCGGCGACACAGACGTTCGTGAAAAGTTATGAGTTCCCGGGTGTCAAGATCATGCAATACAATCTGGCGGTACTCTCCCACTACTCTTACTTTGTCGTGAGCGGTACGGAGGCTCTGCTGGTCGACCCGGACCGCGATATCCAAGTCTATCTCGACACCGCCAAAAAGGAAGGCTGGGCCATCAAGGGCGTCTTCCTGACCCATTCACACGCTGACTTCGTGGCTGGACATAGCGAACTCGTCAAGGCATGCGGCTGTCCCGTTTACCAGCACAAGGAGAGCGGCGCCCACTATGCGATCACCGCACTGTCCGATCAGCAGACGCTGCCATGGGGCGAGGCGAGCCTTCAATTTCTGACCACGCCCGGCCATACGCCCGACGGGATGAGCGCACTCGTGTTTGACAAAGCCAACAAAACCAAGCCCTGCGCGATCCTGTCTGGCGATACGCTCTTCGTAGGATCGATCGGACGCCCAGACCTGATGGGCGG
>JBAXCC010000264.1:0-5677 GCA_037141675.1 bacterium | reverse complement strand
GCAGAACCAGACCCCATGGCTAATCCAGTTATGTAGGCAACCAGCCTATGCTACCCATGTGCGCCAGCACAACAAGCAGCCCCTTAAAATGCTCCGTCCGCGTCGTCCAAATTCCTCTGGCCACCAAGCACAATCTGTCTAGCTTGGCATCTGCAGACCCTCTCACGAAATAATCCTACTTCGTAATGTGTTAATAAGGTACTCTTTTTGGCCCCTGGTTGTCAATTGCGTTTTTATAGTTTTTTCTTTTTTCTTGTTTTAAGTCTTGAATCCTAAATCGAATAGGAGCAAAATAACTCCCGTTTTTTCAGATCACTAAAGTGTGGTATTCCTTCTTTTTAATCATTCAACACAATTATGAAAGTTTGACTATGCCTTACAAGAAATACGACAAAATTCTCGTTATTAACTCGGGAAGCTCCTCTCTCAAATTCATGCTCTTTGACATGGCCAAAGAAAAAATGCTGGCCAAAGGACTCGTTGAGCGCATCGGATCCGATAACGCCAACTTGGCCTATCAGCGGGATGGTGAAAAGAAGACTGAACAAGGTATCGCCGCTGAGAACCACGGCAAGGCGCTGGCCATGGCGTGCAAGATGCTCGTTAGCCCTGACCGTGGCGTGATGAAGTCGCTTAATGAAGTCAAGGCTGTCGGACATCGCGCAGTCCATGGCGCGGAATACTTCACCGAGCCTGTCCTGGTGACAGAAGACGTGAAATCAACCATCAAGAAATGCTTTGACCTCGCCCCGCTTCACAACCCCGCAAACCTCGACGGTATTGTGGCGTGCGAAACCGTCTTTCCTCATGTTCCTAATGTCGCGGTCTTTGATACCGCCTTCCACCAGAGCATGCCGAAACACGCTTACATGTATGCCATTCCTCTAGCCTTTTATGAGGACTACGGTATCCGCAAATATGGCTTCCACGGCACCTCACATAAATTTGTCATGCAGGCGGCAGCCGACTATCTGAAGCGCCCGGTCTCCGAATTGAAACTGATCACCTGCCACATGGGCAATGGCTCGTCCATCGCGGCCATCAAGGACGGCAAGGTGCTGGATACCAGCATGGGGCTGACGCCCCTGCCCGGCATGATCATGGGCACCCGCTGCGGCGACATCGATCCCGCCATCATCTTCTATCTTGCACGCAAAGGCATGTCGATCGATGAAATCGACAGCGTGCTCAACAAGAAGAGCGGCCTCTATGGTATTAACGGCATCAACAGCGGCGACATGCGCGACACCGTCAACGCAGCAGCGCAAGGCAAGTCTGCCGCAGCAAACGCCATTGAGATGTTCGGGCACCGCGCCGCGCTCTACATCGGCGGCTATTACACACTCCTGGGCGGCGCAGACGCCATTATCTTCACGGGTGGCATCGGCGAGAACAGCCACCCTGCCCGCAAATCGATCATCTCCCGTCTTGCAGCGATCGGCTGCAAACTCGATGAGGCCAAAAATCTGGAGGTCTTCGGCACGCTCAGCCCAGTCAGCACGCCCGACTCCAAGACCCCCGCGATTGTCATCCCGACCAATGAAGAATTGATGATTGCACGCGAGACTTTCCATGTCCTCGCTGAATCCATGAAGAAATAAGCATAAGGAAATTTAATGAGCATTCTTGACACCATGATCCCACGTGCGCAAGCCGCACATAAAACTATTGTCCTCCCTGAAGGGATGGATCCCCGCGTCATCCTCGCAGCCGTCAAGGCAGCACAGACTAAACTCTGCAAACCTATCGTGCTCGGCACAGCCGAAGAAATCGCAACCGCCGAAAAACAGGCCGGCGTCACACTCGCCTCGGTTGGCCTGACTGCGGTTGACTACACCACCTCCGACCTGTTGCCTCAACTCGCAAGCGCGTTCTATGAGAAGCGCAAAGCCAAGGGCATGACCGAGGAGGAGGCGCTGAAGACCGTCAAGTCCAACCGTCTCTATTTCGGCAACATGATGGTCGCACTGGACCTCGCACAAGGCATGGTCGCCGGCTCTATCGCCTCAACAGGCGATATGCTGCGTAGCGCCTTCCACTGCGTCGGCACAGCCAAAGGCATCAAACTCGCCTCCTCGGCCTTCATCATGGACCTCAAGTCCCCGACCCTCTCCGGCGACTCCACGCTGCTCTTTGCCGACTGCGCCGTCAACCCCTGCCCCACGGCAGAAGAGCTGGTCGACATCGCACACGCCACAGCGCAGACCTATCGCAAGCTTCTCAATAAGCAGCCGCGCGTTGCCTTCCTGAGCTTTTCGTCCAAAGGCAGCGCCAAGCATGAACTCGTCGATAAGGTCCGCATCGCAGCCGAACTCACTAAAGCTCGCTTTACCGAACTTGGCGTGGATGCTGTCGTGGACGGTGAGATTCAGGCTGACGCAGCCATCGTCCCTGCTGTGGGCGCCTCTAAGAACAAGAACGGCGTCATCAAGGGCGATGCCAATGTGCTCATCTTCCCGGACCTCCAAGCCGGAAATATCTGTTATAAGCTCGTGGAACGCCTGGCTGGCGCGGCCGCGCTCGGCCCGGTCATCCAGGGCCTCGCGAAGCCCGTCAATGACCTTTCACGCGGCTGCTCAGCCGATGATATTTACGGCACGATCTGCATCACGGCGCTTCAAAGCTAAAGCGGCGTCTGTCAACAATGTCAATAAGGTCAATCATGTCAACGCATCGCCTCTCTTATTTAGCCTCGCTGGTTTGCGTCTTCGCCCTCCTCGCCGGCTGCCAGCGCAACGCGACCCAGCGTCTGGCTGACCTGGGCACCACGCCCGGCCAAACAGTCACTCTGACAGAGGCGACCTTCGACCAAGCCATCAAGGAGGGCGTGACACTGGTGGACTTCTGGGCCACCTGGTGCGCCCCCTGTAAAAAGCAGAGCCCCGTCGTCGATGAAGTCGCCGTCGCCATCAGCAACCGCGCGGTCATCGCCCGCTTTGACATCGACACCTCAAAGAAGCGCGTCAAACAGTTTAAACTGGAATACGTGCCGACGCTCATGCTCTTCAAGGACGGTAAACCCATCCAAACATTTACAGGGTTTACCGATAAAGAAAAACTCATTGCCGTGATCGACGCAGCCGTGGGGAAGTAAACTGTTACGTGCTACCCGCGCTTGCCGCGCTATCCGGTCAATCCGTCAACTCGTCCATCCGCTCACTCAGTCAACCTGTCACCCAGTCAATCCGTCAAAAAAACCCGCATTCTCGCATTCACGCATTCGTGCTACCCGCGCTGTCCGTGCTATCCGAGCTATCCGGCAATCAGGCACTGCACGTCCCAGGTCCCACGTCCCAGGTCCCAACTCCCGAAATAGATTCACCCAAAAAAAGACGGGGCGCAGTTCCGCGTTATTGGCACTGCTCCTTTCTGATGTGCGTGGCGGCCAATGCCTCGAATGGTTTGTTAGAGACTCTCAGCAGAACAGCCCGGCTCCCAGGGAAGGAGCCGGCCAGCGGACGAACGGTATCAAGACGGAGGAGCGGGCGCGTGACAGGCGTGGCTCGCGTGACATCGCAGGCGAGGAATGCGGGGATGCGCCTATGGACGGTATTGATGTATTCATCGCCCGTTCCAGAGGCGCGTCAGCCGCATCCGCAGACCGATGGCAACGCAGGACACGCCCAAACGCGGAGCGAGGCCGTCAAGACACCGGAGACCGCCCACAGAAGCTAAGGCACCTACAAACAAAATGGAACTGCACCAATAAGACGCTCTCCTAAAAATAATACGTGCATACAGCCCTTTATTCTGTTATACTTTATAATCACTTTTCATAAAGTATTAATAGGGAGAAAAAACAATGAACGAGTTGAAGATGTCCAGAAGACTTTTTATCGGCGGAGCCGCCGCCTTTACAGCGCACCAGCAAAGTCTGTTTGCACAAACAACCCCTGCAAAACGCGAATTCAAAATCGCGATTATTGGTTGCGGTGGACGTGGCAGCGGGGCAGTCGCCAATATCATGGATGCCGCCACCCGCATCGGATGCAAAGTAACCCTTGTCGCAGCGGCAGATTTCAATCAGGAAAAAGCCCAAGCCATTTGCAAACGCTATGGGTGCGATGAGAAGATGGCTTTTGGTGGAGCAATAGGTTATCAGAAGATCATGGAATCTTCTGCGGAGCTGGTTCTCTTGGCCACGCCGCCCTTCTTCCGCCCGTTGCACACGGAAGCGTGTGTCAAGGCTGGTAAACATATCTTCGCCGAAAAGCCGATCGCCACAGACCCTGCTGGCCTGCGGCGTTTCCTCGCAAGTGTTGAAGCCGCAAAGAAAGCGAACCTCTCCATCTTGTCCGGCACCTGTCATCGCCATAACAATCGCGCGCTGCGCATGATCAAGCCCATGCAGGAGGGCGCCATCGGCCCGATCCGCGGCGGCGTCGTTTATCGTTGCCACGGCGGCATGAATGCCACGAACTACATGAAAGCGCGCAAACCTGGAGATTCCAACGCAGCTTACCTCTCCACCGCCTGGTACTTCTGGCGCGAGATGTCCGGCGATAATCTGACCGAACAGGGCATTCACGAAGTAGACCTTGCCAACTGGTTTATCGGACGCTACCCCAAGACAGCCATGGGCATTGGCGCACGTCATCGTCGCGCCATCGGCAACGGCTACGACTGCCTGAGCGTCGATTACGACTATGATAACGGACTGCATATCCATGCCATCGCTCGCCAAGTCGACGGTTGCTCGGATCGTTGCGGGACGCTCCTGACCGGCTCGGAGGGCGAATGCTCCGTGCTCGGCAAGATTACACGCTTCGACGGCAAGCCAGTCGCCTACGACGAGGAGCGCATCAAGGACCGCGACGGAAACATGATGACCATGGAGCACTGGGACTTCCTGAATGGCTTGATGACCGGCAAGTATCTGCAGGATGGCGAACAAGTCGCCATGGCCACAGCCACAACCCTCATGGGCACGCTCGCCTGCTATAGCGGACGCACCGTGCGCATGAGCGACTTGCTGACCAACGACAAGAGCGAATTCTATAACATGAACAATCCCTTCCTGCCCGAAGATTTTGATAAAGGCGACGTCGCCCTCCCCAAGGAATTCGCAGCCCCCATCCCCGGCAAGTAGGCCTTCATAATTTGATGGAGATTCTTACGCAAAAACCGCGAAGAAGAGCGCAAATGGTCAGCCCGCCTCACCCATGGATACATGGACGGCGGAGAGACCATTTGCGCGGAACAATATCAAATATCCATCAGCTTTCATCTGCGCGGCTATCCATTCCGCCGTCCGTGTATCCACGGGTGAGGCGGATGAGATAGCCGCGCAATCTTGTAGCGGTTTTTGCGGTAGAACACGAAGCAATTTTTTACAAACCATAAAAAGCAGGAAAGTAGGTTGATATGAACAGAAGATCCTTTATGATGAGTGCAGCCGCAGGCGTTGCTGCTTTCAAGACGCAACAGCTCTTTGCACAAAGCACACCAGCGTTCAAGACCAAGCTGCTCAAGGCGCTCATTGCACCCAAGGCCGATGACGCCACCTGCGAACGCATCGCGAAAGCCGGGTTCCCCGGCTTTGAGATTCAGCAGAAGGATGCCTCCGTGGAAATTGCCCGCGCAGGACGGAAATGCGCGGAAAAACATGGCGTAAAAATTCACTCGCTGATGTATGGCTGGGCGCAATTCAATCATGCGACCGAAGAGGCGCGCCGCA
>JBAXCC010000263.1:0-5691 GCA_037141675.1 bacterium | reverse complement strand
ATGTAGTTGGCGAAATACGCGGTCAAGCGATCCGAACAGTCAAAGTGTCCACTGCCGCCATCGATGATGTAACTGAACGGCCACTTCGGGTTGGCTTGCCGCTGTTTCAGGATGCCGTCATACGTTCCCGTAATATTATTCCACGACGCACGGATATCTGACTTCTCTTGCGACCACTCCTGCGCAGTTCCGAACGAGACCAAAGCAGGAACCTGACGGTTGGTCGGAGGCAAGTGGCTGTTCTTGATCCAGATGCCGGCAATGCACCGTTGCGGCATGGCCTCCACCAAGGCATCGACCATCAGCAAATGTCCGGACTCGCCCATAGGCAACCAAGGTACTGTCGCGACCTCCTCATAGCCAGAGGATTTCGCAAGCCCGTCGAGCAGGTGCTGCTGAAACGCCACGGTGGTGGCATTCTCAGTCGCCATTTTCTTGAAGCCGGGCTTCTGCCGGGCAAAATTCATGAAGGATTGCGCGCACCAGACAATGCCCAGATTATTTTTACTGCATACATTGCGGATGTCCGGGTGGCTGACCAGCCGATGTTCAGGGACATTCGCGCACAGAATCAACAGTCCGCGCAACCGTTTGCACGTTTCAGGAATCCACAGGTAAGCTTTGGCGTTATTGGTCGAGCCATCACTCCAGGCCGTACACGTGCCGCTCTGCACAAACTGAAAGACTTGATTATCCGGCGTGCATCCTGTCTGCGACTCCGCAAGTAACGGTGCCTGCAACAGAAAAACTAGAATAAACAACTTTCCGAGCACACCACACTTTGCGCATCTACTGGATCGCTTCATGCATAATCCCTTTTTACTCACTTCACCATCGATCCGACAATGACGGACCCGACACTATACCAACCGTCTTTCTCTGGCGCATCCATCGCCAGCTTGAGTGACGGACGCTGATTGGCTGAATCTGTTAGTGAGACAGCAAGTGTGTAGGTTCCTGACGGCACATTGGCTATCTTCATCGTCGAGGTGATCTCCCGTTCGCCTGGCAGCCAGTCGCGCGGGTCAGCATCTGCTATAACAGTAGCGACTGTTTGATCTGTTGCATTCTTCAGTGAAATCTGCAGTTTGAACGGACGGTACAGTTTCCCCACGCCGACATTGGCCCACTTCATCTTCACGTTCAAGACGCCCTTAGGCGTCACGGTTTTTTCGTGTGCTATTTCACGCAAAACAAAGCGGTAGCCCGCCAAACGCGCAAGCTTCTCCAGTTGCGGCATGGCCTCGGGGGGCACCTTCCCGATATTGTCATTGATCATCGTCACATGGTTGCTCACCATGAAGTTTACCGCTGCATCAAAGGACCAGTTTCTTGACTGCAAGTAAGCATAGTCGCCAAACCATTCAAAAACAATTGGCGATTTCTTCCAAACATTGGCCATATCCGGAACATTGGCGTATTTCTTGGAACCGATCCAGTTCTGCTCATGCCAGGGGGACCCGACACCGTCGCGCCGAAGTCCAGTTCCAAAGGAAAGCGCATAACTGAGCCCCTCCTGATCATCCGTCATAAAGACCAGTGCCGTTTTGCGGAAAGCTTGCACATACATGTCCACAATCTGTTTGCGGACAGCAATGGGGGCAGGATGCTTCGTATGCCATTCGCCCCAGATGCCATAAGACCCGATGTCGAGGAACTCCATGTTCGGATGACCATCGTAGCGTTTTCCTAATGCAGCAATAAACGCGCTGTGCTCAGCGAGATAAATCGGGTCAGAGTATTCTGGTTCAATGCGTGTGATGGCCTTACCGCCAGATGTTGGATCGCCTCCTCCCACGTTATATTCATACCCTTTGCACCCCTGATCAAAGAGCCATTTAGGAGACGAGTAATAACCGCTCGAATGCGCACTGGCCGTCATAACCCTCAACGAAAGGCTTCCGCCTGACTTTTGGAGACGCGCCAGCCGGTCGTCAATAGGCTTCCAGTTGTACACGCCCTTCTCGGGTTCAATATCCACCCAGTTAAAGCGATAGTATTCGACCGACCCGTGAAAACGCCGCCCCATCCATCCTTGACCTGGATTACTAAACAGAGTATCCACCTCTTTAAAGGACGTTGTCTGAATATCCCCGGCAGCTATCAGCGACACCAACGGCGTCAACAGCAGAGCGATTAAAGCCAATGAAAAATTCATTTTTTTGAAGGCCATAGTTTTGTCCATTGTACATCTCCCTTTGAGTTTGACGATATAGGATATATAACGCTCAAAATCATCTGGGCATCATACTGTAAAAGTGAGGGCCTTTCAAGCCCAGCCATTTAAATTATGGGTAATACCCCCGCCAGGAAATACATAAAGAGGGCAGCTTTTTCTCACAGAGCTCACAGAGGCACAGAGTTTCTAACCACGGATGAACACAGATAAACACAGATTTATATTTGTGGTTTTGCGGTTCCGAGCTTGCGGTTATAGGCAAGTCCCCCGCCCGGGGCCCTGGGAATAAACTGACTGGTAACTTTTTCTCACAGAGGCATCCGCCTACGCGAGTACGTCTACGGCGGACAGGCAGAGCTCACAGAGTCAAAATACCTGTTTTTCGTTTTTTTCGCGCATTTCGGATGCTAAAACTTGAAGTTGAAGGTAAGAAAGCTATATCATTCCCATATTCAAATCGGAGACACACATGAACGTACCTAAAATGTCAGCTTTTATAGCCGTGGCCCTATTAATGGGATGCGCGATGATCGGATGTTCACCCGAGCAGGGGTCCAAGGACCAGCAGTCGAGCGGGGTCATCCAATCGTTTCTGTCCCCCTACCAAGGAAAGGTGCTTCTCCTGTTGATGGGAAGAGAGGGTTGTCCAGGGACGGCTAAGGCGACAGAATTTCTCCACACCTACGCAGCGACCAAGCCGGAAGCCGAGCGCGGCATCCCAGACGCTATCCGCGGCATTGATCGCGGCCAGCGGTGCGAGCAGCAGGGCTGTGAGGATAAGGGATACACGTTTATTCATATGATATTTTCACTCCTCTATTCAAACTCCACGTTCCAGGAAATGTCTTTATTCTCTTGGCACTCAAGGATCACTCTCACATAACCGGCCCCGGCTGGATGAGCTTCAAGCCTGGCTTGTCCTCCCGCAGCAACTACCTTCATCGGCTTGCGGCCATTTCCGGCCAGCACAATCCGGAACGGTTCCCCTCCAACAACTCTGGCCACGCCGCCAAGCTTCTTCCCTGCCTCATCCCACTTCACATCGGCAAGGTCAACCCATCCCTGCAAGACATGCCGACTGGTTGAAAGCACTTGCGGCGACTCCTTCACCTTCCGCACGGAGAGCATGGCGCAGTGCGATGGCTCAAGGGTCTTCTCAATGACCCCCGTTCCCGGGATCTTCCCGACAAGGGCGTCCGCCCAGAAATCATACACGTAATACACCGCTGCCGGATCCAGGCCGATGGCGCCACTGGTAACGCGGTCCCCGCTCAGAGGGACTCGGACTATATCACTCTTGCCAGAACTGTTGTAAAGCGCCACCTGGTGCCAGTCAGGGTCCAATTCAAGATCATACACGCGGGGATCTTTAACACCGGTAAACGCATCTAGGGGTCGCGCAGTAAACGGCTCACGGTAGGCTGGATAAATACGCGTAAAATCATGCACGATTTCCGGCGTGAACAGCGAGAACGGGGTAACCAGATCAATCCGCCCGCTGGTGAGGTAGATCATCGTCAGCATCGAGCGTCGGATTTCACTGCTGCAACCATGCACGACCTTGCTGTCGGGATAGTAATTGAAAACCGTCCGGTTCTTATACCATCGCAAGCCGCTGATCGTGACCATACCCGGAAGAAATTCATTCGAGTCACCCCAGTTCCGCTGAGTATCGACTATCCCAGCTGTCAAATCGAGACAAGGCCTGCCATTTCCTCCAAGATTGCGTTCATCAATGCAGACATCCGGTCCCAGACCTTCACGGGCCAAACGGAAAGCCTCACGATATGCGAATGCAGTAGTCGCATATCGATTCTCAAAACCGCCCTCCGGCCGCCAGCTGCTTTCAGGGTAGTCAAATTTGATTCCACCCATGCCGTCTCTGCGCAAACGGTTGTACACTTCCAGCACATGTTTCTGAAAACCAGGGTCAGTATAATCATAGGTTTCCAACACCTCGGCAGGTGTATGAGCGATACTCAGCTTGCTAATGTCATTGAAAAGCATGTGCCCGGGAAACGCCACCGCATAGTCGTCAGACGGCAGTCCCACCTGGAAGTACGTGTATGGAACGCCGTTGCGTTCCCTGATGGCTGAACACCATTTCGCAAACGTTTCGTACGGAGGAATAAGATGTCCGAACTTGGCCCAATGCGCATCGTCCCACCAGCCCTGTTCGGTATTTCCGAAATAGGCGTCAGGCTCAAGTCGAATACCGACCTTCGTATACTTGGTCACACCAGCCTTCTGAGCAGCATCCATCTCGCCCATCAACTTCACCGCATTATTAATGCCCGGGAGATGACTGAGACCCATAACGCCCCATCCGCACAATACAGGAAAATCATACACGTTCGGCTTCGCGCTATTGGCCAGCCGCATCGCACGACCGTACTTTTCAAGGGCTAGGAATGGATCGGCTGTTGTAACATCAAGGTAGAAGGTGTCTTCGGACCAGTACGTCTGGCCGGGATCCACCAGGCGGCCCAGCGGATCTTCCGCCCTGAATTCGATTTTATTATCGCGGCTGATGCCAGTATATTTACCGAATTCCTTGTTGCGCAGGCCGCCCCAGACAATCGACCGTCGACCTCCCTGTGCCAAACACGTCAACATGAGGCTGTTCGGCGAAGTCCGCGCGCCTGGCTTCACCTGCGGCATGTCAGCTCCGGCAGTGCCATTAAGCGTTATTAGCTTCTCGATGGCTTTCCCCGGAAGCAGCTCTGCGCCTATCATCGGTTCAGCAATAGCCAACCTCAAACCGATTGCCGTCTGGTTTCGCATTCCAAAACCCATGAACACAACACCGTTATTCTCATAAAGCGTGTAACTGAACAGATAGGTCGGGGAGCCAGGGTGTTGTGCTTGATTGGTCCTGGTCAACGTAACAATCGCACGCTTACCCTTGCCGTTAGTATCATCAACCGACTCCACCTGCCGAGTCGCAGTCCAGTTGATCCTCCCATCCGACGACCCAATTTTCTCTTTCCCCCAACCATTCGCCGCCATCCAAGCATTGTCCAACACCACCAGTCCAGAGGATTGCTCTGCAATCGAGAGATTCTGCTTCTCCATATCAATTTTCAGAGAAACGATCCCGTTGGAAAGAGTAACCGTCTTTCCTTCATTTGCGGACTCCACCGCGGCCTCAAGGCTTTGAGACAAACAGACGAGGCATGTCATGAGCATCGGCGCAAACTGAACCAGATATTTATTAATCATTTGTACTATTCTTTCGGTCCCGAGTGATCATTAATTGCCTTCTTCAGCAACGCAGGATAGACAGAACTCTCAACCGTTGCACCCCGGAACGCGTCGTGTATGTGCGGTGCTGTGTCATGGTTGTTCCTTGCGTTTTAATTTGAGTCAAAAGTGCCAAACATTGAACTACATTGTACTGGCTAGATTTTTTCAAAGATTGCAACTTCTGTCAAGGCGCGATTGGACGCAGTTGCGAGTTGTTTGCAAGCCCATTGCCCGAGGCCCCACCTATGCGAATACGTATTTCTCCT
>JBAXCC010000262.1:0-5724 GCA_037141675.1 bacterium | reverse complement strand
CCCAGGTAATCCTTGTAAAGCTTCTCAGGCTTATAGCAAAGCCCGTCATGAATCGGCAGCGAATAGAACCACATCGCGCCCCCTTTGTGTCCCGGCAGAATCGGATAGGTGAACTCGGCCAGCCGGTACGTGGAGGCTGGTGCGTCCCGCATGTGGGGACCTGCTGCGCCGTGATCTGTCAGCGGGCCGGGCTTGCCCATCTCGCCTAAACGGATGTCTGCTCCAGCCTGCGCACCATGATTGAAACCGACAAAGCAGCCAGGCTGCAAGCTTTTGCAGAACTCGACCGTGTTCGAGTGGCTCAGTCCGCCGTCACCCACTGCATGGTCGAACCAGATATATTCAATGGGGCCATACTGCGTGAGCAACTCCTTGAGCTGGGCCTTCTTCATCTCGGGGTCGTGGCCACCCTGGTTGCTTCGCTTGGCGCCTGTCGTATCCGGGTGGTCGAGCCCTCCCGGATGCCGCCACTCACCCTCTGAAAAGTAGAGCGCCAGCTTGATGCCGTATTTGTCGCACGACTTTTTGAGTTCCGCCAGCACGTCACGTCCGAGCGGCGCCTTGGTCACTTTGCGATCCGTGGTCTTCGTATCCCAGAGACAGAAGCCGTCGTGATGCTTGGTCAGGAAGAGGATATAGCCCATGCCCGCCTCTTTGGCCGTGCGCGCCCATTGATCCGTGTCGCATCCCGTGGCCTTGAAGAACGACACATCCGTAATGCCGGGTGTCCACTCCTTGCCCGAGAAGGTGCTAAATGACCAGCAGATAAACATGCCCCATTTCAAATCCTGGAGCTCCTTCGTGCGCTTGTTCATATCAACCGGTGCCACTTGCGCAATCACGGATGATGCGGCAAATGATAGAAGCAGTGCTAAACGTGTGATCCATGTCTTCATGATTCCCCCTTTGTTTTTTATAATGTCCCCTTGTTCGTGATAAAAATACTTTTTCGCAAAGAGCGCAAGTTGGGTGAAGAACGGCGTGCCCTCGCAAGTCCATGGATACATGGGGGCACAGCTCGTCCTTCACCCAGCATCCATGTTGAAAAGACTCGGTTGCTTGCACGAGATAAGCCCCGGCGGTATCCCGCCACTCGCGGGGGCTTTCCGTGCAAGCAACTAATAGCGTTCTTTGCGAAAAATATGCTCATTCCACCACGCCTCCCCGATAGAGACGCGGCCAGAAAATTCCATAGAGCGCAATGAAGATGAAGCAGACGAGCGGCATCAGGAAGCCGGTCTGCATGGACCACTGATCCGCAATCCAGCCCATGAACATCGGCATGATCGCGCCGCCGACAATCGCGGTGACCATCCAGGAGGAGCCGACTTTTGTGCGCTCGCCCAGCCCATGAATCGCCAAGGCGAAGTGGGTCGGATACATGATCGACATAAAGAAGAAGCTGAGGACAAGCGCGATCACCGAGGCCCATCCCAGTCCCGCGAAGACCAGGGTCATGAGCACGACATTCGCCAAGGCGTAACAGGCCAGAACGCGATGAGCAGGCGCAAAGCGCAGTAGCGCACTCCCTGAGAAACGTCCGACTGTGAAGAGGATAAATGCCCCGGAGAGCATCGCGCTCGCACAATACTCGGTAATGTGCCACGTGCCGGCCTGAAGATATTTCATATTCGCGGGCAGTACGTCTGCAAGCCAGGCGGGCAATGCGGGCATATAGGCGGGATCTTTGACATAGTTGATGAAGAAGCTGAAGATGCCGATCTGCGCCGCACAGTAGAGAAATTGCGAGACAATCGCACAGATGAAATGAAGTTCGTGATGCAAGGGACGCTGAGTCTCTCCTGTTTCCGATGCCGCATGTGCATCCACAGGCGCATGCATCTCTGGCACAGGCGCCTTTATGAAGGCCAGAATCAGCAGGGTCACGATCCCGGCTACGATCAGATAGGGCATGTAGAGGCTGGTGTTACTGGTGTTGGCCTCTGCGGTTTTGGACAACACAAAGGACCCGCCCAAGATCGGCCCGAAGATCCAGCCGACCGCATTGCAGCTTTGCGCCAGGTTGATGCGGGCTACGGCCGCGTCTGGATGTCCCAGCACGGTGGCATACGGGTTTGCGATTGTCTCAATAAACGTAAAGCCGCTGGAGACCAAACCCAGTGCGGCCAGGAAGAAGCAAAAAACTACAGCCTGTGTTCCCGTGACTTGGGTGACCGGGACGAAGCAGAGGCAGCCCGTCACGATGATCGAAAGTCCCAGCAAAATGCCGAACCGATAACCAAATTTCCGGGCGAAGAGTCCTGCTGGCAACGCCAGAAGAAAATAGCCTCCATACCAGACCCCTTGCACAAAGGCGGACTGCGCCTTGGTGACCTGAAGCGAGTTCTGGAAGTGCTTATTCAGCACATCGATCATGCCATTGCACAACCCCGAGAGACAGAAGAGCGCGCAGACCATCAGAAACGTCACCAGATGATTTCGTCCATCCTCTGTCCTAAACATATTTCCTACACTCTTCATTTATTCCTTTCCGCTCTTTGGTGTCGGACTTGGGCCACGAGACTTGGGACTCGCAGTGTTGAATGTTTGATTTGCACGTTCCGCAATCCTCCCAATAAGGCAATAACGCAATCAGGCAATAACGCAATTCTCAACCACCTCCATGGCAATCCGAGCCCAGTCCCACAGGCGTTCGGGATGGTGGCGTACGGTGGAGATATCCTTCATAATCAATTCTACGGGACATCCCTTTGCAATATCCAGAAACTCGGACATCTCGCGTTTGGCGCGCGCGGGATCAAACCCGTCCTCTGCAAAGACCGCAGGATTCGGCTTGCGGCTCAGCACATAAGCACTGCCCGATTGCTCGACGAGCTGTTTGCTGTTGCACCAGGGACTTGCGGATATCTTACGCAAATTCGGAATGCGCTTCAACTGTTCCATCTTGCCGCTCAACGGTTCGCAGCAGCCGTAGTAGGTCAGACCGAAACGTTTCAGCCAGCGCAGGTCATGTTCGATCGCGAACTCCCACTGCATCTCCGGCGAGACCTCTGAGAAGATCTGCGCATTGGAACAGCCCCACATATTATGCGGATGGACGTGGTTCGAATTAAAATCTTTGCCTGGCAACTCGCTCGTGTAGCCATAACCGCCGGAACCGATGCGTGTATTGTTGCAGTCGAGTGCGAGTAAGTTTTGTGCATCCAGTTGATCCAGCTCGATCATCCACGCATCGACCATACGCTCCACACCCGCATGCACGAGTTCCGGCCGGTCGATCATATCCATCATCGCATTCTCGATGCCCCACCAGCGGATTAGAAAGTCCCAGGGCGTGTACCAGATGTGAGTCTGCCCGACCTTCTTGACCGGCATGATGCCCGTGTATACATCGCACATCGCCTGATAGTGAAGCTCCGTGGCGGCGGTATTGTGCGACACCACGGGCATCTTGATTTTTTCGAGATCCTCGACATCTTTGATCTGCACATGGTAATGGCGAGAGACGATATCGCCCTCCTCCGATGTTTTCACAATATCGACATCCTCCATGATCCCGAAGTCTGTACTGTGAAACATCAGGGGGCAGGTCAGAAAGTCATCCACGATCATATCACACGGCATGTGGCGCCACTGATAAAGCAGCCGACGCAGCTCGCGTTCCTGATCCTGCGCCCACGGGTGTTCACAGCGAAGGGTCAGCTCGTCATTCACATTCATCTCATGCCAGCAGACTTCATTCAGCCAGACCATGGGACGCACAGGCTTCAAATCATTCAAGGCCTGCCAGAGCTTGGCCTTCTGCTGATGAACCGGCAACTGCGCGATAGTTGCAACTTCAGAGGCAAGTGCGCGTAGAATATTTTTGTCCGCTGGCTGTAAGTGAAGTTCTATGGCTTGGGGTGGCGGCGTGTGATGACTCGGATCGTGTAACATGACATACTCCTTTGTCCAATTGACAGTAGAGTAACAGATCATGCTTCAAATGTCTTTACACGAAACGGTTTAATTCTTACACGATTTAGGCGCGTGAAGATCTCATTTATTGAAACCCATTTTTGGAGGGGCAGACCGATTGACTGATTGACCTGCTTGTCTGTAACTTCAACTTCTTTGCCCACGAATCTCCGCGAAATGGGTTGATTTTCTTTCGGCTGGGTACAGCCGTCGTTAATCACTAAGAAACTCAACCCATGATTTGGAAAACGCAGGCCTGAGCTCTCTGGGACCATTCCAGCGGTGTGTTTTTGAGTGATGAACGACGATGGTATCCCATCGGCAAAAACACACACGGCTTAGCGGAGATTCGTGGGGAAAAAGAATTGAAGTTATAGGTGTGGCCTCCACGCAGGGCCCGGCAATAAACGAACGGGTCACTTGATCGCTTTCGTGTGTGCATCGCGGAACTGTTTGGGCGAGCAGCCCATCTTTGCCGTAAAGAGGCGAGTGAAGTAATGGGGCAGCTCAAAGCCTACTTTCAGTGCGATTTCGGAGACAGGAAAGTCGGTTTCTTCCAGAAGTTTGCTGGCATGTTTGAGGCGGATGGATAACTGGAACTGCAGGGGTGTCTGATGGGTCAATTTCAAAAAGTTCCGGCGGAAGGTGGTTTCGCTGATCCCAATATGCGAAGCGAGTTTATAATAGTCGATCTTTTCAAAGGCATGCCGAAGAATATAGGACTGTGCCTTTCGGATTGCATAATAATATTTTGCGCCAGGTTCATTCATCTCCTTCAGTTCGATGAGATGCCCCAAGAGCGCCAAGATCTCCCCGCCTGTTGAAAGGGGATACTCTAGAGGCGCATCCACCATTCCTTCGACAAAATCACGGATCGCCATCTCAAATTCGACCGGCCTGTTTAAGCTAACAATCGGCTCATTAGGCGTGAGGAAGCTCGTGACGAGGCGCTTCGCCATGTCGCCTTGGAAACCGATCCAGAGCGATTCCCATCCGGTCTCCGGATCTGGACGGTGACGATACCATTCGTTTGCAAAGACGATGAAGGTTGAACCTGCCTTTACCTTCTGGAGTCCGGCCTTACGGTTTTCATAGAAGCCCTGTCCCTTGGCGACATAGACGAGATAATATTCTTTCAGCACGCGTCCCTCGCGCCAGGTGAAGACATGGGAGCCGGGCGTCTCCGGCGGCGGATAGTTTTTATATCCGGCCGAGATGGTTTCCTTGCCGCAGTCGGTCAGATAGATGCCCCAGCGCTGCTGGGCTTCGGAGATGGGGAAGTATTTGAAATTTTTCATAGCCTTGTCACGGATAGTCGCTTTTCTTAACAAGACCATATTTGCGGAACCAAATCAAGCCTAAATACAACTCCGATGCAACGAGGGAGTATCTTTTTAGCATCCGAAAAACGCGAAAGGCACGAATGCTGGCTGGACGGCTCGCCACGAAGGGAATTGGCATATTTTCGTATTTTTCGTGTATTTCGGATGCAAAAAATTGAAGTTATAGACAAGCCCGCCGCCAGCAGAGCTGGAATAAACTGATGGAGTAACTTTTTAGCATCCGAAAAACGCGAAAGGCACGAATGCTGGCTGGACGGCTCGCCACGAAGGGAATTGGCATATTTTCGTATTTTTCGTGTATTTCGGATGCAAAAAATTGAAGTTATAGACAAGCCCGCCGCCAGCAGAGCTGGAATAAACGAAGGAGTAATTTCTTTAATTAAGAGTTAAAAGTTAAACGTTGGGAGTTAAAAGTTTAAACTCTTAACGCCCAACTCTTAACGCTCAAATTATAGCCAAGCCC
>JBAXCC010000261.1:0-5758 GCA_037141675.1 bacterium | reverse complement strand
GGGCGCTCATCCAGCTCACCTTGCCGATCCTGCCGACAGCCCAAGGCGCGGGCCTTCTGGCCCGGCACGTACGGACTATGCTCGGCATCGGCGATGCGGTCTGCTACGACTACTTCGAGCTGCTCGCCCGTCATGGCATCCGCACACTTGAACTTCAGTTACCGGATGAAGTCGGAAGCCTCTCCCTCTATGAGTCGAGTCTGAACCAGGCTACGATCTTCATTTCGTCAAGTTGCGCTTCCACGCAGAATACCCCTGAACGGAAGATATACAGCCTTGTGACCGAACTGGCTAACATCCTGATGGAGAACGCGCGAAAAGCGTCTATCATTGAAAGAGTGCCTGCAGCTCAACTTCTTTCTGATGAAAAATTCACACGCCACTTTTCTGCGCTCTTCCTGATTCCTGCGGAAGCAGTCCAGGAGACCATGCGACAGTATCGGCTTACGCCGGAACGTTGGAACTATGACCTCATGCTCTCCATCAAGAACCGCTTCGGCGTGAGCGCCCAAGCGTTCTGTTACCGGTTGCTGGAACTTGAACACATCTCCGAAGCTTTGGCCGCAGAGTTTCGCACCCGCATCGAAGCGCACTATGAGGAGGTCCGCAAATCCGCCACGCCCTCCCGTACGAACGAACTTCTCCCCTTCGAACCGTCCCCGACGGATCGGGCGACCCGCCTCAACGCCTTCCTTTGCGACCTCATCCAGCTCATGCCGTCCAAGAGCGTGAATGAGCCTGACAGCCGCGCTGCACTGCGGATGCTTAAAAAACTCGGGTGCATTGAAAGTAAAAAGACTAAAGTTTAAAGGGTGAAAGCACATGATTTTACAAAACGATATTTTGAAAATTGCCGCTTCAGGCGAATCGTATAGGATAGAGCGGACGATATCCACCAAGGATACGGACAAGTTCTGTCAGGCGATCTGCGCTTTTGCCAACGACTTGCCGAAAAGCGGGATGCCCGGATATTTGTTGATCGGTGTCACAGATGATGGCAGCCTGTCTGGTCTCAAGGTCACGGATGAGCTGCTGAAGAACATCACCGCCATCCGCAGTGACGGCAACATTCTGCCTGTGCCCCAGATGACGACGGAGAAGTTTTCCTTCCCTGAAGGCGACATACTTGCAGTTGAGGTGCAACCCTCCTATCTGCCGCCGGTGCGTTACCGGGGCCGTGTCTGGGTGCGTATCGGACCGCGCAAAGATATCGCGAGCGAAGCGGAAGAGCGTGTCCTGACCGAACGCCGCACCGCCGCAGTCACCACCTTCGACACCATGCCGTGTATCGGCATGACGGCGGATGCGCTGGACATGGATCTCTTTAACACAAAATATCTGAAGCGGGCGATGCCGGAGATTGTCCGCACTGCGGACAAACGGTTAGCCGTTGAGCAGATGGCGGCCTTGCGTCTCTTCTGCCTTGACCGCCAGTGCCCCACGTACGCAGGGTTGCTCCTGCTGGGAAACAAGCCGAAATACACCTTGCATGGTGCCTATATTCAATATGTCCGCTTTGGCGGGAAGACAAACGGATCTCCGGTTTTGAACGAACTCCGCTTCGAGGAAAACATCCTGACCCTCATTCCACGGCTGGATGATTTCTTGGATGCAGCCGTCATTCAGCGGTGGCCTGTCCCGATTTCAACGATGCAGGAAAAGATGGTCTACAATTATCCCCGGTGGGCGATCCGCGAACTCATGATGAACGCCATCATGCACCGCGACTACCAGTCCAATGCGCCCATCCGGCTCTACCAATACGAAGACCGAATTGAGATCATGAATCCCGGCGGCCTTTACGGCAACGCCCGGCCCGAGAATTTCCCGATGGTCAACGACTACCGCAATCCCGTCATCGCCGAAGCGCTGAAAGTTATGGACTACGTCAACATGTTCAGCCGCGGCGTAGGGCGCGTGCAGGAGATGCTCCATGAGAACGGCAACGGCGATGCGATCTTCGACCTGGACAAAATCACCGTCTTCAACGTGATCATCAAAGAAAATCCCGAAGACGCCGCCCTGGCAGCCGCCCAGGCACAAGGGGAGAAGCCGTCGGAGAAAACGCCCCTGAAAACGCCCCTGAAAACGCCCCTGAAAACGCCAGGGAAAATCATAGACCTTATATTGGCCGATCCAACTCTTTCCCTTCCAGAAATCGCTCTAGCATTGTCAAAATCAGAAAGCGCCGTTAAACGCGCAATCAGGAAACTGCGTGAAGACAACCTTCTCCGTCGCGTCGGTCCGGACAAGGGTGGACATTGGGAAGTGATAGGTAAAGGGTAAAATGGGCCAAGAAGAATTCAATTTTACACCTTCCGACAAGGAAGAAGTCGACCCGTTGCAAGCAGATTGGGATGCAATGGAAGACCGTGCTTCAAAGGTATGGACTGTCCCGTTGCGCAAAAAAGTCCGCTTCAAACTTGAAGGTATGCGAGATGAGCTTGAAGGGGTTATCCGGCTGGCTCGCCGCCCAATGGTTTGGGAGAGCCGCCAAAAACTCGAACTTCGCATGAAAGATGAGACCTTTACGAATCACGAGATCGAACAGTGTACGGTAATCGGCTAACAGGAGCTAGCAATGAAAATTCTTCATACATCGGACTGGCAATTAGGCAAACCGTATGCGCGGGTAGGCAATCCTACCAGCGTTGCATTGCTCCAGCAGGAGCGGATATCGGCCATTAAACGCCTCGGGATTGTAGCACGGGAGAGGGGATGCTTACTGATCGTGGTCGCCGGTGATCTGTTTGATTCCAGCAGTGTGGAGAAGGCGACGGTTTTCGCTGCGTGCGCCGCCATAGCCGAGACGAAGTTGCCAGTCTATGTCATCCCCGGCAATCATGACCATGCGGGCGCGGGCGGGATCTGGGGACAGTCCTTTTTCAAGGAAGTGGTTGCGAACTGTCCGAATCTCGTGGTGCTGGATAAGCCCGTCCCTGCGATCCTCAATGATGTGGTCATATTCCCCTGTCCCTTGATTAGACGCCAGGATGCAAGAGATGTTCTGGAATGGCTTTATTCACCTGATGTCTTAAACGGGGTCCCTAAAGACCGTCCGTGGGTGGTGCTGGCGCATGGGAGCACCCAAGGATTTTCGTCCGCATCGGATGAGGACTCCGCAGGGCAATCGAACCTCATTGAATTATCACGGTTAGACATGCTGAACCCTGACTATGTCGCGCTGGGCGACTGGCATGGCACCAAGCAGGTCGCCAGAAATGCTTGGTACAGCGGGACGCCGGAGCCGGATCGCTTCACAAAAGGCGGCGACCATGACCCGGGCAATGTGCTCGTCGTGGAACTGGCAAGCCGTGGCGTTGCTCCCCAGGTCGAGGTCGTACAGACTGCCGGTATCCGCTGGCATCGGATGGATTTTAACTTTGCGGGCGATGAGAGCCTTACCCATTTTGAAGCAAACCTGTCTGGACTGCTGGGGCAACGCGCCCAGCGCGATGTCATGGAACTCTCGCTGTCAGGATATCTGGGTTTTGAGGGCGATGGGAAACTGAGAAGGCTGTTGGAGACGCTAAACGCGCAACTGCTTCGCCTCAAACTCCTGGATGACGTTCACGTGATGCCTTCCGATGAGGAATTGATGCAACTGACACAGCGCGAAGACCCGCTCATTGCCGCCCTGGCGGGAAAACTGAAGGAAGACATTCAAAATCCTGATCCCGTATTGCATTCCAAGGCACTGCTGGCCTTGCGTGAATTGTATGTGCTCGTGATGAAGGGAGGCGTCGCAGAATGAAAATCAAATCCGCCTTCATCAGAAACTACCGCATTCACAAGGCCATCGACGTGAACTTTGCCGATGGCTTGACGATCATATCCGGCCCCAACGAGAGCGGCAAAAGCACGCTGGTGGAAGCGATACACCGGGGGCTCTTCCTTAAATCAAAGACCGGAGGGGATGTCCGCAAGAGCATGCTCACCAAGGATGAAGCGATTCCAGAAGTGAATCTTGTATTGGACATCGCCGGAAAGACCGTCACTGTACACAAAGTATTTAATGGCACACGAGCGACCACGGCATTGGATATTGAGGGTGAAAGCACCGTCGCCGGAGAGACGGCGGATGATCGACTGTCGGAAGTGCTTCAAACGCAAGGTCCGTTAGGAGCGAGTGAAAAAGCCTTGGCCCAGCGTTGGTCGCACTTATGGGTGTGGCAGGGGACATCCGGCGCTTCGCCGATGGATGCCGTGTCGGAAGCCAAGCAAAATCTGGTCGCCCGCCTCAACGCCATCGGAGGCGCGGCAGTGTCACAGTCCGAGCTTGATGACAAGGTGATCCGCGCCTTGCTTGGCAAACGCGATACGATCTACACGCAGAACGGGTCCGGCTTCAAGGTGGCAAGCGAACCCGGCAAGGCACAGCAGGATGTGGAGCGGGCAGGGGTGGCGCTTGACGATCATCGAAAGAACGTCGCCCGCCTTGACGCGGCCATGGGCGAAAGCGAAGCTGCCTCCAGTCTGCTCAAGGAGAAAACAGCGACCCTGCAATCCGCCAAGATCGATTTGGATCAGGTCAAGGCCAAGATGCGGGATGTCGAACGCATACAGAAAACGATAGAGCCGCTGGAAAAGACGTTGACAGATGCCGAGAAGGAATTAAAGGAGATCCAACAAGCCACCGAGGAAATCGTCCAAGACCGTCAAGACCTTGAAAAAGCAACAGGGGAAAGTCAGTCTTACGATGCCAGACTTGCCGAGATGCGCACGAATCTGACGGATAGTTCAGAAAAGCTTGATGCCGCCATTCAGGAGCGCGACCGCATCCTCGCGGAATTGGACGGCACCAAGATCCACCTCGCCGCGCTAAGCGACCAGCGTCTCCTCCTTCAAAAGCAGACGGACGTAAAAAAGCTTGAGGAGAGTCTGAAACGCATCGCCGTCCTCCGTGATGAACTCACGGACCTGCGAAGGCAACTGGAGTTAATTCCGGCAATCGAAAAGAAGGATATCACTGCACTGCGTAAATTGCAGGAGGAACTTCTCCAGGCGCAAAGCGCACGGGATGCCCTAGGGGCACGTATCAGACATATAAAGGGCGACAGCCCAGTCATGGTTGCCGATACGGAACTTTCCTTAAACGATGAACGCCTTGTGACACAAGACGTGGATATCCTTGTCGGGAAGACTGTGCTTCGCGTCACGCTGGGCGGTGTCTCCAATTTGCGCGAAGCAACCGCCCTCTTAGAAACTGCAACTGGAAAGCTGAATAAGAAACTTCAGGCGGTTGGCTGCGCGACGTTTGACGCCGCTATTGAAGCCCATGAGCGCCAGACCGTCCTGCATGGCAAAATAAAGTCACTCGAAGAACGCCTTGATGAATACGGCCCCGAGCAGGTCGAAGCCGACATGGCTGACTGCCGCCTTGAACTGGATCGCACAACCGCACGGCTAGAGACATCCCTGTATGAGCTCACGGCACTGCCGATTGACCTGGAGACCCTTGAACAGGAGTTCGAGCAGACTTCAAAGATAGCTCAGGAAGCGGATGCTCAATACCAAGCCTGTATTCGTGGCTGCAAGCAAAGGGAGACGGAAAAGACAAAAGCGAACACGGCTTGCGCAGAGATCAACGACAAACAGCAAGTCCTCCGTGAAACGACGATCCGCCTCACCGCCGGCCTTGAGGCGAAAATCAGCCTTCATGGATCAGACGAGGAACGCGCCAAAAAACGCCTCACGCTACTGACCGCCAAAGATCAATCCGGACAGTCACTAAGCGTCCTGCGTAAGCAACTGGATG
>JBAXCC010000260.1:0-5759 GCA_037141675.1 bacterium | reverse complement strand
CGACGATCAAACGGCTTCGGGATGATGTAGCTGTTTCCGAAGACGAGCTTTTCGTTCGGGTACAGGGCCTGTACGTCAGCTGGCACGGCTTCGCGTGCCAGTCCGGCCAGAGCTTCCGAGGCCGCCACCTTCATCGCTGTGTTGATGGTCTTGGCCTTCACATCCAGCGCACCGCGGAAGAGGAAGGGGAACCCGAGCACGTTGTTCACCTGGTTCGGGAAGTCCGAACGTCCGGTGGCCATCACGTAAGGCTTGTTACCGAGGGCCTCAGCGACGATTTCAGGACGGATTTCAGGATCCGGATTTGACATCGCGAAGATGGCGGGATAATCACCCATGCTGCGGATTTCTTCAGCCGTCACGCAGTTAGCCACTGAAACACCAATGAACACATGAGCACCACGAAACGCCTCAGAGAGGGTCCGGGCTGATGTGGTGGAGGCATGACGGCGCTTGTGGTCCGTGAGATCGGCGCGATCGGTATGGATGACGCCCTTGGTATCGCACATGATCAGATCACGCACGCCTGCGGCTTTGCACATGTCTGCAATGCGGATGCCTGCGGCGCCAGCGCCGTTCATTACAACGCGCATCTCGCCGAGTCCGCGACCACAGAGGCGGGAGTAGTTCATCAGGCCCGCCAGGGTGATGACGGCTGTTCCCCACTGGTCATCATGGAACACGGGGATATCGAGCATTGCGTCCAAGCGGTCTTCGATCTCAAAGCAGGCCGGTGCAGCGATATCTTCCAGATTGATTCCTCCATACATCGGCGCAACTGCCATCACCGCGTCGATCACGCGTTGAGGATCAGTCTTGCCGGTATTCTGTCCGCCCATACGGCAGTGGTTGACAGGCATGGGCCAAGCATCCACATCGCCAAAGGCCTTGAATAAAACAGCCTTGCCTTCCATCACGGGGATGGAGGCTTCAGCGCCGAGATCGCCCAGGCCTAGAATGGCTGTGCCATCAGAGACCACGGCGACGAGGCTCCGCTTGGCGGTGTAATCAAAGATCGTCTCGGGCTTTGCCGAGATCTCCTTCACGGCCAGAGCGACCCCCGGGGTGTAGGCCAGGCAGAGATCATTCTGCGTTTTGAGTGGCTTTGTCAGGCGCAGGCCGATTTTGCCGCCTTGATGAAAAGCTAATACTGATTCACGATTAACGGGTACGGTTGCCATAGTTGTGTTTCTCCTGTGTTATTATAAATGGTTACTGTTTGTGTACTGCATTTCGATAATCATCGTTGTCTTCAGCCTTGTGGACTCGAGATGACTTCTTGAACCAAGGCGCGCTCGGTTTCAAGTTCCTCCTGGGAAATCAAAATTTTGCTTCGCGCAAACGCATCATGTTCAAAATTAGTCACAATCTCATACGTTCCGGGGGAGACGGTGCGCACCGGCATGCCGGCCCAGAGATCCTTTCCGAATCCATACTCCCCTGACGATCTGACAGCCAAGGAGTGGATGGTTGGTCCAGGAGTGCATAATGTCCGCACATGGTCAATAATTGCGTTTGCCGCGGAGAGCGCACTGGAAAAGCCTCGTGCTGCGATAATGTCTGCGCCGCGTTTTCTTACAGTCTCAATGAAGGTTTCCTCCAACCACGCAACGTCTTCGATTACTTCAGGCACTGGGATACCGAAGATGGTCGCATTCGAAAAGTCTGGGAACTGTGTGGGACTGTGGTTGCCAAAAATGGCCAGATGTTCGATGGCGTTGACAGGCACGCAGGTTTTTTTTGCAAGTTGAGAGACGGCACGATTCTGGTCAAGCCGGACCATGGCTGTGAATCGTTCAGGGGGCAACCGATGGGCTTGGGAAGCGGCGATCATGCAGTTTGTGTTGCAGGGGTTGCCGACCACCACCACGCGGCACGTCTCCGCGGCGACAGCGTCGATCGATTGTCCTTGTGCCACGAAAATGCGCGCGTTGTCCTTTAGCAGGTCTCCGCGTTCCATGCCTAGACTTCGTGGCTTGGATCCCACGAGCAAGCACCATTCCGCGTCTTTGAATGCAACATCTGGGTTGCTGGTAAAAACAACATCGCGCAACAGCGGAAAGGCGCAATCCTCAAGTTCCATAGCCACACCACGGAGTGCATTCTGAACCTTCTCGTTCGGAATTTCCAGTAACTGAAGTATGACGGGGGTCTGCCGCCCGAACATCTCGCCTGCTGCGATGCGATGCAATAGACTGTAACAGATCTGACCTGCGGCCCCCGTCACGGCAACGCGGATGGGCGGTGTTTGGTCCGCCTGTAAAACAGCTGCCCCTGCTGCGTACTCCATACCCTGCTTCATAATCGATACTCCTTGGACTACTGAAATAATGAACTGAATTTTTAAAATGAAAAAGGTTCTATTTAAAACGGCTGCTTAATAAGGGGCTTCTAAGTAAAAATGTATCTAGCGGAAGTCCCTTTGTGCATAGCTCGAAAACCTTGATCGCGCTTCGAATCATGCTGAGTTTGGCATCTTGCCTCAGCGGTGTAACTGTCCACAATGGAAGATGCGGGTCAAGGTTGTGCGCGACGCCGCCTGATACACTATTTGTCTTCCCAAGAAACGCGATGAGAATACGCCCCGTCATGCAGCCAGGTTGCACAAAAGAGAGGCATGTAGGAAGCCTCTTCGTCAACCATTGTTCTGCATGTTTAAATTTCATGCCATCCTACTTTACTATATCCCTCATACGGAATCAAGACAGAAGGAAAATAAAACACACATTATATTTTCGAGTCATCTTGAGTGTTTAGCCGAGGTATGGTAATATAATCTCCTTTTTTGAGAAGAGGGTACTAACGAAAAGGATTGAGGACATTGAAAATTACACTTCCAAAAATCATTCAAGGTGGCATGGGTATTGCGATTTCGAATTGGCGGCTTGCCAACGCCGTATCGCGTGTGGGGCAACTGGGTGTTGTCTCAGGCACCGGCCTTGATGTGGTCCTTGCGCGGCGTCTGCAGGACGGCGATTTAGGTGGCGACATCCGTCGAGCGCTTCAAGCCTTCCCGCTTCCTAAGCTTGCGCAGCGGGTATTGGACACCTACTTTGTTCCTGGCGGGAAAGCGGTAAGCGACCCTTACAAACCGGTTGGAGTTCAAATTCTTAAAAAGAATCCCGTGCTTGACGAATTGTGCGTTTTGGCAAATTTTGTGGAGGTTTTTCTTGCGCGCGAAGGGCATGGTAATCCCGTCGGCATCAATTATCTGGAAAAGATACAGATTCCTCATTTGCCATCAATTTACGGTGCCATGCTGGCGGGTGTATCAGTTGTCATAATGGGCGCAGGCATTCCTGTAAATGTCCCTCGCGTGTTGGATTTGTTTGCTAGCCATCAGGCAGCGAGCTATCCGGTTCGCGTGATCGACGCAACTCCGGATATGGATTGCCAGCGGACTTTTGATCCGGCGAGCATCTTTACAGAGGGTTTCCCCCCTGAATTGCCACGGCCTGATTTTCTTCCCATCATCTCTTCGGATTCGCTGGCGACCATGTTGCTTCGCCGGGCGGAAGGGAGTGTCGAAGGATTTGTGATAGAGGGGCCTACGGCAGGCGGTCACAATGCGCCTCCTCGCGGTCAACTGAAACTGGATGAACTTGGACAACCGATCTATGGCGCGCGCGACGTGGTGAATTTGGAAGCGATGCGGAAATTGGGATTGCCTTTCTGGCTCGGAGGGGGTTTTGGCTCAACGGAAAAGTTGCAGGAGGCTTTGGCTCAAGGGGCGGCTGGACTTCAAGTCGGGACGGCATTTGCGCTATCAGAAGAATCAGGTTTTGAATCTGGAATGAAACAGACAGCCATCAACCAGTTGCTGGAAGGAAAAATACAGATTTTTACGGATCCTGTGGTTTCTCCGACGGGTTTTCCGTTTAAGGTGGCTTCCTTGAAGGGGACACTTGCAGATCCGGAAGTTTTCCACAGCAGATGCAAAGTGTGCGATGTCGGTTATCTGCGTGAATTGTATCGGAAAGAGGACGGAACGGTTGGTTATCGATGCGCAGCCGAACCAGAAGATATGTTTCTTGCAAAAGGCGGAACCCCTGAGGCTATCGTCGGACGCAAGTGTATTTGCAATGGACTCTTTGCTGCTGCAGGGGTGCCGCAAATACGCCCGGGTGGATACAAGGAACCACCTATTGTAACGTTGGGCGATGAAGCCATTCATATCGCGCGCTTCTGTAAGAATGGGGCATCTCATTATACAGCGGAAGATGTGATCAAAACGATTCTAGGAGCCTAAATGGGCTCTGATCACGGCATGCTCTGTTATGCAGGCTGAATCACATAAAGCGTTGTTGAAGGTGTGCGGTATTACACGCCAAGAGGATGCAACGGTCTGTGAGCAACTAGGCGTTGACTTTTGCGGTTTCGTTTTTCATCCTGCCAGTCTGCGCTATGTGACCCCTGAAAACGTTTCAACCATTCAGACAAACCGTTGTAAGCGCGTCGGGGTATTCACGACGTTAGATCCACACGAAATTATTAAAATCATGGATGTTGCCCGGTTGGATTATGCGCAGCTCCATGCTCGGCAAGACGATGAGGTGGTTCGCGCGATTGGTGGCGAACGGGTCATCCGGGTCCAATTCCCTGGGCATATCGGCGCTTCTACCCAGACGACATCCCCTGAATCGGCAAATGCACCTCACGCAGCTTACACCCTCTTTGATTCAGGGTATGGGACAGGGAAGACCTTTGACTGGGGTTTGCTGTCGAAAGCAACTCGGCCCTTCTTTGTTGCCGGGGGGCTGAATGCCAAGAACATTCCTGAGTTGTTGTCTGTATGTCAGCCTGATGGATTGGATGTGAACTCCGGAGTGGAGATCTCCCCGGGTATCAAGAGTGCAACATTGATTCGAGAGATAAAGGACATGTTATGAGAAAAGGATACTTTGGTGATTTTGGAGGGTGCTTCGTTCCCGAATCGTTGATTCCGCCGCTCCAGGAACTGGAAGCCGCGATGGCGACCTATCTGCAGGATCCGAACTTCCAGGCGGAACTGAATGACTTGCTGTGCAACTATGCAGGTCGTGAGACCCCCCTGACCCTTTGCCCGACGCTGTCGGCTCGGCTAGGCTTCAACCTCTACTTGAAGCGAGAAGACTTGCTCCACACGGGCGCGCATAAGGTCAATAACACCCTTGGACAGGCGTTGCTGGCTAAGCGTATGGGCAAGACTTCGCTTCTGGCTGAGACAGGCGCAGGGATGCACGGCGTGGCAACCGCCGCAGCGGCTGCGCGGCTGGGCTTGACGTGCCGCATCTTTATGGGGGCGGATGACGTGATCCGTCAGGCCGCGAATGTGCGGCGGATGAAGTTGCTCGGCACGGAGGTGATCGCTGTCGAGAGCGGGACGCGCACGCTGAAGGATGCCATCAATGCGGCCTTGCGCGAATGGGTGGTCACCCAGAAGACAACGCACTACTGTTTTGGTACGGCCGCAGGGCCGCACCCCTTCCCGACACTTGTACGCGATTTTCAATCGGTCATCGGCCGCGAGACGCGCGCGCAGATGTTGGTCAGGACTGGCCGGCTTCCGGATGCGGTGGTCGCTTGCGTAGGCGGCGGTTCCAATGCGATCGGGATGTTCTACCCCTTTGTGGATGATCCGTCGGTCCGTATCATTGGCGTGGAAGCAGGGGGAACCGGCGAACCCGGCTGCTACCACTCAGCAGCCCTTGGCCGCGGCACACCCGGTGTCCTGCATGGCGAATATACGATGCTGCTGCAGGATCGAAACGGTCAGATCG
>JBAXCC010000259.1:0-5769 GCA_037141675.1 bacterium | reverse complement strand
CGTTGTATTGGGGCAACAATACGGCCTCGCCAGCAGGGGTTTACTATCCCAAGATTATTCCTGGTTCGGACAACCTGCTGTGCATTTTTGGGATGCATCACTATCGGATGTGGGGCGCGCTGGCCATCGTGGATCGGCGCAAGGGAATGGATGGTCAGGCCCCAGTTGTCCGTACGTGGCCCGCAGATGCCATCAAGCGCGTGCGCACAGATGGATTTGATGCAGACGGTTTTATCAGTGTCTACCCCAAGTATGAGTGCCCCTTTCCACTGTCTGAGAAATATTTTCTCTGTTCGCGTATGACGCTGCGTCCGGGGCAGAAGTGGTTTGAGGGTGATGCCAAGTACGGTCATGAAATGGGGATTTATCTGATCGATGTGTTCGGCAACGAGACGTTGATTCACCTGGAGGAGCCGGGCTGTTATGATCCGATGCCTGTGAGAGCTTCGACGCGTCCGCCTGTCATTCCTCGCCGACGTGATTTTGAAAATAAGGCGGGCTACTTCTATGTGACAGACGTGTATGAAGGCACGCACATGAAGGGCGTTAATCGTGGGACAGTCAAGTACCTGCGTGTCGTGGAGGCACCAGAAAAGCGCCACTGGTCGCCAGGTGCTTGGTTTGGCCAGGGCTACACAGCCCCTGGAATGAACTGGCACAGTCTTGAAAATAAGCGCATTTTAGGGACAGTGCCTGTTGAAGAAGACGGCTCCGCCTATTTTGAAATTCCCAGTGAAAAGTTTGTCTACTTCCAATTGCTTGATGCAAATGGAATGATGGTGCAGTCCATGCGCAGTGGCGCGAGTGTGCAGTCCGGTGAACGTGCTGGATGCATTGGTTGTCATGATGACCGGCTTGCGCAGCCTTCCTCTCGAGAGAGACGGAACTCGACCGCCTTGAGCCGTCAGCCGAGTAAACTTACAGGCTGGCGAGGGGTCACGAAGGAGTTCAGCTTCATGGAGGATGTGCAGCCTGTCTTCACAAAGCATTGCGTGGCCTGCCATGACTACGGGAAAAAGGCTGGAACCAAGCTCAACCTCGCGCCAGATCGTACGCTGGCCTTTAATACGGCCTACATGGAGCTCTGGCGAAAGAAGTATGTGGGGAGCATCGGCGCTGGGCCCGCTGAAATTCAACAGGCCTATTCGTGGGGTTCACATGTCAGCAGGCTGGTCAAGGAGTTACGTACGCCGACTATTCAGGATCACAAGGGTGTCAAATTGTCAGCAGAGGAGCTGGAGCGCATTGTGACATGGGTTGATGTGAACGGAGTCTATTATCCCACCTACGCCTGTGCGTATCCGGATAGCCAGACAGGACGCACACCCTTAACGCGTGCTCAGTTTAGCCGCCTGAGTGAATTGACAGGATGGAATTTGGCACAGATGCAGAACTATAAGAATAGTAAGGGACCAGAGGTTAGTTTTGAGCGACCGGAATGGAGTCCTTGCATTCAACATCTCGATAAGGCAACGCCTCAATACCAAGAAGCTATGGACATCATCAAGGCAGGCATGGCGATGCTGACACAGCGGCCGCGTGCAGACATGACCGGATTTAAGCCCTGTGAGAAGGATATCCAGCGTGAGGCTAAATACGAGCAGCGCCGACAGATTGAACTGCGTAACCGCGAAGCGATACGTAATGGACAAAAGATGTATGACGAATAACAACAAGGAGGATGTTATGTTTGAACTGACAAACAAGGTGGCAATTGTGACAGGCGCAACAAGCGGCATTGGCAAGGCGGTTGCGAGGGCGTATGTAAAGATGGGCGCAAAGGTCGCTTTTATTGCACGGGACACGACGAAACTGGCGGACATCGAAAAAGAGTTCGGTGATGCAGCAGTTGCCGTATCGTGCGACGTGACCGACGAAGCATCTGTAACCTCCATGGTTGCTTTAGTGATAAAGAAGTGGGGCCGGATTGATATTGCCGTGTGTAATGCTGGGATTGTTTCACTGGCCAAACTTTCGGATATGCCGTTGGAGGAGTTCGAACGCATTCAAAAGACGAATGTCACGGGTGTCTTCCTGGTCGCACGGACCTGCGCGAAGGCCATGAAGCCAGGCGGAAGCATCATCACGACAGCTTCGATGTCCGGTCATGTGGTCAATACACCTCAGGATATCGGCCATTATTGCACCTCCAAGGGTGCTGTGCTGATGCTGACCAAAGCGCTGGCTATCGAACTTGCCCCGCGCAATATCCGCGTCAACAGCATCAGCCCCGGCTATATCATGACTGAGCTTGTCGAGCCGCTCACCGACTATCATGCGATCTGGAAGCCACGCATTCCATTAGGCCGTCTTGGCAAGCCAGACGAGCTGACGGGTCTATTTATTTATTTGGCGAGTGATGCCTCAGGTTATATGACCGGAAGCGATCTAATTATTGATGGCGGATATACGGCAATATAGAGAATTGCCTTATTGAGTGATTACCGCTAGCGCTTTCGACATTCGGCGAATGGTTTACGCTACGCTACAACGAGCCTTATTGTTAAGAGGAATAGAAGATGACAACACAAGAAATTGCGAGGATGATTGATATTAGTGCTGTACGAGCGGACAGCACGATTGAGGAGATTAAAGAATCTGCTGAACTGGCCAAACAATATGGGTGCATTTGTGTCTTTGCCTTGCCTGCGCATACACCGTATCTGATTGATCAACTGCACGGAAGTACCGTTTTTGCAGGCGGCGCAGTCGGTTTTCCCGGCGGCGGAGATACCACGTCAATCAAGGTTGCGACCGCGAAAGAGGTCGTTGCCATGGGATGCCAGGAAGTCGACATGGTGAATAATGTCGCATGGCTCAAATCTAATAATAAACAGGCCTACATGAATGATGTGCGATCGGTGGTTGCTGCTGCCGGGGGCAAGCCAGTGAAGGTGATTCTCGAATGTCATTGGCTGACAGCCGAGGAGATCGTACGCGCCTGCGAGTGGTGTGTCGAGGCTGGTGCCTCGTGGGTCAAGACCGGCACAGGCTGGGCACCGACAGGTGCGACGCTCGAAAATGTAGCACTCATGAAACAGACTGTCGGTGAGCGCTGCCAGGTCAAGGCCGCTGGCGGCGTGAAGGATCTGCCGACCTTGCTCGCGATGCATGAACGAGGTGTCAGGCGCTTTGGCATCGGTGTGCGGACTGCCCGCGCGATTTTGGAGGGTACCCAGGCAAGTTCCGATCTTTACTGATTCAACCTCCCTCGATTTTTTTTCGGTTAACTGATGAGGAGTAGCGCAATGAACTATCTACTGGCGTATGATTTTGGCACGGGCGGTATCAAAGCTTCGCTCTATAATGAGGCAGGGGAGTGTATCGCGGACGGCTTTGACGGATATCCGACCTATTATCCCACCGCAGGTTTTCATGAGCAGGAGCCAGAAGCGTGGTGGCAGGCAACGATCAGCAGTACGCATAAGCTGGTGGCGACGCTCTCCGACGAGGTAAAGCAGCATATTGTCGGCATTGGTATTTCAGGGCATAGCCTGGGCGTTGTACCGCTGGATAAGAGTGGCAAGCTACTGCGTGACCGTACACCCATCTGGTCGGATGCGCGTGCCGTGGAAGAGGCTAAGCAGGTGTTTCAGCGTATCCCTGAAGCGGAGTGGTATCGCATGACTGGCAATGGCTTTCCAGCGCAACTCTATTCCTCCTTTAAGCTGATGTGGTTCCGCGATCATGAACCTGAGATGTTCAAGCAGATCGCCATTGTGCTGGGCACGAAGGATTATATCAACTACAAGCTGACGGGCGTCTGCGCTACGGATCAGTCGTATGCCTCTGGAAGCGGCGTCTATGATTTAAAGGCGCGCGCTTACTCGGCTCGACTGATCGAAGCGAGCGGATTGCCCGCCTCGATTTTTGCAAAGATTGTGCCCTCCACGCAGGTGCTGGGCACGCTGACGCTTGAAGCTGCACAGACTTTGGGTCTACCGCAATCCGTGAAGGTTGTCGCTGGCGGCGTGGACAATTCGTGCATGAGTCTTGGCGCGGGCGCCTTCCGTGACGGACGCGCCTATAATTCGCTTGGATCATCGAGTTGGATAGCGGTCTCATCAGCTCAGCCCTTGCTGGATGATGTGAAACGGTCGTATGTGTTTGACCATGTCGTGCCCGGGCAGTATGTCTCCGCGCTGGCGATCTTTGCTGCAGGCACGGCGTTTAACTGGGTCAAGGGCGTGATGGCCACGGAGCTGAGCTACAAAGAGATTGATTCAGAGTCCGCCACATCGCCTGTCGGCGCCAATGGTGTGTTCTTCATTCCCACGCTTTCAGGTCCGAAGGGCAAAGGCGGCTTTGTGGGCCTCGAATTGCGTCACACGCGCGCGGATCTTTTGCGCGCCACACAGGAGGGCATCGCTTTTGGTTTGCGCAATGTGCTGACGGAGTTGAAAAAGCTGGTGGAGGTCAAGGAGCCGCTGATCCTTGTCGGTGGCGGCGCGAACGCGGCGTTCACGCGACAGCTTTATGCGGACGTCTATAATATCGATGTCATGCGCACGAGCATCGGACAGCAATGCGCCGCATTAGGCGCGGCTGTGCTGGCAGGGATCGGCACGGGCGTCTGGAAAGACTTTTCCGTGCTGGACACGTTTGTGCGTCCGGCGGAACGTCATCAGCCTGATGCGCCTGTCGCACAACAGTATTCGGAGCTTTTCAAACGATTTTTAACAGGTACAAACATGATGGAGGAATTAGGATGAACAGTTCAAAGTGGACATGCGTGTTGGCGGGATTGTTGGCATTCAATGGCGTTGCCGCGGAGTCGTATATGAAGGGCAAGGCCTTTTATGTTGCCGACTATGGGTCAAGCAAGGTTGCAAAGGTCGAAGCGGATGGCAAGGTCTCGTGGAAAGAATCAGCGAAGAGCACCGGGGATATTTGGGTGTGGCCCAAGAGCGCGCTCTTTGCGGATGGCGGTAAGATCCGGGAAGTCTCCTTTGACGGGAAGGTGCTTTTCGAGTACAACTCAGGGGACAAGACAGAGGTGTTCGGCTGCCAGAAATTGGCCGATGGAAATTATCTTGCAGTTGAATGTACGCTGGCCCGATTAAGTGAGATTAAGCCGGACGGCACGGTGGTCAAGCAACTCTACCTTCAGAAAGACAAGAAGCCGGCCGGCCACGGGTTCATGCGTAATGCGCGAAAGACCGAGAAGGGGACCTATCTGGTTGCTCAGGTTGGCAGCGGCGCTGTCGAGTACGATGCAGACGGGAAAGTCATTTGGCAGTTTTCCAAGCCCGGTTCAAAGGCATATGCCGCCGTTCGCATGAAAAACGGAAACACCATGATCTCCTTCGGCGAGAATGACCAAGCATACCTGGCGGAAGTTTCGCCAGACAAGCAAGTCGTCTGGTCGCTGGACAACAAGGATCTGGAAAACAAGACGAATCCGGCTGTCAATCCGCTAAAGTTCCTCACAGGTTTCTTCCTCCTGCCGAACGGCAACATCGCGCTGTGCAGTTGGGTAGGGCATGGATTCACCGGGAAAGCGCCACATATCTTTGAAATTACACGCGACAAAAAGATTGTCTGGGAATATGCGGACCATACGAATTTCAAGGCGATGGGCTCCTTATTCGTCCTCGATGAAAAGGGCGAGCCCCTGAATGGAGTCGGTCTGCATTGAGAAGTTTGGTTACTAGTCTTGGGCAAGCTTAAGCGTTAAGAGTTGGGCGTTCAGCGTTAAACGTTTGAACTCTCAACTCTCAACGTTTAACTTTTAACTCTTAATTTAAGAAGTTACCCCTTCGTTTATTC
>JBAXCC010000258.1:0-5836 GCA_037141675.1 bacterium | reverse complement strand
AATAGTTTCTTGCGGATCTTCATTAAGTTTTCTGAAAGGACGACCTCTCCGCTATCGCCTGTCTCAACCCAGCCCTGATCCCCTTCAAAGCGCACGGGGCAGGTCCCTGTCGAAGTCCGGTACTGAGGCTCTCGTTTCCCGAAAGCTGTCGGCAGATAGTCGCACACAATCTTGACCCCGTTCGCGTATGTACAGATCGCCTCGTTCTGCGTGGACTTAAACTCCAGTGGTGTAGTGTGGTCTGACTGGTTCGCCCACTGACAGAGGTCGAGCGTATGCGCACCCCAGTCCAAGAAGTTTCCGCCTGCTTCGAGATCATGATGTCCGCGCCATCCGCCTTCGACATATCGCTTGTTATAGGGACGCCACGGCACAGGACCCAGCCAGCGATCCCAATCACACTCCTCTTTCGCGGGTTCGGGTTCACCGGGAAGCCAGACGTAAGATTTTTTCGGCACATAGACTGAAGCATGCAAGGTCTTCAGTTGCCCCAACCAGCCATTGTGCGCCATCTGCACAGCATAGCGGAAGTTGGATTGACTGCGGCGTTGCGTACCAGCCTGAAAGATGCGACCATAACGATGGATGCCATCCGAGAGAGCTTGTATTTCACCCATGGTCATGCCGCAGGGCTTCTCGCAATAAACATCCTTGCCAGCCTTGGCGGCCAAAAGAGCAGCCAGCGCATGCCAGTGGTCGCCCGTGGCAATGAGCACGGCATCGATATCTTTACGCGCCAGCAATTCGAACATGTCGCGATACATAACACAGTCCGTGTTCTTATAGTGTTCATCCACCATCTTTTTAATAGTCTCGCGCCGACTGCGCTGGACATCACAGATCGCAACGAACTGCACATCCTGCTCTGGAAGCATGGCTGAGAGGTCGTACTTGCCGCGATTTCCCAGGCCGATGCCGCCCAGCACGATCCGTTCACTTGGCGCTATCGTCCCGTCGCGGCCTAAAGCTGAAGCCGGAATCAGGTATGGCAGGGCCACTGCCCCGCCAGCTTGAAACGTCCGTTTCAAGAAATGGCGCCGTGTTGACGCGCCATTTAAAATCTTCTTCTCTTTTCTCTCGCTCATCATCTACCTCCCCTCAACAAATCTAACAATTGTTATTATCTTACCTGAAACCAGAAAACCCCGCTAGTGTTTTTGACGCAAAAACATCGTCGGCTGTTCACATTTTCCCACGTCCCAAGTCCAATGTCCCAAGTCCGCAAGTCGAATCAGGACATGGGACGTGGTACACGGGACTTGGGGTTTCCAAGTTTCAAGCCCGCCTATCTATCATTTGCCTGAAGTCGGCACGTTTAAGGCTACTTCTTCTGTGCGCCTTCCATTTCTTTCAATTGGGCCGGAGTCAGGATAGATTTCACCTTCTCCCGGATCCCATCATAGACCGTCTTCATCTGGGCCTGCTTCTCTTCCGCAGACAGCGCGGAGTTTTCGCGGATGGCCTTCTTCGCCGGTTCAGCCGCGGCATTGAACGCCTTGAACTGTTCCATTTGCGAAGGTGTCAGCGTCACGCCAAATATCTTGGAGGACGCAACTGCAAACCTTTTATTGGCCCCTTGCGCAGACGCAGAAAAGGCGGCTTCCATTTCTTTCCGCTGGGCAGGTGTCAGGATAGCTTTCAGCTTCTCCCTAATCCCGTCGTAGAGCGCTTTCATCTGGACACGCTTCTCCTCTTCGGACAGCGAGGCGTTCTCGCGGATAGCTTTTCTTGCCGGTTCAGCCGCATCAGTGATTGCAGTGAATTGTTCCCGCTGTGGGGGTGTCAACGTCACACCGAATACTTTGTCCTGTGCCCACAGCGCGCCACTGGGCATTATCACAGCCCAAGCAACCGCAATACAGAATATCGAAATGAAACGCATGGACTTTATCATTTGCCTTCCTCCTTGTTGGTAGCCCTCTATTGCACAACTCTTTGCTGAGCAGATAAAGCATATCACTCGTTAACAATTAGTTTTCAATTATGAAAGTGAGACGACAAAAAGTCAAATTTGATTTCAACTTGCCTAAAGCTTAACTGTTTTGACGGAGTACTTTTTCGCAAAGATCGCTAATTGGGTGAAGGACGGAGTGCCGCTCTTTCGCTTGCGCTCATCGCTCCCGCCTAGCGGTGGGGAGGACTTATGCACACACCCTCATTTTTTGTTCTCAGCGGTTTTAAGGTCTGCAAGATATTTGTCTCGGGCTTCCATAACCCACTGCTCGCCGCCACCTTGCATCAGGGAGGGTTCCCAGCCGTTTGTATTTTCGGCGGGGTTTCGAATAATGCATGCGTCGATCAACGCAGCCATCTTCCGGTATTTAGGATCGCTCGAGTCGCTGAACGCTTTCACCTGCTGCCAGCCGCCCTTCTTGGTCGGCAGGCCCATCATCAGAACACGGCTTTCCTCCGGCTGAGCGGCATTGACGAGTGCGGAAGCCGGCTGCTTCGCAATCTTTTCTCCGTAAACTTCTTTGATGTTCTCCCTCAATGCAGCAAGGCCTTTCTCATCAAATTTTCTATCCTCGATCCTGTTCGGAAACAGGTCGCCAAAACACTGACCATTCAAGTCCAGCCATTCGATGATGCGCATATAACTTTCACGATCGGTCTCCGCCAGTTTGGGATGATTCTTCTCTCCCTTGAGGAGCATGTGTGCCACCTGGTTCTCATATGCATAGAACTTACGAGGTCGGCTGATATTCACACTGACCCCCGGGTATTCAGCATACGTGCTGCCACTGAACCCTTTATCCCCAATGCGATGCTGCCCTCTGCTGACAATCGCTTTAAGCGACTGTGGATATCGCCACGTGTCATACACCAGATTAACCTCTTTCTCGGTTTTTTCCAGGCCATGACAGGTAATGCAGTACCGGTCCAGGACCGGCTGCACGGTCCGGGCAAAGCTCATGCCCCCTTTGTACTGAGGCCCTGCCGCGGGTTTAATCGAAAGCTGCTGCATCTTTCCCAGTTTACCGGCAATCGTCACATCCGGCGTGGTCCCTTCACCTTCGTGACACCCGATACAACTGCGAACCTCCCCAGGCATCAGATAAAAGAAACTTTTTTCGGTCATTAGCGCCATGCCATTCTCATCCAATATCTGCATTTGCAGGGAGGTGTTGGCCGGAACTTTGAAGACGGCGGAACCATCGGCGTCCACAGGCACCATTCCCAGAACCTTTTTCGGAAGATCATTCGGAACGGTCATCGTACACGAGAGCCTGCTCGCCCGGGGCTGCACGCCCAGTTCATTGATCCGCAACCACTTGATCATCCCTGGCTTAATAATGCCCTTGGGATCGTTGCGGGTCAGATAGGCATTCTGAAGGAAGACCAATCCAAACGGCTCCGCCTTTTCAGGCAGCGCCGACGGCAGCGCCGGCGGTGTCGTGCGAGCCCGAATCGGAATAGGCGAAACAGAGGCTACTTCTGGATCTTCATAAATCTTCTCGCGTAATCCCGCCGCATTAATCAAGTAGATCGCGCGGTCGGCCTCGGGAGGCAGTCTCCCTTGCGGAGGAATCGGATGATTGGCCCGGGAAACCAGAAACCACTCTTCCGATAACGGATAGGGATGACTGTAGTGCGGGGAGGGCCAGCCCTGGCTTTCAGAGTAGGGCGTCTCTGGCGTGATATGAGCAATCGCCGCTTCACCGTTTTCGCTGACCTGAGGGTCAATCACAACGGTTGTCCCCGTATTGTAGCTGTGATGCCCCTGCGCTGTCGCAACGATTTTATTCTTACCCGGGATGGCTGTAGCTTCAAGAAACTGATGCGGGACGATCATATCGTTTCCGAAGAAATGAGTGACTGAGGTCCCATCTGGCCGGCACCACCACAATTTGTGGAAAAACATCTCATGGCGGTTAGTATATTCCCAGCGGGTAAAAATGATTCGTCCGTCATCCAGCACCGACGGCTCAACCTCATTCTCGTTGCCATACGAAAGCTGGACAATATGATTTCCATCCTTGTCACATTTATGAAGGTTCCAGGCAGGATTGTAGCGCCCCCCATGACAGCGCCCAAAGGACTGACAGCGTGTTGAGACAAAAACAATCTCTCCGCTCGGCAGGTAACAAGGATCGTTATCCTCGATTATAACCGTCGCGCGATCGTCCCAGGTCTCGAATGTGTCGCGCTTCGTGCCGGTCAGCTGACGCACCCACGACCCGTCAATCGCAGCCTCATAGAGAAAGTAACGGCGGAAATTCGGATTGGGTTCTGTATGATCACAAAATGCGAAGACCACGCGTTTGCCGTCATAACTCAGATCCGGATTGCGATATGCGCCCGGCGGCATCTTGCCTTCCAACAGGGTTCGAATCAACGGGTGTCCCGTCTTCCATCCGGAAAGGATCGACAGCCCCTTCCCGATCCGGCTGTGCCGGCCCAGGTGCTGGTCGCCGTTGTGGCTGTATTTGGTCGGCGGATTGCGGTTGATCAATATTTCATCAAAATTAAAGATCCGCTGACCTGTGAGCGCTTTCAGAAAGACCGCCTGCATCTCGGCGTACTTCGCGAGATACTTGTCAAGATCGCCTGATAAACCCGCCAGCTCCTTGTCGAGTCTGAAAAGCTCCTTCTTAGCTGTGTCCGTTGCGGAGCTGCTCCGGCCGGCTTTATCAAGCGCATGAGCGGCCGTTTCCGCATACTTGGCAATCATCTCCGTCGTTTTGATCAGGTCATTCCACTTCTTATCGATGGCCGTCATCTCATTCAGGTAATCAAAAGCGTCAACATCCAGTTGAAAAAAGGACTTACGAACCGTAGCATCAAATTTTGTTTTCAACCCAGGGACAGTCTTAACAGCATCCACTTTTTTGCTGATTCCCATAAACCTGTCATACTGCCTTGCCGCTTCACTCACTTTGATGAAGCGCTCATAATCCGCTCCGGTTTTGACCGTTGCTGCCGCTTGGGTGACCGCACGCACAATAGCGGGATCAGCACGCTTATCTACCGCATCAGCAATGATCTGCACCGCTTTATTCAGGTCAACAGGAGCATAACCAGAAGGAAGTATCGAGCCAAAAATCTTTTCATCAAACCCCGCTTTTCTGCAGGCCTCTTTGCGTATGGCATAGAGCGTCTTGGATTTTCCCAGCCGGGAAGCGTTATCGATCCACCCCATACCGTCTGTGATATTAAACGTTCCAGAGATCCATTTGTAACGGCCGCCCAGTTCCAGAGTCATCTCGCCATCATTTTTAATTTCAACTTCGTTTCTGGCTGCATTTGTCCAGACGTTCTTGATATCGGACACATCAACCTTCACTTCAGGCTTGCCCTTTAAATACAAAGGCATCTCGACGCCGTCGCCTCTGTCGACCATCATCTGCCTAATGCGACTCCCTCCGGCAGCTCCTATGTAGAGCTTATCTACGCCGGATACATCCAGTTTGAATTTAAAGGTCTTGTTCCCTGTCATCACATCCAGAAAGACAATCATCGGCAGCTTCGCGTCATTCTGGAAAGCAGGCACAGCACGCCCCTTGGCCAGTTCCATCTTCTGAATATTGTCCAAACAGGTAAGATAGGTATCGATCTGCGTCGCCTTTTTTTCAAACCACGCAGGCTCTGCACCCCTGGATAAGGCTGGAGCGCCAAAAACCAGCACAGCCAAAAGAAAACAGCGACTTTTGATTGCATGCGGAGCATGCATGAATGCAAATGCATTGCATCCTAAAGACCATAATGTCATTGTAAGAAGCCCCCCCCTTGTCCGCGAATTCCCCGTATTTTAAGTCTCAAATCTTTAATTACTGATTACTTAGAATATCAATTGTGCCCTTCCCTGTCAATGAGCCGTATCCAATAATTATCAGAA
>JBAXCC010000257.1:0-5845 GCA_037141675.1 bacterium | reverse complement strand
GAATACGCACCGTTTATGAGCGACGACAGATGCGTACCCGCCGGACCGCCCACAGAAGTTAAGCTCCCTACAGACAACTTGGAACTGGGCGATAACTGCACTGGAATATTGAAATGTCCGTCTATGCTAGTCCATGGCGGACAGGGGGGAATGCTGGGGACGCGCTTTGCCTGGCCACCGTCTTGTCCGCCGTAGCTTTAGCGTAGGTGCAAGCGAACGAGGCTCACGTTAATTCGGTTTACGGGTCCCGTTGTCCTGCGGGCGGACGGCGCTGCGCTCGGGACGGTAGGTGTAATCAGGCCACAGCGGGCAGTTGAGATCCACCCATACCTTCAAGGCCCTCATCTCGGCCGATTCCAGTTTGAGCTTCTCATGCCCCTTCTTCGTCAACATCTCGAAGAGTCGGCTCTGCAATGTGCCAAACGTCAGCGGTTCTGCCTTGAAATGACGTGCTCCATAAATCCAGTCAAAATAATGGACCCAGCCGCCGGAGATCAAGGAGCGATAGGAGGCCGGCACGCGGTCGGCGTCAAGCGTGCCGCGCAAATCAATCCGTTCCTTCTTCGAGCCGTTATGACAGGAGATGCATCGCTTGTCCAGAACCGGCTGAACAACGCGCTCGTAGTCGAAGGGCTGCGCACCCCACGGCGGCGGTTCAAGCGTACGCACGGTTTGCGAAAGCGCCATCGTGGTCTGCTGCATCGTCGGCACCTGTAGCCGGTCATCATGACACCCCGCGCAACTGCGGCGTTCACCTGGCTGGAGTTGGACGACACTACGCATGCGCTGGATCTCATTGTAATCCTTATCCAGCAACTGGAAGTAGAGTACTTTGCCGGCAGGGGCAGTAAAGTTCACGGATCCATCATCACAAACGGGTACCGTGCCAATCAAGGCTTTGGCGACATAACTCGGCCAGCCTCCACGCTCGGTAACCACAATCGTGACGTTGCTTCCCGCAACAGCACTGCCCTGCCGGAATGAATGAGCACCCAATGCATTCTGTGTCCGCGTCACGATCTCATGGGCAGGCCCCCTGACCTTGTGGACCGGTGTCGCGTAGAAGTCCGTAAAGGGCGGGTGTGTGCTTCGGTATTCGCCACATTGTAGCTTTTCGAGCATTGGCGGAACCTCGTGCGAAACCTGCAGGTACTTCGCGAGTCCGCGGGGAACGCTGCTTCCCAGTCCTTCGTAGACATCCTGCACCGTGAATTGACCTAATCCCTGCGCCGCGAGTTTCGCATCCGAGACATCCTGTAGCACGGGCGGACGAACACGCTCGCGCAGCAGCGAAGGCTTCTTGCTACTGATGGCTGGATCGAGGTAGAGCAGTTCCCGGTTCCCATAACGGTCAATGATGTAGAGCCCCCAATGCGACCGCGGACCCGGACTGTGGCTGACGAGAAAGTGGTCACGTGAGATGGGTTCGGGATAGCGGAACGTCTCTTGGTGTGAACGGCCCATCTGATACTGCGGGCGAGTGTCCGGCGTGATGCTGGTGATGGCGGCCGTTTCATACAACCCTTTCGACCGGTCGATCAGAACAATAGGCCCCTGATGGTCACCATGGGAGATCAACGTGCAGACAATCTCCTGGCTTTCTGGCACTTCACGCCCGTGGCCATATCCATAAGGCGTGTCGTTGCCGAAGACCAGTTCGGGGTGAGTCCCGTCTGGACGGATGGACCAGAGTGTGTGACCGAAGTCCGCACCCTTGTCCAAGTATTCGGAGCGCGTCCATAAAATACGTCCGTCACGAGTCGTGATCGGATCCCACTCGCTGACGTTGGCATGGGAAAGGCGCTTGATCTCCGTCCCGTCGCGATTCATGCGGTAAAGTACGTAAGCCTGCGGCTGCCAGCAGAGAAAACGGGAGACACAGCGCGTCGAAATAAAGCCCAGTTTTCCATCAGCCAGCGGGACGGGATCGAAATCGTTAAAAGGCCCTTCGGAGAGTTTGCGCGCCGCACTGCCGTCCGCGCGCATCGTCCACAGGTGCCAGTAGGTCTGCCACCCATCCACCTCGGGTTTTTCGGGCCGGTAGGCAAAAAAGAGGGTCTGCCCATCAAAGTCGGAAACCGGATGACGCACGATGCCAGCCGCGCCGTCGAACAGCATCTCCACCTCTGCACTTGCCGGATCAAGCCGGCCTTCCGCATCCCGAGAAACATGCAGTATATAGACGCCCCCGCCGGATACATACTTCCCGTCCATGTGCTCGCTGTAGTTATGCGAGGGCTCCAGCGGATTCTGTTTGGCAAAGAGCACCCGCTCGACAGGCGCCAGCCGTGGATCGCGGAAGAAGAGCTGGCGCTTGGCGTATCGCGCCGCGAGATAGAGCGCGTCGGAATTTTCCTCCGTCTTTGCGCGGGCGCGCAGCGCCGCCAGCTCGGCTTGCTCTTTTGTGACCGCCACCCCCTGCGCGGCGAGGCGTACGATCATCTCCTCGAACTGAACAAGCACGCGCTCGACCGCCGACAGACGCGCGATGCGTCCCCAATACGGCGCACCGCCGGGAACTGCTGGACGATCTTTGAGCAAGGGCGAAAGTTCGTCCTTCGCGTCCATCCGACCCCACGTATCGCGCTCACATAGAAAAGCGTATTCCACAACGCCCTTCCACGTCGGTTCGGTCAACACCGAAGCTGGTAGCGTTAAAGAGGAAGACTTTTTATTGTTCGCGCATGAGGCTTTGGCAACCGATGTCCATGACTTTCCATCCAAGGACACCTTGATCTCAACATCCCGCGGATGGCGGTCGGATAATTTACCCGTGCGATCACGGGAGAAGGCAACCCGCGCAATCGTCGTCGCCTGCTGCAGTTCGATCTCGATCCACTCCTCGCCGGTCGTCCCTGCAATCCAACTATGGTCATTCCCGACCTGTCCGTCGTTCAGATGCGCGATGGTGTGAATCGCATATCCCTTAATTACGGAGGAGGCTCGCGCCACCGCGCCGCGCGAGGCAAGCGCAAGGTTATCCTTCCCGTCGGGCGCGAAAAGCTCCAACTCATCCAGACACGCCGGGCCGCCGTGGGTCGAGCGGATCACCATCCGTACAACCTTGGCCTGCTGCGCCGGAAAGGCGATAGACGTGACAGCATTCGAGCAACTGGGGTCTGCCGTCGCTGTTGCCGTCAAAGCCTTACGCGCCTCATCCTCGACACGCACGCGCGTCCCTGCGACCGCCGAATCCATCACAGCCAGCGTCCCCAACGCCACCGCGACCGCCCACAACCTTTTTTCCGTCCATAGTCCTTTATTCATGTGAACATCCTCCCCCTTATACTGTTAATTGCTTCAAGCTTTTGATCCCTTGTTATACCCCAGTCGCGCCGAGATGCGGTCGGCGTGGGTGATGACGATCGAGCCGATCTCCGGTATCTGCTTCCGGTCGATATTCATCATCAGCCCAGTCGTCCACACAGCCGCGACCGGATAGCCGCTGCGGTCGAAGATTGGCGCGCCGATGCAATAGATGCCTTCGAACTGCTCGCTGTCATCGAACGAATAGCCCTTTTCGACGACCGTACCCATTTCGCGGCGCAACTGTTCCTTCGTTGTAATCGTCCGCTCGTTATAGCGGATAAATTTCATCGTTCCAATAAGCTCTTCGCGCTCTTTTTCCGGCAGGAACGCGAGAATCGCCTTGCCGGGCGCGGAACAGGAGACGCCGATACGGTAGCCGAGTTTGGAGACGAAGCAGAACATTCGCGTGCCGATAGCCTCATCGAGAACGATGACCTCCTTGCCTTCACGCACACCGATAAGCACGGTGTCCTGCACGCGGTCGCGCAACTCGCGCATGATATCCAGCGCATGCTCGACAAGGTTGGTCTCCGTAATCGCCCGCTGGCCGATCAGCAGCAGCTTGGTGGTCAGGGATATCTGTTTGGTCTCCGGATCGCGTGAGACCAGCCCCATGTCCTCCAGCGCCATGGCGATGCGATAGGCACTTGAGATCGGGCAGTCCAGCGCCGCGGTGATGTCGGTGAGCACCTGCCCGCGCGGGTGGCGAGATAGGTGCTCGAGGATCTGGAAGCCGGTCTTCAGACTCGGCACGTCGTATTTAGGTTTTTTCACTGCCATAAAAATCTCTTCGTTACCAATCGATAACCATTGTTACTTGTGAGGTTCGTACCATTTTTGTTTGGGTGCAAGCCGGACTATTGAATCGAGATAATCATTCCCCTCTGCAACAGCATTTTAAATCGTCTCTTCGCTTTCACCCGCAAAACCAACTTCACTGTATGGGAACACAATAACACGGCAGGGTAAACCTGTCAAGCGGCAAAATAGGAATTATTGGGCGCATCTGCGCTTTGTGCAACCTCTCGTCGTTATTTCAACTCAGCCGATGCTACTCTGCCAAAACCTTTAACCGTGAGAAGGCTTTCGCTGTTGACCTCGACGATCGCATAACCGGACGTCAGCCATCGGAGGGTGTAATACTGGATGCCATCCATCACACGTTGAGCCCCGGGGTGGTCATGTCCACTGAACACAGCCACGACTCTTTTTGAATCCGCCAACACTTGACGAACCTCAGCCGCATTCCGCACACAGATTGCAGCGCCATCGCTATCCAGCCGCTGATGGACAAAGACCATTGCCTTTCCCTTGTGCTCCGACAGCGTCTTTTTCAACCACTCCATCTCCTCCTTCGGGATGTTTGCATCTTTCCAATCAAAGTTCCCTTTGTCATACGGCGTGCCGTCGCGTTTGAAATTGGCATCGAGAACAATGAATTGAATCCCTTTATGGAGGAAGGCATAGTAGCTCTTCTCCTTGGGGATGCCCGTATTCTCCACAGACGCTAAGAACGCAGTTTTGGACAGGCTGTCCATATCATGATTGCCCAGTACATGGTAACGAGGCCCAGTGAATTTAACAAATTCAGACTCGATCGTTTTAAGATAGGTCAGCGTTTTTGCCTCGACTGGCGGATTGTCCTGATCCTTGAAGTCCCCCAGTTCGATCAAGAAATCCACCTTCTCTTGATTCATCGTCTCTACGCATTCACGCATCAGCTTCAGGCCATCGCGATACGCACGCCCCCCGCGCGCGTCAACATCCGCATAGTGCGTATCCGTCACAATACCAAAACGAAGGGTGTTCGTTCCAGATACAGACGGCTCCCCTCTACAAAGCCCTGTCAACAAAAACAACACAACTGCCAATCGCATTTTCATGCCCCTTACTCTACCATCCCTCTCGCCATTATTCAAGACTAGCGACAATGGGCGCAGTTCAGTGTTTGCAGAAACCCTGCTTTCTCAGAATAGCTCACTTTTCTATGTTTTTCTTCTCTTGGGTGATCCGGCCGGTACGCATCTCTCGCCTTCCGGAAACGGGTCGGATTCGCGGCTGAATCGCGGCTGGGCGGATACGTATCCAGCCCCAGCCGCGCATCCGCAAATCCACCTCCGTTTCTGTTCGGCGGATGCTTGGATACCCCCGCCGGATCACCCGATAACCTTGTCGGCCTCCTGTGTCTCGACGCCTTCGCTCCGCGTTCTGGCGTGTCCTGCGGAGCCATCGGGCTGTGGATGTGGAGGGCGCGCCTCTGGAACGGGCGATGGATACATCAATACCGTTCAGAGGCACGCCCCCGCATTCCTCGCCTTCGATGTCTCGCGATCCCCGCCTGTCACGCGACCGCTCATGCATCTTGCCCCCGTGCGGCCTCTTAGCGGCTCCATTTTCGGAGCCGGGCTATTCTGCGGAATAGGTGCGGCTGTCGTGAGAGAAGCGCACATTTTACACATCATTGCTCGCCGCCCAAAGAAGGGGCGGCGCTAACGGCGGTGCTGGAGAGCGAGGACGTGACGGTGCGCGGAGTCCG
>JBAXCC010000256.1:0-5850 GCA_037141675.1 bacterium | reverse complement strand
CTCGAAGCGCCTGGCGGACCTGCTCGGCTTCGGCGACCTGAAGGTTGTCGCCGACAGCAAGTTGCCGGGGACCGTGCTCGAGCTGAAAGACGCCGGACTGTGGCTGCTGGGTCTTGAGAACGGCCGTTTCCACGAACTGTTCGCGCCGACTGACCGCGCGCTGCGCAAGTTGGCGAAGGCCGCGCAGGCGGACGCCTGGGCGGCAGTTCCGGCACGCGCCTATCCGCGCTGGCTCGACTGCTTCGACAACGCCGGGCCGGGCGTCTGGGTGGGCGGCGGCGGGGACCAGTACGTGCTGCCGTCCGACTTCGAATGGCTTCGCGACCGCAAGCTCACCATGTGTACGCTGTCGCCGACCGAGTCGCGGCTGGTCGGACCGGGCGTGCTGGACACCACCATCTTCGACTGGCACACAGCGATGGCGGCCAAGTACGACCTGTCGTACCGCGTGCTGTTCTTTCCCTCCAGCCACGAATGGCTGTGGAACCGCATGCCGCTACCGTACGTGCTGCCGGAGCAGGGCAGAACCGTGACCGCACCGTGGCTGGAATATCAGAAGAACACCTGTGCGACCGCGATGGAACCCGTCCCCGCCGTCGATCCTTATGTTTTCGATCTGCGCAAGCGGCTGGCGGAGCGTCTGCAGGCTGACCCCAACTTTGTCGGGATGCATGGGTGTACCGAGATACCTGAGGCCGGTGTGGGCATTTTGGCTTCATCACTTAACACGCCCGGAATCAAACAGCTCTGGCACGGGTATCTCAGCACCGAGCTTGGAATGGATCTCGCGACGGTCAGTCAACTGCACAAGGGCACACGCGATGCTTACCGGTCCTGGGAGAACGTTGAGGTTCCGCGGCCCAGCGATTTCATCGGCTGGAAAGCCTCCACATGTCTCGACCTGCGCGGCACCTGGCAGATGCACGAGGACACTGAGCGCAAGGGCGAGGAACAGGGCTGGTTCGATCCGGCCAAGGCACCGGCCGACTGGGTCGAGGGCAACTGCAATGATCCTCTGATCCAGGTTTACTCACCGCAACGGCAGAGCGACAAGGCGAAGCAGCCGGATTTCTGGATGCGCAGGATTGTCCGCATTCCGGCAGGCCGTGTCAGGGAATTCCCCTTCCTTCACATCGCCCGCGACATCTATCATGGCAATCATACACCGATCTCCGGCGTGTGGATAAACGGTGTTAAATGTGCGACGACGAGCGACGAAAGAGGGGATATTGATCAGTGTTTCGTGGTGGGCGACACGCTCAAGGAAGGGGAAAATCAAATTGTGCTCAACACTCACGGCACGCCGATCCCGGGCTACTGCTTCCTAGGCTCGACACCGCTCCGTAGATATCCGACGATGACCGAGAAGGAGAATCGCCTCTGGTTTGACGCCGTCAACTTCAGCGCCTGGCTGCGTGTCGGAAAAATAGAATCCGCCCTGCGCGCCACGCGCATGGCCGATCCGAACCGCCCGCTCAAAATGATGGCCACTATCAATCTCCTCGACATGACAACCTCCTTGGCCGAGCGCTACGGCGCTTATCAGCACGATACGGGCGGCGCCGCAGGCTACTGGTGCCCGTTTTCAGGTGCCCGCCTCGCGCGCAGCCATGGTCTGCCGTGGAGTTGCGAACAGGGCGGCCCCCCGCAGGATGCCGCGGATTTCCAGTCCCATGTCACGTTCTACATCATGTACGGCAACGATGCGGCAGATTTTGTGTTTGCGGCGTCGCATTATCGCGACAAGCCGGACGTGTCAGCCTGGTTCGACAAAAACCTCGACCTGATCCACTGCATCGGAAAGATGCAGCTGCCGACGCCCAAGATCGCGGTGCTGCACTCCAGCCGTGCCACCCGCTTGGGCTTTAATGAACCGATGAACTGGGATATCGCCAGAGGCGCTTTGCAAGGAGTCGGAAGAAACTTCGCCTACGTTGAGGTCCCCGACCTTTTGAACGGAACAATTGACGCGTTTCCTGTGGTCATGGACGCTGGCACGGTGCTCTTGACCCAAGAGGAGCGGGAGGGAATCAAACGCTATGTCAGGCGCGGCGGAATTTTCATCGCCCAGCATCACACCGGCCGGCATTCACCCGCGGAGGGCAACTCCTGGGCGCTCGCCAAGGATTGGGGGCTGTCCATCGCGCCGAAACACATGTCGGACGAAAGTTATCACAAATGGCCGCTGGCCAAAATGCGCTTCACGCGCGAGCAGGAACTTCTGCCCAGTCTCCGCGGCAAGGAGATCGAGGGTAGTGGCGTGGCTGTGGACTATCTCGGCAAGGAGCATGTTGGCGCAGTCAGTATCGCCGGCCAGGCGGGCAACGTCCGCCCGGTCGCAACGTGGGACGATGGCAGCATGGCCATCGCCGATGTGCAGGAGGGGCGTGGTCGTTTCATCCTCTTGGGAACGCCCTTCTATACCCGAATGAAAGACGTTGCGGGCGTATGGGTGAACGACGCGCGTCGCGGCGCCATGCTCGACGAGTTTCTCACAGCGCTTGGCGTTCCCCGCGACAGTTGGGCCGATGACATGTGGGCCGAGATTTGGCGCAGCAAGAACAGCGTCTATGACCTCTATCCCGTCGCCCGGATGACCAAGAAAGGCGATGCGGTCAAAAGCGCGACGGTGAGCCTCCGTCGCGAGTCGCCTCTTTCAGAAGTCGTGGAGATCAGCGCCTTCGGCCACCCCCGCGTAAAGGTCGCACACAAAGAGGGCAAAATCACGTTCCCGGCTACCGACTATGGACTCATGCAGGCGCGCGTCTTTGTGGCGCCGCGTGCGGATATCGAGCGTTCCGCTCTCGACTGGTTCCACGCCCAGTCGCAGATCTGGCGTGCGTTGCCTCCGATCCCCGAGACGCGCAAGCCGCAACCCGTCGCCATTCCGGATGATCTGCTGCCGTTGCCGGACGGGTGGACGCTGAAATTGGCTGGGCAATCCGACACGGTCGTGCGGATGGGGGCCTTCGGCACACTGGGCCTGCCCGAGAAGACAGCCGCGGTGTTCGAAAAAACAGTGGCTATGCCCTCCTCGTGGAAAGGGCAACGTGTTGACCTCGTGTTTAATGCCGAGGGTTGGTTCTGGGGCATCCTGCCGGAGGCGCGCCTGTGGGTGAACAATCAGGCTGCGGCGATCAAGCAACCGATCCAACCCGCTGCCTTGCCCGGCTTCACGGTCAATGTCTCTGACGCGGCTGCGACCGGCGCGCTGGCCCTTCGGCTGGAGATCGACGGCGTGACGAAGAGCACGATGAACAAAAAGCAGACAGGGCAGTTCAAGCCGCACGGCGTGACCGGTCTGTTCTACCTGCAGGCCACTCCGGCGCCCGTGAGAACCGAACCGCTGCCAGGGCCTTGGTTTGTAGCCACGGCGTTCAATCGCCTGTTGCCTGTAAAGACCGGCGAGAAAGTCACGGGCCTCTATCTCGAGACTCGCTTCACCCTTCCCAAGGCATGGCCTGCCAAGCGCGTCTTCCTTGAATCGTCCGAGCCGCTCGGATTCCTGACGGTCAATGGACAGGTGCTGCAGACGCCGGCATGGATGAAACGCCTGGACGTCAGCGGTCTTGTCCAGAAGGACGGCGAAGAAAATGTCGTGCGTTGGGTGCCCGGAGCCCGCAGTTGCGCCGCATGGAACCGGCCCTTCAACGGGGTTCTTCCCGCGCTTAATACGGTCTGGAGCGAATAAGAAACGCAGGCGGAAGCTTTAGCGAAGGTGGATATTCATGATTGGATATTCACCACACGGATGCAAGGTGGCTGCGGCGATAGTGTTTGGGCGATGTGTTTGAACGTACGATTTAAATGACCATTACCCAAGCCAGCACTTTTTTTGTGCAAAAAATCAGTTGATTTCGTGATTGACTATTCTCCCCCCACTAAATAATATCTGCCCACTAAAAAATGAAGGAATGTTTCTGGCGAACCCTATGGGATGCTCGTGCAGAAATTTTTTTGTGAACAAGATCTGATTAGGAGAACGGGATATGGCAACAGAACAGCAGGAATCATGGCTCAAGTGGGTGGCGCTTACGACAACAATACTCGCCGTGTGCGCGGCGATTGGTTCGCTAAAAGGAAGTTCTTATTCAACGCGAGTTCAGATCCTGACGACGCAGGAAAGCAATCAGTGGGCGTACTTTCAGTCAAAAAGCATCAAGCAACATCTTTATGAAACTAAACGGGATATGTTTGATCTTGAGCTGATGAAGCCACAGGAGGCCCAGGTCAAGGAAGTTCTGGCCGCCAAGCGCACCCAGACCGATGAGGCGATCAAACGTTATGTGACGGAACAGGCTGAGATCAAGGCTAAGGCAGAGATGCTTAACAAGGATCAGGCAGGTTTTAAGGTGCATGGCGCAAGTTTCGGGATGTCGGTCATGTTCTTTCAGATCGCAATCATGCTTTCGGCTATCGGGTCACTGATGAAGAAGAGATATTCCTGGATCACGGGGCTTGTGATGGGCGCCATTGGCTTGTTGTATTTCGTGAACGGTTTTCTTACGTTCTTCTAAACTTTTAACGCTCAACGTTTAACTTTTAACTCACTAGCATCCCATGGGTTTGAAAAAGATGCCCTTACCCATTGAAATCATTGGGGTTTTAGGTTTTAAAAGGTGATATTTTGGGTGGAGTTTTGCCTAGGTTTTTCGCTGTCTGTCAAAAAGAGCAAGTAAATAGGGCACTTGCCATCCCATAGCAACTCATGCAAGGATAAACTCGCCCTGCAAATACAGGGGTTTCCCTTGCGTCCCATCCCTTGCCAGGCCACCTGCCATCCCACAGAACTCGAGCAATTCGTTGATGTTGCGGCGGACCCACAGTGCATGCCGTACGACACCCGCGAGGCGGGAGAAGCTCAGGCCCCACTTCGAGATGTGCGCCTGGAATCTCAGCAACAGGTGGGCCAGGAGGCCGATCCACACCTGCCACCGGACGGCCTTCTCGTTGTACCCCACGAAGTCCGATATCTGGCAGGTCTGCTTGAGCTCCTTGAAGAAGGTCTCGATCTCCCAGCGCGCGCGGTAGAGTTCCGCGACCGTCCGTGCGGACCACTCCATGTTGTCGGTGATGAACTCCATCTCGACAAGCTTGCCGTTGACCTCCACGCGGGCCGTGACGGCACGGAAGACCTCGGGGTATTGAGCGCGTGTCTTTGGCTTGACGAGTTTCACCTCCCTGTCGCAGATGATACCCTTGCCGCATCTCTTCGCCGGCTTGCCCACGGGGAGCTTCCGTACAGTCCTGACCTTGATGTTCTTCTTCAGCCTCAGCACAAAGTGGACGCCACGAAGACGCAGGTCATTCAGGAAATCGAAGTCCACGTAGGCACGGTCGCCAAGCAGGATGTCGTCAGTCTTCAGACCGGCGCAGAGGGCCGAGGCACGCTTGGAGTCGTGGTGGGAAGCCTCCTCCACCACAGCGAATGCTGGCAGGCGGCTTCCCACATCCAGGCGTAGATGGAGCTTCGCGGCCGCCTTCTTGGCCCGGTGCTTCGCCCAGCCGATGCTGTTGAGTGCAAGCTTGATCGTGCTGGAGTCGATGGCATGGATAGATGCCTTGAAGCGGCTGAGGAACTTCCTATGTTTTCTTCCGCAGTTAAACGTCGGGGAGGTTGCGATCAGATTGTAGAACACCTGCCAGTAGAGGGCCTCCGCCATCTCCGGATTCCGCGTGCGGTTCGCGTTCGAGAAGGTGTTGCGCTTGGGTGGCTGCGCGCCCCTTATGCGCGTCCACTCACCGCTGTGCACGCGGGCCATGTCCACGATGTGGTTCAGGCATCCCACGCCTGCGAGCTGGCCGATGAGCAACGCCACGACATGGCTGACGGCTGAGAACTTGCGAATA
>JBAXCC010000255.1:0-5868 GCA_037141675.1 bacterium | reverse complement strand
CATCACGCTTGAAAGCGATAGATTCCGGTGTCCTGTCCGCGTAGTATTCCGGCCAGGGGGGGAACCCCGCCTCTTCGCCGATTACCATACACAAAGCGGTGAGACATATCGCAGACAACAAAGCAGGGCACGTTTTCATAATAAATACCTCCTAATAATAAGGTTGACGGTTCATCGACTCAAGACCCACTGATTTCAATAGAGAAAGAGGGAAAGCGTCATGAAAATCTTTTACTCCAGAACGCGGGATGTCTTCGAAGGCCTCTGACGTTAGCCAGCCGCGCATAAGCAATCTCTTGATCATGTCGTTATGCTTCAGTGTTGGGTCATGGTAACCTGTGCCATCCCCGCCGCTCCAGTTCGGATCACCCCCAACCAAATCATTGCAAACAGGGGAAGTATCCAGATCGTTCGGATAAATGTCGCTTCGAGCGCATGCATGACCGAGTTCATGGGCGAGGACATTCGCCCGGCGCACTCCACTCCCTGACTGCACGGCAATACCGCTTGACAAGTAAATTCCACCACCGTTATAAATAGAGGAGACAAAGTATACCTCCAAGGCATTTTCAAGATTATGAGAGGCGACCATGTCACGAAACTCGTCATCATCTGCAATTTCAAACCACTTGTCTTTACCATATATATTTTCCACACTAACGACCGTGAAGGTCATGGCGACCTGTCTGAAGATGCGGTTGACATCAGCGACCCAGTTGGTGACGGTGTTCGCGCTGACCGCCGCGACACCGTTGGAGTCGCAGATGATGTAGGCGCAGACCTGCACGGTCTTGGGCTCCAGCACCCTGCCGAAGATATACGGCTTGTAGGTCGAGGGCAGCCCGTCGATGGTGACTTCCAGCTTGAAGTCGGATTCCGAGGTTCCGCCGTGGATGATGGCTGTGCGCCCGGTGTCGTAGCCCGCATACATGGTCACGCCGCCGGAGGCGACGCTCCAGTGGATCGCGCTGTCAGGCACGATGCCCGGCGGCACCACGTCCACCTTGTACATGGCCAGCCCACCCGTGGCCACGCCGCAGGGGTTGAAGATGTTCCCCAGCTCGTTCGTAGCGACGGTGACCGGCTCCAGGCGCACGGGCGCGGCCGTGAGGTCGATGGCCGTATAGACGCTGCGGATGATGATGTTGGTCGGCACAAGCCCGCCGGAGCCGTCGTCCGTCAGCCCTTCCATCTTCCAGTCCACGTAATCGACCCGGCTCGTGGAGCTTGATACGATCCCCTCGACAAAGACGGTCTGCACCTGATCGATCTGATGCCCAGAAAAGATGCGTGAAGTCTTGTTTGAAACCTCATAGACGCGCAAGTTGTCCGAGATCGCCTCGATACTGCACACCCAGTTGGTCGGGTTGTGGGAAGGGCACGGACAGCAGGACTGCGGCGTGGCGAAGGGCATGACAGCGCTCAAGTCGTCCTCGCCGTTCACACCGTCATAGTTGTCCACGTTGTCGATGATGCTGTCGTTGTCGTCGTCATCGGTGTTGGCGTAAATGATGTACGTCCCGCCCGCGCCTTCAAAAGCGTTGGTGAAGGCGCTGCAGTGGGTGTTGGCCCATGTTCCGCCTTGAACCGGTGCGGACGCGCCTGACGGCGTGAAACTGACGTTGACCCACGTCGCGTCGTGCCCGATAGTGACGCTGCTCGGCGCGTTAGTCGTCCATGAGCCGTCGGAGGCCCAGTCGTAAGCCCCCTGCATAGAAGGCATGACGCAGGCCGTGAATGTTTCGCAGTAAGCCGCGTGGTAGTGACAGCAATGACTTATCGGAGGTTCGATAGAAAGGAGCGGGAGGGCGACATTGCCGAAGTTGCCGCCTTTGCCGTCGGGCTGCGGGATGTCGTAGCGCGCGGCGGACGGGCGGTTGAGGGAGATGCTGAAGGGTGTCCGTGCGCCGTGCGCGGACGTGAATGATACGGGGTGCGCCTCGCCCGACGTGCGCCAGAAGGTCCATGAGCCGGGGCCTGTGACCATGACGCGGTTTGTGCCGACGGCCAGCACTCCCTTCTCGGACGGCGGTGTTGCGAGCATCACGATCACGCTGAAGAGGTTGTCCCATCCCTCTGGAGTCTCGTAGAAGTAGAATGGGTTGCTGCCGAACCTTAGTTCCAGCCAGTCCGCCCAGCCGTCGTTGTCCGAGTCAAGGAGCGGATCGACCGAGGGCGCGATGTTGTTGATGATCTTGAAGACGAGGTTCGTGTCGGAAAGGGAGTAACCCGTGAGGTCAATACCGTCCGGGATGCCGTCATTGTTTTCATCCGGATTGAGCGGGTCCGTGCCGTTGGCGATCTCGGCGCCGTCCGGGATGCCGTCGCCATCGGTGTCTTTGCTGCGGGTGTCCGTGTGGTAAATGAAAAGCTCATCGGCGGTCGTGAGCCCGTCGCCGTCATGGTCCGCTACTTCCGGGTCGAGGCCCGCGAGGGACTTCCACCGCAGTTCGAACGCGGGGAAAAATGAACTGTTTATCGCAAGGAGCGCGTTCGTATAGAGGACCGTCTCGCCGCCGCCATTATTCTGTGCGCCGATCAGAAAACAGTTTGTGACTGCGGCGTAATTGTTGGTCGGAGAAGGGAAGTAATAGCGGCAGGTGAAGTCGCCGTTCGCGTAAAGCTCCACCTGCACGGTCGCGAGGCAGTTGGTGTCCTGCCCGAGGAAGACGTCCTTCCAGGTGAAGACGGAAGAGTTCGTGCCAGTGGCGTACCAGAAGAGCCCGTTCGTCGGCACGATGTCCGAGGGCGTCTGTAGGACGGAGATGTAGTTCGCCGCCGTGTTGTCCGGGATGCCGTTCGTGGTGGGGACAGGCGATGACTTCGGGCCGTCAAACGAGAGCATCCCTGATGCCGAGGCATAGAGGTTGGTGACCGCTCGGCCTCCGAACGTGAAACCTTCAGGCAGGCAACCCTGCGGCAGAAGGACGGACTGTCTTGCCACGGCGTAAGGCCAGTTCGTGTAGGCTACAGCATTGGAGGGTGCATCGAGAGTCGACGGCTGGATGTTCGTCACGCCGACGCACGCGAACCCGCCGAGATATTGGGATGCTGTCAGGACCTCATTGCTTGTGAAGGCTGGGATGCCGGAGACAAGAGCCTTTCCGGTCGGCGAGGGCAGGGCAAGGGTCTCCGACCCTGCCGCGTTCAGTCCTGATTCCGGCGCGTTCGGAGAACGTCGCCCTACCACGGACATGACGGGGAAGCCCTTTCCTCCTCCGGTCAGGCGCGACATCAGGTTGGTCTTGTCGGCCGCTACGGCCATGAAGGCGATCAGGGCGAAGAAAAATATTCTTACGTCCTTGGCGAGATCCTTCCACGGGCTTGGCCTGTTCCTGAAAGCGCGGAAGACGCGGGCGTTGCGGAAGTCGCCGATCAGGGCCGCGAAGAGCAGCATCGTCAAAACTACAAAGAACATCTCCTGGGGGATTGTAAAGAGAGGTGTCATGGTTTTTTACATCAGGAGGATGAGAGTGCCGTCCAGCAAGAATGAAAATGTCGCCTGCTCGTCTCGGGCATCCCAGCCCCGCGCGGTCAAAGCCGCCGTATCCCACTCCTTCGGGCTCATCCATGACGGGATGCCTTCAAGGCCGGCAAAGGCGAGCGGATTTCCGTCGCCATCTTTGAAGGTGAGCGACCGAGGCGTGCCGTCAGCGGAAATACGCATGGACATCTTCAGTGTGCGGTTGGTCACTGTCGAGGCATCCTGCGGGACGCACGTGAACTTGTGAAGGAGGTCGTCCGAAAGGATGAACCATGCGCCGCGATCCCATCCGACTGTGGCGGAGGTCTCCTCGGCGGGAAGCCGCCCGTCTTTGTCAGCATCCTTGCCGAAGGCCATCTGCACATTGTTGGAGGGTGTCGCGGTGAAGGCGATCTCCGCCCTAAAGAAGCGCGTCTCCTCTTGCCGGGTTGGCAGGGGCACATCCTGAGAGACCTCCCAGCCCGCGTGAGCCGGCGGCTGGTTGGTGATGGCGGTCGTGGTCGCCTGGGCGCACAAGGAACCGACGAACAGGGCTGAGAGAATAAGGAGATTGCGTCCAAAGTATGCGGCAAGAAAGCCTTGTTCATTCTCTCTATTCGGGATAGCGAATCGGTCGGTCTGTCGAGTCATGCGTGTACCCTTTCTGAGAGTCCGCACAGGTAAAATGGCGCGTTCTCCAGTCTGTGCCTCCATGGAGGTACAGCCAAGCATCCGTACAGAAACTCATTAGCTTGAGGCGCACCGAACGGAAGTTGAAAGGAGCTTACGCTTTTTGTAGAAATTGTTCAAGATTGAAAACAGGGAAGCCACAAGTATTTCAATCGACATTTGAACATTCATTCGATTCTGACTTTATAATGGGGAGAGTCGCCTCGTTCCCCCCACAGGATCTCTTCGCCGATTGACACAATGCGTGAATTGAGACAGCTCCGGCATTGCGTTGAATTTTCATTCATGCACGGCTTGTTCTCATACAACTGGTAATGCTTTCGATATTCCGTATCGGTCACGTTGGGCATGATCACATTCGCACCTGCGAGGACACCCTGTTCCCGTCCATCGTCGGCAAGCGCCTGCAAAGCTGTTGTGGCTGCAATATTGACATCGTGCAAATAGAGCCGGGTAACAGCAATCATCTTTAACGCAAGAGAAAGTTGCTGCTCAGCAAACATCTTTGAACACTGGAGGTCTTTCCCCATCGGCGTTTGATGATGCGGCAAATAGGGCCCCATACCAATCATGTCGAGATCCATTTCACGGAAGAATTCAATGTCGCGAGCCAGATCATCGATCATCTGCCCTGGAAGGCTGATCATGACACCGCTTCCTGTCTGATAGCCGATTCGCTTCAGCATCCGGATACACTCTATTCTACGTTTGAAAAGGTGATCCGGCGGATGGAGTTGTTCATAGAGTCTGGATGAAGAGGTCTCTATCCGCAACAAATATCGGTGCGCACCTGCATCAAACCAGCGCCGGTATACCTCTTCCGTCTGTTCACCTAAACAAAGGGTAATACCCAGTCGATCTCCCAAGAGCCGGCGTATGCGGGTTAATATCTGTTCGATGAAAACCGTATTTTCTTCCGATTCAATCTCACCGGATTGCAGAACGATCGACCCATACCCATGATCAAAAGACCATTGCGCCATGCGGACAACATCATCGGCAGACAGGCGATACCGTTTCACCTCATGATTACTCTTGCGGATGCCACAGTACAAACAATCCTTCACACAGTGATTCCCAAGCTCAATGAGTCCGCGCAGGCTCACACGTTTGCCGATATGCTTAAGTTTCACCTGATAGGCTGCCGCGAACAGCTCGGAGGTATCTTGCAGACAAAGCAGCTCAATCATCTCATCGTGCCTCAACTGATAGGGCGCTGCAGATGCCCGTTCAAGAATAGGGTTCATAATACCTCCTCAATAATTCCACCGCCCAGCAACAGTCCGTTGTCATAGAGGACCGCGGATTGTCCGACCGTCGCCGCCATCAATCCCTCTTCACTCTCCAGGCTATAGGTATCCACGCCTACTGGCATGACGCTCACCTGTACAGGCTTGGACGCGGAGCGTATCTTGACGGATGCTGAGAAAGGCTCGTCGGGTGGCGCAATAGAGACCCAATTGCACTGCCGGATGATGAGGCGATGTTTTATCCGCTCTGAGCAGTCGCCCACGACAACTTCATTTCTGCACGGATTGACAGCCGTCACATAGAGCGGCTTCGGAGAGGCAATGCCCAATCCCTTTCGCTGTCCAATGGTGTAATGCCAGAAGCCTTGATGCGTTCCAAGAATACGTCCCTCGCTGTCGACAATCGATCCCGGACGATCTTCGGCCTCCAGAAGCTCTGTATAGTCGCCACTGTAAAAATCCTGG
>JBAXCC010000254.1:0-5914 GCA_037141675.1 bacterium | reverse complement strand
CACATGTTCATGGTTCGTGTTCCTTGTTGGTTGTTTTCTAGTTTGTTCATCGGCTCCTTCCGCGCGCAAGGTCGGCCTTGAGTGCGGCCAGCGGTGCCAGCAGCAGGGCGGTGAGGAGGGTGAGGGTTCTATTCATTTGTCAGCTCTCTTTGTCTTGCAGGAGGCAGATGGGGCGTAAATAGACATCGGACATTTACATCCTTATCATGACTCAGAGTATACTCGGTTTAGGGAATTCCATTCAAGGTTCAATTTCCGTCATTCACAATTCAGAGTCTCGTGCGAACGACAAAAAAGCACCCATTAGCCTTAGCGGAAATATCCGATCTCCTTTGCGGGCACGGCGAGATCCTGCGGGGCACGCAGCACCAGCAGCGGACACACACCTTCGTTGATCCAGCCTGCGACCTCCAGCGGTGCGCCTTTGCCGCGCAGACTCATCAGCTCCACATATACATCCGCGACCTCGGGGCGCACGATCAACCAGTGCCCCGTGGCGGTGCTCAGCACCGCGCAGGATTCCGTGGCGAGCGAGAGGACGTTGTTCAATGACGTGTCCGTCTTGTCCGCAGCCTCGCTGTAGGGCGAGCGGAGCAACGAGCGCCCAGCTTCCGGCACCGTGAAATGACGGAAGCGCGACTTGGGTTCGGCGATGAGTTTCAATCCCGGCAGTCCGGTTAGCTTGGCTATCTCCACTTCGGTCAACAGGGGCAGGCGAAACCAGCAGTCCTCGCGGACATTTTTCCACAGATACATCTTTCCTGTGAACGGCTCAGGCTTCGCAGAAGACGGACCTGTCAGCGAAAACCGCCGCCACATCTCCGGACGAATGATGTGCTGGTAAACGCTGCGATACGTCGCCAGCAGATCGTCATAGCCAAGGTCGCCGCGCTCATAGCCCATCATGGACAAACCGTGGAACTGCGTGAGACGAACGCCTTCGATGGTGTTGAGGCTATCGAGATAGCGATGGTTCACCTCATGCACCACGAGAGGCAAGTGGGGCGCACAGATGGCGATGTTGTAGCCGCCGAGCAGCTCCCACTGGGTGTAACTGATGCCGTAGGACGGACCGGACACCTTCTGCTTCGGTGTGCCATTGAGCGTCTTCGGACTGCCTGCGCACCACACCCACATGTCCACCTTTGCCCCCTTGTAACCGGCAAGCGCCTTCTCGACTTGCTCAGCAATGGCGCGTGGCTGGCAGCCCCATCCCGGATTCTTGCCGGCAGAGGTCCACTTCAGTCCCGACAGCGTTTCGAAAACCCATTCGCACTTCACAGCACCGTGCGTGAAGGCCTGGACGAAGTCGCTGTATTGTCCTGCGGTGCGATCCTTCATCTGCGCCTGAAATTCAGGGGGCGTTGAGAAGACCGCCTTCAGCGGCTGGCCGTCCGCACCGGGCACATCGGGGCAGGTGATCTCCGCATCTTTGAGAAAAATGCATCCTAGACGGAACGTCCTTGCAGGAGCCTGTGCCGCCAGCGCCTTCCACGCCGCCACCTCGGCGTCATAATCGCCCCAGACCTTGTAGCGCCGTCGCAACGTGCCAGCGTCCGTTATCTCCACCCATTCGTCGTGATACTTCAGCGGCTCAGCAAGCTTCACAGGATATTCCGCTGCAATAACTGACGAACAAAACGAAAGGACCAACGGCGCGGTCTGCATCAAGACGAAGTGGGTTTTTTTCATGGTATTTTTTTGTGGGTTGTTTGAGAGCTGATTCATCGGCTCCGTCCGCGTTTTACGTTGGCCTGCAGGGCGGCGAGGAGTGCGGGGATAAGTTTCATGGTTGTTCTTTTCGTCAGTTTTAATCAGTGCAGGGGTACTGGTCACTCATAGAACGTGAGTAGCGCGCACCGCATGGACCAGCCCATCTATGCAGGGGCAGTCTCAAAGGTGATCTCGGCAGAAGACGTGCCCTTTTTTTAGTAAGCGTTTGAAGCGTCCTTTTTTCATCTACTTCTTTCCTGTGCTCGGATGGTCAGGCTTATTGCGGATGAACACCACGCGATCCACATAGATAGCGTTCATCAGCTTGGGATTTTCCAAAGGACCGACCCAGATATCCGTGTTGAGCAATGCGTCCGTGCCGAGGTCGAGCAATCCCACCTCGATCGGGGTATAAGCATTTGCAGTCAGCTGCTCGATGGCCACTTGCTTTTGAGGGCGCACGGCAGGATTGCCCCAGCAATAGATGCCCATCTGCATGGCGGGGCCTGTTTGCTGTTTGGCATCGGCGCGTACAAAGATGACGCATCTCCATTTTCCTTCGACGCCTGTCATGCGGTGCAGCGTGCGGAAAAATGTCCGATTAACTTGTATGTTCCAATCCTTGTGGGTGCAGGGAGACATCACCGCCTTTCCATCAGAGGCCATTGGATCCGCGACACCCTTCGCCCCCGAAGATAAATTCAGGAGGTTGTCCTGTATTTGAAATCCGTCCGCCGTCGGGATCTGGTCGTAAGGAGGAGGGAGCGGCTTCCCTGGGGCCGCCGCATCAAGCACAGCCTGCATGGTCTCCAGATGTCGTTGCATGGTCCCGTAGCCGTAGTGTTCGTTGTTGTGGGTGGCGCCGAAACGGGCTGTCTCCTGTCGAACCAGCTCAAGAGCCTTGCGCATGGTTTCCGGCCCGAGGAAGGGTAGCCCTTGCTCATCCGCTTGCTTGCGGTATGTTCGCCATTCCATAAGCCATTCGTGATCCAGCGTGAAGCGGATGCGTGCCACACGCTCTTCCAGAACCGGATCGTCTGTGGCAATTGCCCGCGCCTCGTTCAACAGGCGTGTGGCCTCGTTGATTGCTTGAATATCCAGCCAGGAGATGGCTGTTTCGCCCTGCTCTTTCGCGCCTGAGCCTGCACGCACAATGAGATCAAGATAGGCCATGACTGGTTTCGCGGCGGCTCCATAGTAGCCGTTTACAAATTCCGCGATCAGCGCATCCGCATCCCGAGACGGATCCCACAGCAGGTGGGCGATGACCCAGGATTTCAGTTCGTCGCAGTCACTTACACTGTTGAACTGGTTGCCCTGCGAAAAGACGCCGACTGCGCCCTGTTGGGCAAAGGTCTTGATATTGGGTCCGAGAAAACGCAGGTTAGGATATGGGGAGACAAAACTGGAAAAATTGACGGTGTAGTCCCAGATCAAAATCCGGGACGTGATCTTTTTCCAGGCCGCCCACTTATCCATGAACTCCTGATCCTTCGCAACGAGTTGCGACAGAATCGGCGGGCAAAGCATAATGATCACGTTCGCGCGGGGCTTGGTCAGAGCCGGCGGTTTGGTGGAATAATTGTAGGCGTCCATGACCAGTTGAAGGCCCGGACGATGTTTCGCCAGCTCCTCGGAGAGGAAGTTCATGAACCGTACTTGGGAGCCGGACGGCGACCCCTCCTCCAAATCAATGGCGGCGCATTGGGTGCATCTGCAATAGGAAGCGTTATCATTGTGCATGATCACAAAAACGTTCTGATCCGGGGCGGCATCGACCCAGGCCTTGGCGCGCTTGAGAAATTCGGCGCGCATCGACCCGCTTGAAAGGCAGAGCTGGGTCAGGTGCGAGGCCCCGCCTTGGAACCATTCGGGATGCGTCTTATAAAATTCGTGGGGGCCGATGAACTGTTCAAACGTCCGGTAGCACTTCTGGCTGACAACAATGGTCAGGTTGCCGCCCCAAGCCGCCGGGATGTTGTTGTTGCCGTTGTTCTTGCAGCGCGCGGCGAAACGGCGACGTTCCTCAAGGCCCTTCGGCACCCGATTTCCATACTTGGACACCATCGTGTCGGTGAAGATCTGGCTGTGCGTATCCCGATAGAAGAACGCGGGCAGGTACACCGTCGCAAGGGGTGGCGCCGCAAGCCCTGGGTTCTCAGGAACCGTCTCAGCAAACGGAGACCACCAACGGACACCGCAGATATCCTCCAGGAACGTATTCACCGCATAGATCGTTCCCCGAATGCCTTCGCCAACCAGAAACAGATCCTCTCCCTTGGACTGCATAACGATGCTGTCAGGCTTGAGCGTATCGCATGCGATCTCTGGAAATGTGTTTGCAAACTTCCGCGTTCGACCAACCGCCAGCACGGGCTGGCCATCAACTGCAAGTCCCTCCTTGACCACCACAAATGTCGCGCCGGTGATCTTCTTCAGGTATGCTCGAAGTTCTTCGGCCGCCGTAACCTCAACTGGTGCAGCTTCGTCAGGGACAAGGATGGCGTATCGCGTCGCCCCGTTCTGCGCCAGCTGAAGGGGACGGGCGGGCTGAACATCTGCTGCACGCAACTCGACCAATGACGCGAGCAGCAGGGTGGCGAGACGTATCACAGAGGGGCTCAGCATGGTGTTATTCCTTCATCCTCGGCAGGGGCGGTTGCGTGAATGTGACGCCTTTCCACTCCGCTAATATTTTCAAATACAGATACGGATCGGGCCATGAGGAGGACGGTTCGATGACAGTGGACTCGGGCCATTCATTCCAACTGGTGACCATGATGTAGTCCGCTTTGGCATCTGTGGCGGCACGAAGGAAGTCGCGCAGCGTCTGACCGTCCCGGCGCGGCATCACGTAGGGATCGTCTCGGAAGTTCGAGTTGTCATGGCCGGGATGGGCGGGAAGGAGCATCTTCTTGCCCGCATCGTGCGCAAGCTTCGTCAGGTAACGGTATTTGCCGGCAAGGGCGTCATAGTCGTGCGCCCGAAAGTTCGAGAAGGTGCTGTAGAAGCCGAAGCTGTCCACGCCCGGTGTCGCGAGCCAGTCAGAGGGAATGCATTTCTCGCGGTCGCTGTCGCCTGCCTTGCTCGCCTTTCCATCATGGGCGATCTTGTCCACAATCCAGTAGACCGGGCCGACTTGCCCCTCGACATATTTCTTCAGCAGCGGAAACTCTGCCGGCGTCAGCCCCGGCTTGGTTGCGACCTGATAGAGATACACCACCGGGCGCCCCTCTATCCGCAGGTAGGCAGGGTTGTCCTTGTAGCGTTTCAAGCCACGTGCGAGCATCTCCTGATAATCCTCGAACTTGTTGTGAAACTGCGCACGTTCATCGAGCAGGGCGAATTTGAAGCCGTGCTTTTGTGCCGCCGCCACAATGCCGCGTTCCACGTTCAGATCAAGCTGGTTGTGCGTGTCCCACCAGTCCACGAGAAAGGCATCAATGCCCGCAGCTTTCGCCAGTTGCACGTGCCACTCGGCGACCTTGGGGTCGGCGCTGTCGTAAAAACCCGCGAGCGGACGGCACACGCTGTTCGGTGGCGGCTCGCCAGGCTTCTGCGCCTTCTTCGCCAGCGCATTCGTCGCTGACGAAGCATACGTCCAGTGGAGGAAGGGTTGCTTCGGATGCTGTCCGTCGTGATACCAGCAATAGTAATTTGCCAGCAGGAGGGGACGGGTGGGCGCAGCATCTTCAGCACGCAACGCAGTCCGGCAGCAGCCGGACGCGAGGAGCAGGGCGGTGAGACAAACGGTTGTGAGTGGTTTCATGTGCCTCCAGTGATTTGGCTCATTCTACCAAGTTACTGAAAATAGTTCCACTCACAATGTTTGTCAGCGACAATGGTTCAATGTTGGAAGAACCCTTTGACTTGGCCGACAATATGTTGTTGGAAATCGCCAGCCCGTTGACGGAATAGGCCTGGATGCAGGGCGTGGAACTGGCTTCGATACGGTTGCCTGTGATGAGGATGTTCTTTACGTAGACAGCAGGAGTTGTCGCCCGCTTAGAGCCGACAACAATCGGCACCCCTTGCGTGTTGCGGACCAGATTGCTCCGGATGGTGCAGTCTTGCGGAACCGGACCTTCGTAGAAACTGCCAAACTCATTGCTCATGTAGACGCCGCTACCCCCTACGCCATCGATGGTATTCCCTTCGATGAGGCCGCCTGGGGCGCGCACGAGGATCGCGTGACGGCGCT
>JBAXCC010000253.1:0-5940 GCA_037141675.1 bacterium | reverse complement strand
CGAACTGGAACCCAAGGGCCACATGGGGCCCTGCAACCTCTGGAACGTCGCCCCATCCAAGGACGTTGTCTCCTTTCCGCGTTGTCCCTGGGCGATTGACTTGTCTGACAAGCCGTTCCCTGGACGCAACAAGGAGAAACCTGATCCGCACAAGCTGGGAGGCTGGTACTGGGAGAGCGGCTTTGACCGCGACCCGATGCAGGAGATGGAATATGTGCGCGACTGGAATTTCCGCGCTATGTATGGGGCCTGGGATGCGCTCAAGAATGTGGACAAGGTATTGCCCGATTATACGCTCAACTGGTCCGCGTATATTCTGGGCAAGCGTGAATCGCGTCGGCTCATGGGGGATATGGTGTTGACCTGGGACGATTTAGTAAAAGACCGTCAGTTCCCTGACGCTGCTGCGCCGACGGGCTGGAGCAACGATCTGCACTTGCTGGATCCTGCGTATGAAAAGGGCTTTAAGGGTGACGCTTTCATCTCTCACGCCCTTTTCGGACAGTTTCCAGCCTACAAGGAAAAGAGGCCCTTCTGGATTCCCTATCGTGCACTTTACTCGCGCAATATCACGAACCTCTTCATGGCCGGACGCAACATCAGCGTCAAGCACGAGGCTTTAGGCGCCGTGCGTGTGATGCGAACCGGTGGATGTATGGGCGAAGTGGTCGGCATGGCTGCCAGCCTGTGCGTCAAGCACGATGCGCCTCCGCGCACCGTCTACGAAAAGCATCTCGCCGAACTCCAAGGCATCATGCGTCGCGGAACCGGCAAGGTGCCGAGCCAGCAAATAGACGACAAAGGCCAGTGGCAGTTGAGGCCAGCCAATCTCGCCCTTCCTGCTTGGTTCAAGGAGGCCGGAACGAACTTCGCCCGTACGGCGCGTGCAACCATTCCCGGTTCTCCGAAAGCAGGCCTGCAAACCGAAATGCTGCTCAACGACGGCAATGGCCGTGTGGAGGACAACAGTGCGCGCTGGATCAGTAAAGAAGCACTGCCACACATCGTGGAGTTCTCCTGGGAAACCCCCGTCCAACTTGGAGCCGCGCGCATTATCTCCGGCTATTTCCGCAACGCTGACGTGGTCTCGCCCGTGCAAGACTTCGCCTTCCAATGGTACGACGGCACCGCGTGGCAAGACATCCCGGAGGCAAAGGTCACCGGCAACAAGAATCCAGCCTGGTCCGGCCTCTTCACCCCTGTCGTAACCACGCGCCTCCGTCTCACCGTTACCGTCACCCCCGGCGACATCTCGCGCATTTGGGAAGTGGAACTATACGCACCACCCAGAAGGGAACAGCCTTGAAAAAAACAGCACTGTTGACGTTCGTTGCAATTTTGTCAGCTCCGCTGGCTGCACTTCATGCCGCAGATTCGATTGATCCTTTTATGTCTTATCTCGACGGCAAAGCGCCGGAGATTTTGCGTGTGGTGGCTTCAACGAATGCGGTGCCAGAGAATATCACGGTGCGCCGCGTCGTCTTCCGGTCGCGCGACAATTCGGAAATCTTCGCGCTCATCGCCACGCCGAAGACGCCGGGTAAGCATCCGGGCATGCTTGTGCTGCACGGCGGCGGTGGCAGCGCGGCAATAGACCAGGCCATGGCGTGGGGACAGCGCGGTTATGAGGCTGTCGCTCCGGATATGCCGGGCATCGCCGACCCGAAGAAGCTTATTGAAACCAAGGGCAAATGGAGTTCGCAGAAATATGGCGAAGGCCGCTGGGTGGCCGCACCGGACGCCAGCGCCAGCATCCTCTTCGATGCCGTGCTGGCTGCGATGAAGTCGCTTTACCTGTTGCGTGCGCAGCCGGATGTTGATCCGACACGCATCGGTGTCGTGGGCATTTCGTGGGGCGGTTACATGACGACGATGGTCTGCGGACTTGCGGGCGATCAGGTGCGGGCAGGATTGGCACTTTACGGCTGCGGCTTCTTTGATCAAGGAAAATACGGGCAGGAGAAGAAGGAAGTGTTCGATCCCAAGCTCCCGCAGAACAGCTTGGGAAGAATGCCTGAGGAGGAACGCGAGCGCTGGTTGAAACAGCTCGATGCCGGACGTCGTGCACCCAATATGAAGGCCGCGTATTTCCTTGCCGCAGCCGTAAATGACTTCTTCGGTTACGCCCGTGCAGCGCAGGCGACACTTGATGCAATCCCTGGTGAGAAGAATCATGTTTTTGCGCCGAACGCCAATCACAAGATTCCGCTGCCCGGCGGCAGCGTGTTTGAGAAATCACCGGCCGCCCCGTTCACGCCGACGGCGTTTCAGCCGTACCCCACGCCGAGCGGGGGTAAGGCCAACTGGCTGGCGATGGAGGTGCCGTACTTCGACTACTATCTCAAGGGTATCGGCAAGCCCTTCCCGAAAGTCAGCGTGCAAAAGTCCGGCGATTCACATCTTGCCCGCTTCAGCATTATCGCGCCGCACCCGCTCACTAAAGTTGAGGTTTATTGGGCCAAGGCAACTTCGGCGGATCCAACAGCAGATGATCTGAAAAAGCGCGAATGGATTGCACTCTCCACGACCAAGACCGCTGACCATTGTTACGAGGCAAAACTTCCCGCCGAAGCCGCTGACTGGTTTGCCGTTGTGTCGGATGACCGGCCCGTCACAGTTTCGAGCGATATGATTAACATCAAGCAACTGCCATGAAGAACATCCTTACCCTCATTCCGCTGCTACTGATCGCCGCATCAACTGGAAGCGCCGAGGTTTTTACGCACATCAACGCTGAGAACGGTGTGGTCGAATACGACCTCGCCAAGGATCAGGGTAATGGCTGGTATTCGGAGTCCACAGGCGCTTACCGGTTCAAGCTCGGCTTCAAGCAAGGCGAGCGCGACAGTGCAACGCCCGTTCATGTAGCGACACTGCGGACGACGGAAGAGGAACACTTCAAAGGCACGTCAGCGCTGGAACTTCTCATTAAGGCGAATGAGGAGAAGAAAAGTCTGCGGGCAGCATACATGTATGCTGCCCGCAGACTTTTCTTCTCCTCATTCGCCTTAATGAGAAGTTCCAGCGCTGACGTGCCTTTGAAGTGTTCCTCTTCCGTCGTCCGCAGTGTCGCTACATGAACGGGCGTTGCACTGTCGCGCTCGCCTTGCTTGAAGCCGAGCTTGAACCGGTAAGCGCCTGTGGACTCCGAATACCAGCCATTACCCTGATCCTTGGCGAGGTCGTATTCGACCACACCGTTCTCAGCGTTGATGTGCGTAAAAACCTCGGCGCTTCCAGTTGATGCGGCGATCAGTAGCAGCGGAATGAGGGTAAGGATGTTCTTCATGGCAGTTGCTTGATGTTAATCATATCGCTCGAAACTGTGACGGGCCGGTCATCCGACACAACGGCAAACCAGTCAGCGGCTTCGGCGGGAAGTTTTGCCTCGTAACAATGGTCAGCGGTCTTGGTCGTGGAGAGTGCAATCCATTCGCGCTTTTTCAGATCATCTGCTGTTGGATCCGCCGAAGTTGCCTTGGCCCAATAAACCTCAACTTTAGTGAGCGGGTGCGGCGCGATAATGCTGAAGCGGGCAAGATGTGAATCGCCGGACTTTTGCACGCTGACTTTCGGGAAGGGCTTGCCGATACCCTTGAGATAGTAGTCGAAGTACGGCACCTCCATCGCCAGCCAGTTGGCCTTACCCCCGCTCGGCGTGGGGTACGGCTGAAACGCCGTCGGCGTGAACGGGGCGGCCGGTGATTTCTCAAACACGCTGCCGCCGGGCAGCGGAATCTTGTGATTGGCGTTCGGCGCAAAAACATGATTCTTCTCACCAGGGATTGCATCAAGTGTCGCCTGCGCTGCACGGGCGTAACCGAAGAAGTCATTTACGGCTGCGGCAAGGAAATACGCGGCCTTCATATTGGGTGCACGACGTCCGGCATCGAGCTGTTTCAACCAGCGCTCGCGTTCCTCCTCAGGCATTCTTCCCAAGCTGTTCTGCGGGAGCTTGGGATCGAACACTTCCTTCTTCTCCTGCCCGTATTTTCCTTGATCAAAGAAGCCGCAGCCGTAAAGTGCCAATCCTGCCCGCACCTGATCGCCCGCAAGTCCGCAGACCATCGTCGTCATGTAACCGCCCCACGAAATGCCCACGACACCGATGCGTGTCGGATCAACATCCGGCTGCGCACGCAACAGGTAAAGCGACTTCATCGCAGCCAGCACGGCATCGAAGAGGATGCTGGCGCTGGCGTCCGGTGCGGCCACCCAGCGGCCTTCGCCATATTTCTGCGAACTCCATTTGCCCTTGGTTTCAATAAGCTTCTTCGGGTCGGCGATGCCCGGCATATCCGGAGCGACAGCCTCATAACCGCGCTGTCCCCACGCCATGGCCTGGTCTATTGCCGCGCTGCCACCGCCGCCGTGCAGCACAAGCATGCCCGGATGCTTACCCGGCGTCTTCGGCGTGGCGATGAGCGCGAAGATTTCCGAATTGTCGCGCGACCGGAAGACGACGCGGCGCACCGTGATATTCTCTGGCACCGCATTCGTTGAAGCCACCACACGCAAAATCTCCGGCGCTTTGCCGTCGAGATAAGACATAAAAGGATCAATCGAATCTGCGGCATGAAGTGCAGCCAGCGGAGCTGACAAAATTGCAACGAACGTCAACAGTGCTGTTTTTTTCAAGGCTGTTCCCTTCTGGGTGGTGCGTATAGTTCCACTTCCCAAATGCGCGAGATGTCGCCGGGGGTGACGGTAACGGTGAGACGGAGGCGCGTGGTTACGACAGGGGTGAAGAGGCCGGACCAGGCTGGATTCTTGTTGCCGGTGACCTTTGCCTCCGGGATGTCTTGCCACGCGGTGCCGTCGTACCATTGGAAGGCGAAGTCTTGCACGGGCGAGACCACGTCAGCGTTGCGGAAATAGCCGGAGATAATGCGCGCGGCTCCAAGTTGGACGGGGGTTTCCCAGGAGAACTCCACGATGTGTGGCAGTGCTTCTTTACTGATCCAGCGCGCACTGTTGTCCTCCACACGGCCATTGCCGTCGTTGAGCAGCATTTCGGTTTGCAGGCCTGCTTTCGGAGAACCGGGAATGGTTGCACGCGCCGTACGGGCGAAGTTCGTTCCGGCCTCCTTGAACCAAGCAGGAAGGGCGAGATTGGCTGGCCTCAACTGCCACTGGCCTTTGTCGTCTATTTGCTGGCTCGGCACCTTGCCGGTTCCGCGACGCATGATGCCTTGGAGTTCGGCGAGATGCTTTTCGTAGACGGTGCGCGGAGGCGCATCGTGCTTGACGCACAGGCTGGCAGCCATGCCGACCACTTCGCCCATACATCCACCGGTTCGCATCACACGCACGGCGCCTAAAGCCTCGTGCTTGACGCTGATGTTGCGTCCGGCCATGAAGAGGTTCGTGATATTGCGCGAGTAAAGTGCACGATAGGGAATCCAGAAGGGCCTCTTTTCCTTGTAGGCTGGAAACTGTCCGAAAAGGGCGTGAGAGATGAAAGCGTCACCCTTAAAGCCCTTTTCATACGCAGGATCCAGCAAGTGCAGATCGTTGCTCCAGCCCGTCGGCGCAGCAGCGTCAGGGAACTGACGGTCTTTTACTAAATCGTCCCAGGTCAACACCATATCCCCCATGAGCCGACGCGATTCACGCTTGCCCAGAATATACGCGGACCAGTTGAGCGTATAATCGGGCAATACCTTGTCCACATTCTTGAGCGCATCCCAGGCCCCATACATAGCGCGGAAATTCCAGTCGCGCACATATTCCATCTCCTGCATCGGGTCGCGGTCAAAGCCGCTCTCCCAGTACCAGCCTCCCAGCTTGTGCGGATCAGGTTTCTCCTTGTTGCGTCCAGGGAACGGCTTGTCAGACAAGTCAATCGCCCAGGGACAACGCGGAAAGGAGACAACGTCCTTGGATGGGGCGACGTTCCAGAGGTTGCAGGGCCCCATGTGGCCCTTGGGTTCCAGTTCG
>JBAXCC010000252.1:0-5988 GCA_037141675.1 bacterium | reverse complement strand
GCGCATCTGAACCAAATAGAGTTCAGGATAAGAAAGGTAAACACGTATGAACAAGTTTATGGTGATAGCTGCGGGATTGATGACGGGGTGCTTGTGCGCACAGGCTGAGAAGTTGACGCTGGATGGTTCGACAACGGTCGGTCCCATCGCAAAGGCATTTGCTGAATATTATATGCGGCAGAACCCTGGCACGACGATCACGGTCAGTGAATCGGGCAGCGGGAATGGTGCGAAGGCTTTGCTGAATGGCACATGCGATATTGCCAACCTCTCACGAGGCCTGAAGGTTTCGGAGCGCACGGCAATGGAGGAAAAGGGAGTCAATCCTATTCAGCATGTGGTTGCTCATGATGCGTTGCCCATTATTGTGCACCCGTCAAATAAAGTCAAGGGGCTGACGATTGAACAGATCAAGCAGATATACACAGGTAAAATTACGAACTGGAAAGAAGTCGGGGGTTCGGATTTGGCCATTGTGGTCATCAGCCGTGATACCAACAGCGGAACGTACGAGACATTCAAGGAGCTGGTGGTGGGAAAAGACGCAAAGATTTGCGTAGGGGCAGAATATGTGGGCAGCAATGGCGCGATCCGTCAGCGCGTTCAGGTGACGCTGGGTGCAATCGGTTACGCGGGGCTGGGCTTTGTGGATGCTTCCGTGAAGGCGCTTGAGGTCAATGGGATTGCGCCGTCCGTTGAAACAGCTCGCAATAAGACCTATCCCATTTCACGCGATCTCTATATGTTTACCGATGGGAAACCCAAGGATAATTCGCTTTGCGCGCGTTTCCTAGAGCTCAGCACATCGGAGAAGGGCATGGAGATCGTTGGAGAAATTGGTTTTGTCCCTGTCGAGAAAAAATAGCAATCGCCGGTTATTCAGAAATTACGTCTGTACTAAAGGTGCTAGAGGTGGGGGAAACCCCGCCTCTTTTTTTATCCACAAATGGCTTGACTTGAAAAAGACCGAAGGACTAAGATTTAACTCATGAGTTATAGCTTAAGTTCCTAACACAAAACAAATACTAATCTCATGATGGGTTAACGACGATAGGCTATTATACCGAACAACAAAGCAACAGGAGAGAGTTTACGCATGTTCAATCTCTATAGGCCTTTATCTGTTGTTTTGTCTGTGATCATGAACGTGTTCACCGACGAAGGAAGTCTCAATGAAACATGACGAAACATTTATTTTAAGCCGGTGGGAGCAACGGAGGCGGAAAATATTCGCCGGCCTCGGACAGTCCCTTCTGTTCGCCATTACGTCGGTTGCCGCATTGGCTGTACTGGCGATCATCTATTTCATCGCACGGGATTCACTGCCCTTTTTCAGTGGCCAACGCGGATGGGACTTCTTCTTTTCCAAGGAATGGTATCCAACGGCTACACCTGCAAAATTCGGGGCGGGTGCAATCTTTGCGGGAAGTCTGATTGTCACCCTGACCGCCGTGGCTCTGGCGGTTCCGCCTGGCATACTCGCGGCCGTCTGTTTGAGCGACCTGCTTCCCTTCAATGTTCGTCAGGTTGTCAAGCCCGTCATTGAACTGTTGGCTGCGATTCCTTCCGTAGTTTACGGATTCTTTGCGCTCGTGGTCCTTGCACCCGTGATGCAGGACACCTTCGGTGCGGCAAGCGGAGTCAATGCCCTGAACGCCTCCATCATTCTGGCGGTTATGGCCTTGCCGACCATTGTAAGCGTCTCGGAAGACGCCTTGCAGGCTGCAGGTCGCGAGTTGCGCGAAGGGAGCTATGCGCTGGGTGCTACGCGGGCAGAGACGCTTCTGAAGGTCGTCATACCATCGGCTATCAGCGGAATATGTTCGGCTGTTCTGCTGGGTATTATGCGTGCCTTGGGCGAAACCATGGTCGTCTGGATGGCCTCGGGTAATGCCGCACAGATCCCGTCCCCGATCTATAATCTTCTGCAACCGGTCCGCACGCTGACTGCAACAATCGCCGGGGATATGGGAGAGGCCGACCAAATGACGGGCTCGGCTCATTATCATGTCCTTTTCGCAATGGGCTTGTGCCTGTTGCTCGTCAGTTTCCTTTGCAATCTCGCGGGTGAATGGATCGTCAACCGTCAGCGTAAACGGCTAAGAGGGGGATAAGTTATGCAGTTGACCACTCGAAAATGGCTAGATCGAAGTTTTAGTTTCAGTGCCTACAGCGCCATCGGGCTGATGATGTTTGTTCTGGTGTTAGTGATTGGTCCCATTTTCATGAAGGGTTTCGGTGCATATGTGTTTCAAGGCACCATTGACTATCGGCGCATGATGTTGAACCAGTTCAGCCGGGGCGATGAGCAGGCGCTGGAGGCAGAGTGGATGGGGGTCAAGGAGGAACGCAAGGTCATCTATGCGGCGCTCTCTGCATTTGAGAAAGAACTGGACGCTATGACTCCTGTGCGGCGCAAGGAACTCAAGCCCGCCTATAAGGAAGTCAAGGATGCAATTGCGATCCTGCTGGGGCCTGAACCTGGCGCGTCGTTGCCCGCACTCCCTCGCAAGCTTTATGGACAGACCCGATGGGATCGGGCACAACTGAAAGCGAAGAAGGTTCTATTTGCGGAAACGTGGGATTATTCAGGTAATGAAGGCAAGAAGGTGATGACATCGCGTGAGCTGCTTTTTAAGGACACGGCCTTGGCCGTCATCTTCCCAAAGGTCCGTACCGATTTAGAAAAACTGATGCGGCCGCGGTTGACCTTCTATCCGCAGTTCCTGACGGACAAAGCAATCGATGCGCATTTCTTTGGTGGCATTGGAGCGGAGGTCATGGGAACCATCTACCTTGCGCTGGGTGCTATGCTGATTGCTGTGCCGTTGGGAGTGATTGCCGCGATCTACTTTCAGGAGTATGCGAAGGAAGGGCCTGTGCTCTCGTTCTTGCGTTCCTGCGTGAACACATTAGCGGGTGTGCCAAGCGTGGTCTTTGGTCTCTTTGGTTTGGCCTTCTTCATCAACACCCTCCGCGTGTCGCCAGGCAAAAGCGTGTTGGCAGGTGCACTGACTCTTGCACTATTGGTGCTGCCCACAGTGATTCGCGCATCGGAAGAGGCGATTGCCGCTGTGCCGCGCACGTATAAGGAGGCCGCGTTGTCGCTGGGTGCAGGGAAATGGCGCACCATCCTCACCGTTATGCTGCCTGCGGCTTTGCCAGGCATCCTGACAGGGATTGTCATCAGCATGGGCCGTGCCGCAGGCGAGACCGCGCCCATTATCTTTACGGCTGCGGTCAGTGTGGGCCCGTTGGTGTTGCCCTCAGAGGTCTTCACCACATCAACGCCCGCGTTATCCTGGAATCTCTACAATATCTGTACCGAGCATGAGGCGGTTGACGAGATCCGGCATGTCCAGTACGGCATGGCTGCAACGCTCGTGTTGATTGTGCTGGCGCTGAATGCCCTTGCGATTATCATACGTGCAAAGGTGTCAAGAACGTTAAAGGGGTGATTTTATGAACATGGAACAGGCAATCGTTAAAGAACAAAGGGTCACACATATCGAGACAAAGCGTTTCTCGATTTTCTACGGTGCACAGGAAGCCGTGAAGCAGGTGGACATGAAAATCCCACAAGGTCTGGTGACTGCGATTATCGGACCCAGTGGTTGCGGGAAAAGCACCTTTCTGCGGGCGATCAACCGAATGAATGACCTGATTCCCTCCTGCCGGGCAGAAGGCGAACTACTCGTTGACGGATTGAATGTCTATGACCGTGGAATTGATGCCTCAGTCCTACGCCGGAGGGTCGGCATGGTCTTCCAGAAGCCCAATCCCTTTCCCAAAACCATCTATGACAACGTGGCGTATGGACCGCGTCTGCATCATTCTTATGCCAAGCGTGAATTAGATGCATTGGTGGAGGAGAGTTTGAAGGGTGCAGCGTTATGGGATGAGGTCAAGGACCGGCTCAACAAGAATGCGTTGGGGCTTTCAGGCGGACAGGCTCAGCGCCTTTGCCTTGCGCGGGCATTGGCTGTCAACCCGGAAATATTGCTGATGGATGAGCCCACTTCGGCACTTGATCCGAAAGCGACCGCTCGAATCGAAGAACTGATCGTCCAGTTGAAAGGGCGCTATACGATTGCCATTGTCACGCACAATATGCAACAGGCCGCACGCGTCTCGGATGTGACCGCATTTTTTTATGAAGGTGTTCTGGTGGAGTTCGATAATACAACCCAGATATTCACGCGTCCGCAGGAAAAGCGGACCGAGGATTACATCACGGGACGTTTTGGGTGAGGGCATGGGTGTGAAACGGATGGGGTAAAACAAGGAATAATGGAATGCTGGAAATTTGGAATATTGAAACTAGAAACTCGACACTTGGCGTTGCCGACTGCCTACTACTACTGTCCAAACCCCATCATTCCAGCATTCCCATATTCCAATATTCCAGTGAAGTTATAATGTAGAAAGGTAACATGATGAGCTTAATATTTGCACGCGAACACGATTATTTAAAGGATGAGATGTTGCGCCTGGCGCGTGATGTTGAACTCCGATTAGGAAATGTCCTGCGATCTATCTCGCTTCGAGAGAAAGATATTCTGACCTACCTGATGGATGCCGACACCGAGATTGATGAGCAGGAGGTCAAGATCGAGGAAGAGTGCCTCAAAATACTTGCCTTGCATCAGCCTGTGGCCAAGGACTTGCGCTTTGTGATTGCGATCATGAAAATTAATAATGATCTTGAGCGCATCGGTGATATTGTCGCCAATATTGCCGATCGTGGTATTCGTCTCTCTGTGTACGAAACACCCACTCTGATGGTCAAGATCACAGAGATGGGAAAACGCGTTCAGAACATGCTCAAAGAGAGCATTTATGCGCTGATCAGCCTAGATGTAAAAGCCGCGCGTGATGTCATTCAGGAGGATGACACTGTGGATCGGCTGAATGTGGAGGTCATCAAGGCTGTGGTCCAGGAGATCTGCTCGACAAAAACACCCGAGGCATTCCTATTGATCCACAGCATGGCGCGTGATCTGGAACGAATTGGGGACCATGCAACCAATATTGCCGAGGATGTTGCTTATCTGGTGGATGGCACCATCATTCGGCATGTGCGGATTGAATAAATGAAAAAAATTGAAACATCCGACAGCACGACTGCCGTGCACCCTATCGCCGTTGTCGATATAGGGTGTACATTCTTACGGTTAATTATTGCAGAAAAGCGTAAAGATGGAAGGTGTGCTGTATTAGAGCAGGTCGTCCAGTCAGTTCCCATTGGCAAGGACATCCTGTCGTCTAAGAAAATTTCCCAGGACACTCTTGAGCACTGTGTGTCCATCCTTCATGATTTTCATCGTCTTCTCTGTGAGTATCGGATACAAGCCGAAACGGTTCATGCTGTAGCCATTGCTGCATTACGGCAAGCTGAGAATTGTGATGTATTTCTTAATCGTTTGACCATTGCTTCTGGCATTTCCTTCCAGTTATTGGAAATCGGTCAAACAGCCTATTATTACCACCTGGCTTTACGGATGATCCCGAGTAATAAAGGGCTCTTAGAAAATGACAGTATTGCCGTTCTGGAGATCGGCGGATTGACGTGCAGTTTACTCTATCGGGATCAAGGAGAGATCCAGTACGCGCAAACCTATAATATTGGTGCATTAAGAATTCGCCAGCAACTGGAATCGCTTCATCTCGGCAATCGCTATCTGGGTGATATTGTTGAGGGACGAATGCGTGAAATGGTTGAAAACTTGAAACAAAACATCAAGTCGAAAAAGACCAAGTTAATCTTTCTGGGCCGAGTGTTAAGATTTGCAATAGCACATCTCCATAAGACGGGAGATCTTCATGTCGAGACCTCTCGTATTGTGTGTATACAGGTCTCCAAAGTTGAAACCCTTGTAAAGGAAGTCAAGGGGCAGTCTGTGGATGAATTAGCCTCCTCTTGGAAAATTCCGTATTCAGATGCCGAACTGATTGCCCCGACGCTCATGCTGGTCCTGCTCATGGCAA
>JBAXCC010000251.1:0-6021 GCA_037141675.1 bacterium | reverse complement strand
GTCGTTGATCGAAACATGCCGTATGCCAAAGAAGCTTTCAGCACCCTTGGAGAAGTTATGGCTCGCGACGGCCGCGTACTCACTGTCGAGGATGTGCGCGATGCCGACGCACTCTTTACCCGCTCTACCACCCGGATTAGCGCGGCGCTTTTAGCTGGAAGCGCCGTCCGCTATTATGGTAGTGCCGTGATCGGGACAGACCATATTGACATCCCGTATCTTGAGTCACGTCAGATCCCCTGGGTTGCTGCCCCCGGCTGCAATGCGGAAAGCGTTGCGAACTATGTGACCTCCGCCTTGCTGTGGTTGGGCGCCCAGCATGGGTTTTCGCTCAAGGGCAAGACCATCGGCATCATTGGCTGCGGCAATGTCGGCAGTAAAGTGTTGCGTCACGCCAAGGCGCTTGGCCTAAAAATCCTCGTCTCTGATCCGCCAAAAGAAAGGGAGGAGGGAGGAGGGAGCAAGGAGAAGATTCCCTTTGTCTCACTGAAACAACTACTTGCCGAATCAGACATCGTCACCTGCCATGTCCCGTTGACTAAAACAGGGCCGGACGCGACCTATCAGATGCTGAATACCGAACAATTTGAACAGATGAAGCCCGGCGTCATCTTCATCAATGCTGCCCGCGGTGCGATCCTCTCGACAGATGCTTTGCTGGCCGTACTTGGCACGCGCATCGCACACGCTGTCATCGACTGCTGGGAAGGCGAGCCCACCTATCGCACAGACCTCCTGGCACGTGCCGATATCGCCACCCCGCATATTGCTGGACACTCCTACGAAGGCAAGGTCAACGGCACCAAGATCATTTACAAAGCCTATCTCGCCTGGCTTGCGCAGACTGCTGCTGATTCCGCCTGCCGTGAACACGCTGCGGAACTTCTGCGCGAGGAAAACATCGAGAAGCTTTTCGCCCTTCCACCGCCGCCTGTGCCGCATATTGATCTGTCTCAAATTAAAGATACGGAAGAGTTGCTCCGCCAAGCCGTCCTTCGTGTCTATGACATCGAGGCCGACTCCCTGCGCCTGAAGCGGTCGTGCGACGAAGACTCTGCGGCGCGCGCAGCAGCCTTTGATCAGCAACGCAGCAAATACCCGATGCGCCGCGAATTCACCTCGACACAGGTCACGCTGAAGAAGGCCACACCTAAACTTCTTTCAACGCTTCAAGGACTCGGCTTCCAAATTGAGGCGATGAAATAGCGGAATGGTAACTTTTCAAATTGAGCGTTAATAGTTAAACGTTGAGAGTTGAATGTTTAAAACGCTTAACGCTCAACGTCCAACGCTTAACGCTGAAGTTATAGACAGGAACGAATATGTCAACCTCCTTCCCTACAACCTCCCCCTTTCCCTGGGAACATCGCCGCTGGCGGAATGGCACATGCAGTTCCGGGTTAGGTGTTTCGGCAATAGCTTCCTGGATTGCAGTGACCGTATGCGCTGGTATTATAACGCTGATTGCCTTTAAGTCGCCGAGGATGCTTCATTTCTCACAAGCCCGCTGGGAAGTTCTGTTTCCGGGTGTCCTCGCGTTGTTCGGGGCTGGGTTTCTTATTGCTGCTCTGATCGCGACCGCCCGGTGGCTCCGGTTTGGCAGATGTCGTGTGCAGATGCGCACAATGCCCGGTGTCATCGGCGGCCATTTTCGCGGCGAGGTATTGTTACCTGAGTCATTCCCGTCGGATACGGACGTACGGATGGAGTTGATCTGCGAAACCACAACGACCATCACCGGCAAAGGCGATAACAGCGATCACCTCTCTATTGACCGTGCCTGGTCACACACCGTCAGAATTACCGCGAATGCATCTCTATGCCACGACGGCTACTGTACCCTCCCCTTCGATTTCACGATCCCGTATGGCCTGACCGACGAGACAGACTCACGAGTCAACGGGGATGTCCGCGTGGATATTCGGTGGATTCTGCGGGTTTTTGCAAAACTGCATGGACCGGATCTGAATATGCGGTTTCGCGTGCCGGTATTCCGGACTTCCGCAAGTGATCCATCGGTAAAGGGTGACCAGACAACCGAAAAACCGCTCGAGGCCTTTTTACATGATGTGGGCAAGGGACGGCGGATTCGCATGGAGTTTGAAAACAGTGCGATGACATACGTCTGCAATGCCATGGGCATGCAGAAAGGTCTGTGCGTGATACCGATAATTTTCGGGGTCGTGTTTCTGTCAGTCGCGGTGTTCGTTCCCGGCAATTCCTTGCCGGAGCTCATCAAAGATGTGATAAAGCCTGCTCAAGGATGGATGAACCTATTCCGCCTTATTCCGCTGGCCATGTCCTTGGGCCTCTGCCTGATGACGGCAGTGTTTGGGCTTATAGGTCTGTTACTTCTGTTCCTTGGCGTGCGCGGCTTTATCGCCCGGCGCACCTGGATCGAGAATGGCATGATTCATCAACGGTCGCGTTTTTTAGGCATTTCGTGGGCACGTCAGTGTCCCTGCTCAAGTGCAACAGGGGTTAATCTCAGTGATACCACCAAGAGCGGCGGTCAGACCTGGTATGATGTTGTGATCGAGCGAAACACGGAGTCGCAATACAAGAGATTGCAATGGCGCTACCTCTTCAGCCGCATCACCGTCGCGACGAACGTCCCGACCGAGCGAGAGGCGCAAGATATTGTGGACCATTTAAAGAAAGATTTGCGGCTCTAGCCTCATTGGAATAGTGGAATATGGGAATGTTGGAATGTTGGGGAAACGGAATACTAACTCTGGGAGGGGACACGCGCCCGATATTACCCTCTTCCATTATTCCAAGATTCCAGCATTCCATTATTCCTCTTATTTCTTGAACCCTTCGCGTCTTTCCTCAAGCCAGGCATCATTCAGCTCCGTAATGCTCTTGCAGGTCATCGTCTGCCAGAAGTCATCGGTATATTGTTTTTCTCTCAAGGCTGTATTCAATTTGATCAGGAAGGTCCCGTCCTTGTCATAGGTACGGATAACCCAGTCGATGAAATTCGCGGAAATCCGATAACTCGAATCGTAGCGCGCCTTGTCGATGTTATGACGCGTCAGCTGTGCTCCCTTTGTTTGCGGTTCATAGAGGAACCAGCGCACATAATCTGCAATGCCCTCTATCAGCCATCCCGGTGCCCCCCCTGGATAGCTTTGCACAATATGCGCCACCTCGTGGATGACCGCGCCAACCGCCTCGTGTCGATTCTTACCCGCCCACTGCGCATTGAGGTTGATGTTGCCGCCACCTGCTGATGCGGGCACCCCACCCATATCGGTCTTTAGGCGCATACACAAAATCCGCTGGCCCTTGGGCTTCACGCCGAGGACCTGACACACTTTCAAATATTCGTTTGTACAGACAGGAAGGACGCATTCTTTGATCCACGTCTCCAACTCTGGCGCAAGCGTGTAATCCACCGCTAGACGAAGCGAGGCGTCCGCAGAAACAATTTCTGTGATGAGCTGTTTTTGCTGCACCGCCTGTACTGTCGTGGGGGCCGGACTCTTCATCCCCACAATATCCAGTTCGCAAAAGAACGTATTGCCAAAGGGTGAATCCTCGGTTGTCCGATGGATATCCAACAGCAGATAACGATACGTACCAAGAGAACCTGAGGTGTCAGAAACCGAAGCGATGTGCTGACCGAAGGACCCTTGCACTGTGCGTGTATCGACGTCGATCACTTTTTTCCAGCCCTGCTGCTCGATCTTTTTTGTGCGCACCAGATCAGCGGGTTGCGGAGTGCCGATCCCGACATACGCATACACGGTATACACCTGCGGCGCACGGGTCGACTGATGCCAGGAGTAGGTGTTGATCTGTTTGATCTCCTGTGCCTGTTCAAGCGTGAGGAGCAAGCGGCCACCATCGGTGCCCGGCGCAAAAAAAAGACATTTTTTGGGATCATCTGGACCGTTCGGGATCTCCCCATCTGAAAGACACGATGGTTTCGCTGCATAGGAATCGAGTTGACCATCGACTGCCGTGATCTGATAGGACAGATCATTATTGGAAGGCGGCGGCAAGGCCGAAAACGAAAAGTGATTCGCGATGACGGAAGACGCTGTGCGACAGACTGGCTCTGCCTGTAACCACGCGGCTTGTAAGACTAATCCCATGCCGATGCATGCGCACGTAACAACCTGTTTATTCATGTCACCACTATATCAGCACCTCTCCCGTTGGTCGAGTCGGAAGAAACGGGGTGTGATTCAACTTTGTTGAATCAGCACCCGAGGGAGGAGCGAGGAAGTAGGAGGGAGGAGTTGTAAAATCCTGATTTGAAATGGGTTGGAAAATTGTTCTTTGCTATTCACTGTTGTCTCTTGGATGAAGACACCATTTCGAGGCTTGTCTAAACGCTTATTATTTCTGAAAAAGCCTGTTTTGTTGACTCTTTTCTCCTCCCTGCTACCTCCTACCTCCTACTTGGTGTGATTCATTTCAACTAAAATGAATCACACCCGAAGAAACGGGCGCATCACGTAAAAATGCTTGTTTCTTATAGGTAAGAAGTTTATGCTATTTCTTCAAACTGATGCTCGTCTCAGGTCAATGACCGATTCGCCTCCTGCAACACATCAAGCACAAGGGTTCCATGGATTCAAAACTAAATCTCTCTAAGATGATACGCGTCATGGTCATCGGGGCACATCCTGATGACGCCGAACTGTGCGCAGGGGGGACCGTTCTCAAATTTCAAGCATCTGGAGCCTTAGTCAACCTCGTTTCTTTTTTGAACGGCGACAAGGGCCACATGTCGATGCAGCCTGCGGAGTTGAAAGCACGCCGACATGCCGAGACCCAGCGTGTAAAGAAAGTCCTTGGCATCAATGATTATCAGGTCTTTCCAGATCAGAGCGACGGCGAATTGGTCGCCTCGATCGAGATGCGCAAAAAGATGACATGCCTCATCCGTAAGTTTGACCCGCATGTGATCTTTACCCATCGGACATGCGACTACCATGCTGACCATCGCGCCGTAGGTGTATTGGTTCAAGATGCCGCTTATCTGCTGGGCGTTCCGCTCTGGTGTCCAGAGACGCCCATCCCCCAGAACAAGCCCGTTCTTTTCTATATGTCCGATGCCTTTAAGACGCCAGCGGAATTACGGCCAGACATTGTGGTGGATATCGATGCGGAGATGGGGCAGCTCCTGGAGGCGCTCTGTGAGCACGAATCCCAGTTTTTCGAATGGCTACGCTTTGACCGCCGGATCACGGAGACGGTTCCCGGCACGCTTGAGGGCCGCAAAGCCTTTATCGGAAAATATTGGCTGAATGCGCGAAAAGAACTGGATGCGAATCGTTTCCGCTCTCAACTCACGTCCCGATATGGCGAACAGCACGGGAATAGGGTGCGGTTTGCCGAGGCGTTCGAACTGAGCGAGTATGGATACCTTCCATCAGCTGAAGAGTTGAAGAACCTATTTCCATTTTTGCCGAAAAAGCATTCTCTATCACCCACAATTGAACATTAACTAGGAATTGAACATAAGGAGAACATTATGATAGACCTTTCATTAGGACGGATTATGGAAGATCAGTTTTTCCAGAAACAGGATAAACTTCTGATTGAGGCGCGAAAAAAACTGGAAGCCATGCAGGAAACAAAGGCTAATCTGGCCCAAGTTTCAGGAATAAAAGACGAGGCTGTTCTCGATAAATTGATTCAACTCAATATCCGGCCCGAGGTACTCGCCACAATCTTTGCCATTCCTCTCGTCGCAGTCGCCTGGGCAGACGGCGAACTGCAGGAAAAGGAACGTGATGAATTGTTCCGCTATGTACATAAGGCAGGCTTAAGCAATAAGATGGTGGATACAACGATCATCTCAATCTGGCTCAAACAGAAGCCCGCCCCTGAACTCATGGAGGCTTGGGAACACTACATCCATGCGCTCTGCAAGCAATTAAGCCCTGAAGAACGCCAATCCCTGAAAAATGAGGTGTTGACGGACGCTCGCACCATCGCGAATGCGGCCGGCGGATTCCTGGGCTTCGGCGCGCTCGCACCGGAAGAACAAGAAGTTCTGGA
>JBAXCC010000250.1:0-6026 GCA_037141675.1 bacterium | reverse complement strand
CTGTTGCAAGGTTGAGGAGAAAATTGAAGATCAAAACCGTGGCTACAACGGGCGCGGCAAAAAGGAGGCCCGCAAAAATACGGTTGCGGATATGCGCGACCCTATCGCGTTTGGAAGCAGGCTTGATATTGGCTGAATTCATACTTATTTAGTTGGTTCAGCGGGTGGTGTTGTGGAGGGATAAGGGAGTGGCGTCCGTTTTTCGTTCGCTGAACGCAACCGCAAAAAAACGATGCCGCAGATCGGCACTGAGATGAAATAGCATACCCCGATTGCTCCTAATGTGAGCCACGAGTGAGAGACGAGCATACCAATCACAAAGATGATGAAGACCGCGACAGGGATTTGAAAACGGGCACTGATATGCATTTTCTTCAGTGAAAGGGTGGGCGCACGACTGGCCATGAGCGTGCCGCACACGATCAGCATGGCACAGCCGATCCAGGGCGATTGAAGAACGGCGGATTCAAAATGCAGCTCCAAAATAGCCGGCGTAAGGACGAGGCCTGCTGCGCCAGGAGAGGGAAGGCCGACAAAGAAGTGTTTCCAGTAAGGCTGTGTCGGGCCGTCATCAATCATGATGTTGAAACGCGCCAGCCGGAATGCGCCACAGAGGGCATAGAAGAGTGCAAAAGCCCAGAAGATACCGCGAAGCGGATAGAGCGGGTTTCCCACAGGGAGTACGTCCATAATCCAGAAGTATGTGAAGATGGCAGGTGCAACACCGAAACTGACAAAGTCGGAAAGGGAGTCCAGTTGTTCGCCAAGCTTTGATGTCACTTTTAACATCCGGGCCATGCGTCCATCCAACCCGTCAAGAACGGCCGCAATCGTAATCGCAATGACAGCAAGGCGCCACTCGCCTTGGCAACTAAACCGAATGGAGGTGATGCCGCTGGCGGCAGCCATCAAGGTGATAAGGTTCGGGAGCATTGCACGGACAGGAAGCTCGCGGGGTGTCCGTTGCTGTTTCTGTTTCCTTTTCCGAAAACGTATTTTGCTCATAAAAAATCCTTCCTCAGGAGCGTGAGGGTGGTGCTATTAAGGTTGCGCTTTAAAATAGGCGATAGGCGTCTCGCCTGCAATCATGGTCTGTCCGACACGCACCGTGGGTTCAACGCCGGGTGGCAGATAAACATCCACACGGCTACCAAAGCGAATCAGACCAAAACGTTCCGCTCTCTCAAGTTTCTGTTCCTCTTTGACGAGACAGAGAATGCGCCTCGCAACAAGTCCGGCAATTTGGACAAAGGCGAGTTTCTGTCCGTTCGTTGCGGTCATCAGATAAATATGCCGTTCGTTTAATTCGCTGGCCTTATCGAGTGATGCATTGAAAAATGCGCCGGGGATATAGTGTGTCTTGACAATGGTCCCGCTTGCAGGCATACGGTTGACATGCACATTAAAGACGCTCATAAAGACGCTGACGCGCCAGGCAATGGGGCTCGGGTTTAGGCCCAGTTCCGCAGGTACCGGAACTTCAGTCAGCATGGAAATCGTTCCGTCTGCCGGGCTCACGATCGCCAGGGGATCCCGTGGCGGAACCCGTTCCGGATCCCGGAAAAAGAGATAAACGGAAATAGGCAAAAGCCAAAGGATAAGTGGCCATCCGGGTTGTCCATGCCAAGCCAGGGCTGCATGAATCGCCAAAACAAGCAAGGCGAAAATCAGAACAAACCGTATGCCCTCTGGGTGGATGGGCGGAAACAGGAACTTTGAACACGATAAATCAACAGTATCCATAATAGAAAGGGCTCGTAAAAAAGGAGTAAATATTATCTCATACGAAAGGGTATCATGCAAGGCTACGCTTAAATAGAAAAATGGATTTTTTTTGTAAAACGGGGTTGACAAAATATCCTATTTTATACTATATTGGTGGCGTTCAGGAACTTCTAAGAAGTCTTGAATGTGTTCTGTTGTTTGAAGCCTCCCCCGTTTCAAACACAGGTTTCCCCCCTGAAGAACACTGGATAATATATATGTCCTCCCTGGCGGCGGGTAAAAGTTTAGACTTTTATCCGCCGTTTTTTTTGTGTACTGTTGAGTACATGAACGCAATGACAGTGATACTCGCCAACGGCCTCTTCCCTTCGCATCCTGCTCCGCTGGAGGCCCTGCACAAGGCTGCGCGCGTTGTGTGTTGTGATGGAGCCGCAAATGCGCTCGTCGACAATTCCGAGGTTTCGCCTGTCGCGGTGGTTGGAGATGGCGACAGTCTTTCAGAGCCTGCCCGTCAAAAATTCTCAGGGTGCCTTGTGACAGGCGACTGTCAGGAGACCAACGATCTGACGAAAGCTTTTCGCTTTTGTATGGAACAGGGTTGGAATGATATTTTGATCGTGGGGGCTACGGGAAAACGGGAAGACCATACACTGGGGAACCTTTCCCTTCTGGCTGATTTTTCGCGCGATGCCTCTGTGCGTATGATGACGGATGCGTGCATCATTACCCCCGTGTCAGAAGCGACAACGCTGTCTTCGTATGAAGGTCAATCTGTCTCCTTTATCGCCTGCGACCCTGGCGTGCGGCTGAGCGTGGAGGGCGTGAGATATCCAGTGCAGGACCTTGCGCTGAAACGTTGGTCCACCGCTACGCTGAATGTGGCGACAGGCGATGTGATAAGTGTACACCCAGTCAATGGCGTCGTGCTTGTGTTTCAAGAGCACCGCTAATCACTTTTTTATATTCGTTGATGAATAAAAAAGCCCACACCTTTCGGTGCGGGCTTTTTGTTTGAGGCAATCGTGTTTAAACGATTACATGTCCATGCCGCCCATGCCCGGGTTTTGCATCTGAGCTTCCTTCTTTTCGGGAAGTTCTGTGACCATGCACTCGGTGATGAGCAGGAGACCAGCGATTGACGCTGCGTTCTGCAACGCGCTGCGGGTCACCTTTGCCGGATCCAACACGCCAGCCTTCACGAGGTCTTCGTAAACGCCGGTTGCAACGTTGTAGCCGTAGGAGCCTTTGCCCTTCTTCACGTTCTCGACGATCAGAGGAGCTTCCAGACCTGCGTTTTCAACGAGCTGACGCAGAGGAGCTTCCAGACACTTCGAGATGATTGCAACGCCGACCTTTTCATCGCCGACCGTCACGACGCTTTCCAGCGCCTTCTGGCAACGGATGAGAGCGACGCCACCACCTGCGACAATGCCTTCTTCAACGGCTGCGCGGGTTGCGTGCAGAGCATCGTCAACGCGATCCTTCTTCTCCTTCATCGCGGCTTCGGTAGGCGCACCGACCTTGATCACCGCCACGCCGCCAGCGAGCTTCGCCAGACGTTCCTGGAGTTTTTCACGGTCATAGTCAGATGAGGTGTCCTCGATCTGCTTCTTGATGAGCGCCACGCGAGCCTGAATGTCGCTTGTCTTCCCGCCGCCTTCGACGAGGGTCGTGTTATCCTTGTCAACCGTCACCTTCTTCGCACGGCCGAGGTCGGTGATTTCAACATTCTCGAGCTTGATGCCCAGGTCTTCGCTGATCATCTTGCCGCCCGTAAGGATGGCGATGTCTTCCAGCATGGATTTACGGCGGTCGCCGAAGCCCGGAGCCTTGACAGCGCAAACCTGCAGGGTGCCGCGCAGCTTGTTCACGACGAGTGTCGCGAGAGCTTCGCCTTCGACGTCTTCTGCGATGATCATCAGCGGCTTGCCAGTCTTGGCAACGCCCTGAAGCAGTGGCAGCATGTCGTTCAGGCTCGAAATCTTCTTTTCGAAGATGAGGATGTAGGGGTTCTCAAGAGCGCATTCCATCTCTTCCGCATTCGTGACGAAGTACGGGGAGAGGTATCCCTTGTCGAACTGCATACCTTCAACAACGTCGAGGGTGGTTTCGAGGGTCTTGGCTTCTTCAACCGTGATGGTGCCATCTTTGCCGACCTTGTCCATTGCTTCGGAGATGATTGCGCCGATTTCAGCTTCGCCGTTGGCGGAGATGGTGGCGACCTGTGCGATTTCGGAAGGATCTTTCACACGCTTGGACTGCTTAGCGATTGCGTCAACAACTGCCTTGGTGGCCTTGTCGATGCCGCGCTTGATCGCCATCGGGTTTGCACCCGCAGTGACGTTCTTCAGGCCTTCGCGATAGATGGCCTCAGCCAACAGGGTTGCGGTGGTGGTGCCGTCACCCGCGATGTCGCTGGTTTTGCTGGCCACTTCGCGAACCATCTGTGCGCCCATGTTTTCAAAGGGGCAGGGGAGTTCGATTTCCTTGGCGACGGTGACACCGTCCTTGGTGATGGTCGGTGAGCCGAACTTCTTGTCCAGGATCACATTGCGACCGCACGGACCGAGAGTCGACGAGACAGCCTTACTCAGTTTGGCGATACCTGCCAGAATCTTCTGACGGGCTTCCATATCATACATCATTTGCTTTGCAGCCATGGTAATTCTATTCCTTTCGATTTTTTTGTTATTCAATCACGCCGAGCAGGTCCTCTTCGCGGACGAGCTGGTATGTCTTGTTATTGAGTTTCACTTCGGTCCCGCCGTACTTGGGAAGGAGTACACTGTCGCCGACCTTGACGTCGAACTTGATTTCCTTGCCGTCTTTGTCGCGCTTCTTACCAACGGCGATGACTTTGCCTTCCATTGGTTTTTCCTTAGCGTTATCCGGGATGATGATTCCGCCTTTGGTCATTTCTTTCACATCAGTGGGCTCGACCAACACGCGGTCACCCAGGGGACGAATTTTCGTCATAGTACTGTTTCTCCTTTTTGGTTTTGTTAGATAACGGGTAAACGCAACGGCCTACCCTTACAGTTGTTAGGTTACGGGTAGGCACAACGGCCTACCCTTACAGATTACTTGTCCTTCATCGTGAACTCTGCGTCGATGACACCGTCATCGCCGGGTTTACCCGTTCCGCCAGAGTTTTCCTCTGCGTTCGGAGGAGGTGCGCCTGCGCCACCAAAGCCCGTACCGGGTTGTGCACCCGCTGCGCCGGGTTGATTGTACATGCCCGCGGTTACAGCTTCCATCGCCTTGTTGAGCGCGTCCTGCTTGGTCTTGATTTCGCTGGTCGAATTGCTCTTGAGCGCTTCCTTCAGCTCAGCCACAGCCTTTTCAACTGGGGCCTTCTTATCTGCAGGAATCTTGTCAGCATTCTCGGTCAGTGTCTTCTCGACTTGGTAGCAGAGATTTTCAGCATGGTTCTTGGTCTCGACCTCTTCACGGCGCTGGGCGTCTTCCGCAGCATGCACCTCGGCATCTTTGCGCATCCGCTCGATTTCATCTTTCGAGAGGCCACTGGATGCGGTGATGGTGATCTTCTGTTCCTTGCCAGTCCCCAGATCCTTTGCAGTCACATTGAGGATGCCGTTTGCATCGAGGTCAAAGGCGACTTCGATCTGCGGGCGTCCGCGTGGTGCCGGAGGAATACCGTCCAGGTGGAAGTTTCCGATCTCCTTGTTGTCGTGCGCCATCTTGCGTTCGCCTTGATAGACGTGGATGTCCACAGACGGTTGATTGTCGGCTGCGGTACTGAAAATTTCACTCTTCTTGGTCGGGATCGTCGTGTTGCGCTCGATGAGAGGGGTCATCACGCCGCCGAGGGTCTCGATGCCGAGGGTCAACGGGGTGACATCCAACAAGAGCACGTCTTTGACCTCGCCCTTGAGAATACCGCCCTGGATGGCTGCGCCGATGGCCACGACTTCATCCGGGTTCACACCCTTGTGGGGTTCCTTGCCGAACAACTGCTTGGCCTTTTCCTGAAGCTTGGGCATGCGCGTCTGGCCGCCGACCAGCACGACTTCATCAACAGTAGCAAGCCCCGCGTCGCTCATACACTTCTTGCAGGGGTTCGTGGTGCGCTCGATCAGCTCGTCTGTGAGCTGCTCCAGCTTTGCGCGGCTGAGGGTCACCGTCAGATGCTTAGGACCGGTGTTGTCTGCTGTGATGAACGGAAGATTGATTTCGGAGGTCGTTGCTGAGGAAAGTTCGCACTTCGCCTTTTCAGCAGCCTCTTTCAGACGTTGCAACGCCATCATGTCCTTGGAGAGGTCGTTGCCGGCGTTCTCCTT
>JBAXCC010000249.1:0-6054 GCA_037141675.1 bacterium | reverse complement strand
TGCAAGGCATCTTTTTTGCGCTTGATTTTCTCAACGGCAATGTGTCGGCAGAGGGACGGAACGTGCTCGTGATTGGCGGCGGCGATACGGGAAGCGATTGCGTCGGACTCTCAGTCCGCCAAGAAGCCAAGAGTATCCTGCAGATCGAAATCATGCCTGAACCGCCAGCAGAGCGGTCGGCTTCCACACCCTGGCCGCTGTGGCCCTACAAGCAGCGCACGTCTTCCAGTCATAAGGAGGGCGGAGAACGGCGTTGGAATCTGCAAAGCACGCGCTGCCTGGGATCGAATGGGCATGTGACTGGCGTCGAAGTTCAGCGTGTGAACTGGAATGTGTCGCCTGAGGGCCGCCCCATGAGTTTCACGGCTGTTGAGAACACGACGGAAGTGATTCAAACGGATCTCGTCTTCCTGGCTATGGGTTTTTTGAAGCCCAAGTATGACATCAAGGAGAAGAATGTATTTGTCATAGGTGATGCCGCGAATGGCCCCAGCCTGGTGGTTCGCGCCATGAACGATGCAAAAAAAGTCGTGGAGTCCATTAATTGTTTTCTTGTGGACAACACTTAACTCAATCAAGTACACTAAAGACCTGATATGCAAAACCAACTGAAGACAGAGATTGAAGTGTTGTGTGAGATCAGTTCGGCTGTTGTACACGAACGAAACATTACCGCCTTGTTGGAAAAGGTCCTCGATGTTCTCCATCGCAAGATGGGGATGTTGCGTGGTACCTTTACGCTTAGAAAAGGTGATATGTTTGAAATTGCCGCTTCGCACGGCCTCAGTGAAGCCGAGAAGAAACGTGGACGTTACAAGCTCGGTGAAGGCGTCACAGGAACTGTTGCAGATACAGGCATTGCCCAACTGGTGCCGGATGTTTCAAAAGATAAGCGCTTTCGAAATATTACCGGTTCGCGTACAGGGGCCAAAGATATCGCTTTCCTCTGCGTGCCGATTTTCTACATGGAAAAGATTATCGGTACCTTAAGCATCGATCGGGCGGTCAGCTCGGGTGTTGTCCTTGAAGAAGATCTTCGCTTTCTTGAAATCGTAGGCAATCTGACCGCGGAAGCGGCCAGTGTCTACAGGACCGAAATGGATGAACGCGAAAGCCTGATCAAAGAGAACCAGCAGTTGCGTTCCGCGCTGGGTGAAACGAGTGGCAATCCCGGGCACCTGATCGGCAATTGCAGTTCGATGAAGAAGACCTATGATCTCATCCGCCAGGTCGCCCCCAGCAATGCAACGGTACTCATCCGTGGAGCTTCGGGGACCGGTAAGGAACTGGTCGCCAATGCTATTTTCAAACTCAGTCCTCGCGCAGACAAACCGTTCATTGCGCTCAACTGTGCCGCCCTGCCGGAAAGCCTTGTCGAGAGCGAGCTCTTCGGACATGAGAAAGGCTCCTTTACCGGCGCGTTCAATACTCGCATTGGCCGCGTAGAGGCCGCCAACAAGGGAACCCTCTTCCTGGACGAGATTGGCGACCTGACCCCGCAGACTCAGGTGAAGCTGTTGCGCTTCATTCAAGAGAGGACCTTCTCTCGGGTGGGGAGCAACGAAGAGCTCAAGAGCGATGTGCGCCTCTTGGCCGCGACCAGCCGGAATCTGGAAGAGCTGATGGAGCAGGGGAAGTTCCGCGAAGATTTGTATTACCGCCTGAATATCTTTCCCATCGTGCTTCCCGACTTGGCGAAACGCCGCTGTGACATTATTCTGCTGGCAGAACACTTTATCCAGAAGTTGAATATGCGATACGGAAAGACTATTCAGCGTCTTTCAACGCCCGCAATCAACATGCTGATGACCTATCATTGGCCAGGGAATGTCCGGGAACTTGAAAACTGTATTGAGCGTGCGGTGCTGACGGCAACAGACGACTGCATCCACAGCTACAACCTGCCGCCGTCTCTGCAGACTGGAGCGGCTAATGATTCCGAACTCATCAAGGATGGCAATGCCTCCTTCAATATGCTGGTCGAATCCTTTGAGCGCGAGTTGATTGTTGAAGCGCTCAAAAAGAATAACGGCAATATGTCCGCAGCCGGTCGCACGCTGGGTCTCTCCCCCCGTGTCATGCACTACAAAATCCAGCGGCTTACCATTGACCCTGACGTGTATGCCGATCATACGAAGTAATGCGATTGCCCATGAGTGGATTCTTCCACGAAATACACGAAAAAAGTAGCAATTCAATATTTTTTGACAGGATGAACAGGATTAAGAGGATTAGAATTCAAAACAATAATCCTGCAAATCATGTAAATCCTGTCGTAAATAATTCTAATCATTGACTACCCAAGTTTCAATATTCTAAGGAGTCGTCGCGGATTACATCAATTCTTTCATCATGGTCAGGACGGACTGGATATTGCCCAGCGGGGCTGACATCTGGATGCCCTGGACATGGCGCTTGACAGCTTCACAGGTCTCGTGTGCGATCTCGATACCGGCTTTGATCCCGTCTTCCTTAGTCTTGCACATGCTCATACGCTCAAGGATCCTGTCAGGAACCACGACACCGGGAACATGCTTGCTCATGAAATCGGCGTTCTTGAAGGAGACCAGGGGATAGATGCCGGCAATCAGCGGGATGGTCTTGTGGTATTTGCTCACTCGGTCGATAAACCTGAAGAGGGCTTCCGGATCAAATACAGGCTGAGTGATGGTGTACTCGGCTCCGGCATCGATCTTCTTGAAGAAGCGATCGATCTCCCGTTCCATCTCGAGGGCGACAGGATTGCTTCCAACGCCCATCAGCATCACGGTATGGTCGCCGATGGATTCACCGGCCGCATCCATGCCGCTGTTGAGGTTGCTGACCATCTGGCAGAGTCCGATAGCATCGACGTCATAAACGCCCGTGGCGTTCGGATAATGGCCGAGTTTCGGTGGATCGCCGGTGATGAAGAGCCAGTTGTTCAGACCCAGTGCGTAGCCGCCCAGGAGATCGGACTGCATCCCGATCAGATTTCTGTCCCGGCAGCAATAATGCGGGATAGGCTCAATGGTTAGCTCTCTTTTCATGGCGAGCGCTGTGGCGATGACGGATACGCGAGCGCTGGCCCGCGGGCCGTCTGGCAGGTTGATGGCATCAATGCCAGCCTCCTGACACTGTCGGCACTTTCCAATGAACCCGGGGAGCATCTTCCCGTTCTGTGGTGGCAGGATTTCAATCGAGGTGACCATTTTTCCGGAATAGAGTTTCTTCGCAAAGGGTGATTTATCCTGCGTCGGAGTCAATTGAGGCAGCGCCTTTTCTGGCGTCGCCTGGGATGGGGCGGAAATGATTTCGATGTGCTCCTTGACTCCGCTCAGGCATCTGACTGCGCGGGCTGCCATGGCAAGGTGCCCGGGTGTGGTTCCGCAGCAGCCTCCTATTCCACGCGCTCCCAGCTCAATATATTTTTTACAATATTCAGAGAAAAATTCCGGGCTGTTGAGATACATCTGCCTGCCGCCGACTTCGCTCGGTCCGCCGGCGTTTGGCATGGCAATGACAGGCTTCTTAACGGCCTTGACGATTCTTTGAATCGGCAGCAAAAGCTTCTGAGGGCCGACGCCGCAATTGATACCGATGATGCTGACGCGGGTATCTTCGTCCAGCAGCTTGGCCAGGTTTATTTCGCTGAGATTTTCTGCGTCGATCTCGGCTTCCGGGACTGTGAATGAGGCCATGACCGGTATTTTGTATAGGGCTGCGGCTTCAAGCGCGAGGCGAAGGGATTCGATGTCAAAAAATGTTTCCAAAAGAATCAGGTCGACCCCTCCTTCAACGAGTGCGGAGATCTGTTCGGTGTAGGCCTCCAACTGTTCGCTTCGCGAGGAACGATCAGGTGTTGCGCCTGTCTTGGAACAGGGGCCGACAGATCCTGCGACATAGACAAGGTCTCCTGCAACCTGTCTGGCGATCTTTGCTGCAGCAAGATTGATCTCCCTGGCCCGGTCTGCAAGTCCGTAGGAGGCGAGCTTGATGCGGTTGGCAGAAAAAGTGTTCGTCTCGATCACGTCAACCCCGGCATTGATGTATTCCTGGTGGATGGACTGAATCAGCGCTGGCTTGGTGATGCAGAGTTCATCGTAGCAGGCGTTAATGAATATACCGCGCTGATAGATCATGGTACCCATGGCACCATCAAAGATCAGGGGCTGGCGGCTTATTTTTTCAAGAATGGGGGTTTTTGTGTTCAATGATTTAATAGACATAAAAAGGGGACCATAACAACACGTGGAAAAGGGACAGAATATAGACGAAAAGCGTTTCGCGGTCAACTTGATTCGAAAGAATGTCGAGGTGTGCTTGACTTGGCCAGCCACGTTTGATAAACTTCTACGCTTAATTTGCCGATTCTTATCCATTTTACGAGGTATAGGTAATGATTGAGAACCTGATTCCATGGATGGTTGCTTTCCCGTTAGTGGCGGGTATTGTCCTGTTATTCATCTCCGGCGACACGCTACGGCGCTACGCGGTCTATGCCTTCACCGGCACGATCATGGTTGGATCGATTCTTCTGGCTTGGAAGTCTCATCCGAACACGACACTTCTGGACGGTTCTGCCCACACCATCAGTTGGGGCATGCTCGTTGTTGAGACGTTGATTGCCAGTTTCATTGTCTGGGTGACGGTCAGGGCAAAAAACTGGCTGGCGCTCGGGCTGCTCTTGACGCAGTTCCTGCTGGTAGCGGGTTTTGAAATCCATGAGATGCTTAAGCCGGTGTCGGCGACTGAATCAATCGTTTCCGCAGTCGCTTCCTCTGTTGCCACAGTATCGCCGTGGGTCTTCTGTGATCAGCTTTCCTTGATTATGGTGCTGGTGATCGGTATTATCGGCGGCTTGATTTGTATCTATGCTCCTGGTTACATGAAGGAATTTCACGAGCACCACCATCCTGAGTATCGTGACCGCCGCCCGATGTTCTTCGCCACGTTCTTTATTTTCCTGGGTGCGATGTTCGGTATCGTCTTATCCAACAGCTTGAACTGGCTCTATTTCTTCTGGGAAATCACCACGCTGAGCTCCTTCCTGCTGATCGGTTATAAAGAGGCGCCCGAATCTAAGACCAATGCGATGCGCGCCCTGACAATGAATCTGATGGGCGGGCTGGGATTTGCCCTGGCGATTGTTCTGCTGGGACGCAACGGGATTGAAAGTCTGTCGGAACTGCGCGGTCAAGGGAATGCCTCTCAATTGATTGTCATTGCCGCTGGACTGCTTGCGTTTGCCGGCATCACCAAAGCCGCCCAGTTCCCGTTTGCGGGGTGGTTGCGCGGCGCGATGGTGGCCCCGACACCGGTTTCCGCACTGTTGCATTCCAGCACGATGGTGAAGGCCGGCGTCTATCTGGTTCTCCGTCTTGCCCCCAATCTGGAAGGAACCAAAGTGGGAATGATGGTCGCTCTGGTTGGTGCCGTGACATTTGTTGCCGGTTCGCTCGTCGCCATCTGTACCAGTGATGCCAAGAAGATTCTCGCATACTCAACCGTGGCGAATCTCGGACTGATTGTCCTGTGCGGTGGCATCGGCACCAAAGAGGCTGTTTGGGCAGGCATCCTGCTGATTATTTTCCATGCCGTGGCCAAGGCGCTTCTCTTCCTGTGCGTCGGTGTTGTTGAGCATAAGACACACAGCCGTGACATCGAAGATATGGCTGGCCTGATTCTTCGTATGCCGAAAATCGCGGTGATGATCGAGATCGGTATTGCTGGGATGTTTCTCGCACCGTTCGGCATGCTGATCAGCAAGTGGGCCGTTCTTAAGGCGATCGTTGATGCTCACCCGTTTCTCTCGATCTTCATCGTCTTCGGCAGCTCAGCCACGCTCTTTTTCTGGGTCAAATGGCTCGGCAAGATGCTGCAAATCACTGGATCGATGGAGAAGATGGAGAAGAATATCAGTGGCGGCAAGTGGCTTGCCCTTGGCTCCCTCTCGGTATTGACCATCCTGACCTGCGTGATCTTCCCGCTGATTTCCAATCAGTTTATCGAGCCCTACATTGGCGGAGGTTTCAAAGCGGCGGACAGCGTACTGGGGACCAGCAACCTGATTGT
>JBAXCC010000248.1:0-6089 GCA_037141675.1 bacterium | reverse complement strand
GTTCGGTTCGCCTTGACGCTTCCCATCACGCGGAACAATCATGTCATTCGCAGCCGCTGGGCTCATCTCCTCTGAGCGAGCAAAGGAGGCTGTCGCCTCTGCCTGACTGGCAAGGCCTGTGACTCCGGCTTGTTCACGGTTCTCGAACATCCAGACCTGGGAAGAGCCCCCCCGATTTAAGCGCGCATAATTCGGCACCGCCTTCAATGCACCGCATTCGATCGTCATCACGCCACACAGGAGTTCACTCTTCCAGACAGGCTTAAGATCAACATCAGGCTTGAGCAGGGCCATCGCAATTGACTTGCCATTATCTGCGCTTTCGAAGCTATAGACAATCGGACCGCGCTGAAGGGCCACACGGCCACGATTCGCCTCAACGCGTTCATCACAGGTGATGCGCTGCACATCCATGGGCAGGTCAAGTTCAACACGGTCCCCCTCCTTCCATGTGCGTGACACCAGGGCATAGCCAGCTTGAACAGGGGCTTCAACGGGTTTACCATTCACCTTCACCGCATATTTTCCATCCACGTTCGGCATAGCTTTGTAGAGCTTGCTCTCTGTGCGACTGGGAATGCGCAGGGCAAGCGAGAATGACTGAGCAGGCGCATGGCTCACGGTTATCGCTACGTGGCCATCCCACGGATAGGTCGTCTCCTGCTTGATATGCATGGGCTTCTCTCCCAGCGCAGCAACATCGCCCTCACTGTCCACATAATGATTGACCATCAGCATGCGACGCTTGGTGTCCACCGAGTACATCATATCCTTAATCGCGATCAAAGCACGTGGAATATTTCCAACGCAGCACGGACATCCGTGCCACGGGTAACGGGCCTGACTTGACGCCAACGGATTCTGGTAATAGAAATTCTCGCCTGTCAGCTCTACTGATCCCAGCAGATTGTTATAGAGAACACGTTCCTGGACATCCATATAGTGCGCGTTTCCCAAGCGACGATGCATTTGAAGCGCCCAGAAGCTCAGTCCGCAACTTGCACAGGATTCGCAATAGCCGTTATTGGGCAGGTGATAGTCGCCTGCAAAGGCCTCTCCATTATGTGAGGCCCCTACCCCGCCCGTCAGATAGTGTTTCTTATGAATGGCATTATCCCACAGCGCATCAGCGGCCTTGCCATACGCAGCATCCCCTTTATGATAGGCAATATCCGCCATGGCCGCATAAAAGTAGGTTGCACGGACCGCATGCCCGGTTGCCTCAGTCATGTCGACTGCGGGCTTTTCTGACTGATTGTAGGGCCCCGGGTCAATCTTGTGTTGATTATCCATGAAAAACTTCGCGAGGTCAATATACTTATCTCCCTTGCCCTTGCCTTCACTCGCATTCACGGATTCGCCTAAACGGCACAAAGCTAGTTCCATTCCTGGATGTCCATTCTTCCAAGCACGTTTCGGTGAAGGCCCAAAGACGGAATCCAGATGATCAGCCAATTTGATTGCCGCATCATACAGACGGCGATCTTTACCCTGGGTTGCCCGATAGTGTGCCAAACCCATTTCCAAAAAGTACCCCATGACATAAAATTCGTGGTCACCAATCTTGGTGTAGTGGGCCTGCTTCTTCAACGCATGGAAGGAGTGTATATAGCCGCTGGGCTCCTGAGCTCCTAAAATAACAGGAATCCACTCATCAGTCTTCTTGCGCAAAAAAGCCTGTGCTTTAGCAAGGTCTGTATCCCCATCAGGATCAACCTCTAGCGCCAAGCAGATCGCCTCAATTGTATTGTAGACGTAAGCATCACTCCACGGGCACCCTTTAAATTTCGCAGTGACAGTCTCATTGCGCAACAATTGTCCAGTCGCCATTAGGTTAACCAATTCTTCGCCCTTTCCGCCCGGCTCGATTTGCTTGATGCAATGCGGAATCCACTTCTCGGTCATGCGCTTGACCTGTTGTTTCCAGAATCCATTGATTTTTACGCCGGTCATCGGAACGGGCTCAATCCCCTCTTGAGGCGCTCCCAGCAGTGATGTGGCTACGACCAGCGATACTCCAAAAAACAAACAAAACCCAGGATTATTATTTTTTCTACTCATGTCCGTATTCTCCCAAACTTTTAATAACCCAACAGTAGCAAAAAATGATTCTCTCGCCTATTATAAATTTTGCAACTTCGATTGCAATATTTGCAATAGACTCTTCTGGCCCCTCGACCGGCAAAAAATAGATCGTCTCATAGCTTGCCCCTCGTTTTCAGTTTTTGATATATTGTTCTTTTTAAGCATGTCCAGCGTCATTTTTTTTAGGCGCTCTATTTTTACCATTAGGATTTTTACATCATGTCTAAACTTGTTATTTACGGCAAGAAGCCGATCAGCGGTACACATCGTACCCCCGGCAACAAGAATGCCGCTTTACCGATGATTGCAGCCTCATTGCTGACCTCGGAACCTGTCACCTTAAAGAATCTGCCGCTCATTGCCGATGTCCGCACCACACTCCGACTCGTTGCCGAACTGGGCGCAGATGTCAAATTTAATGAATCCAAGCGCGAAGTGACGATTCATGCTAAGAAGATCAGACGCGAGCTGAACAAAGAGCTGTGCGGAAAGGTCCGCTCGTCCATTCTCTTCGCAGGCCCCCTGCTCGCCCGCTGCGGCGCTGCAACGCTTTACCCGCCCGGCGGGGATGTCATTGGCCGGCGTCGCATTGACACGCACCTTGAAGGCTTGCAAACGCTCGGGGCTACTATTACAACCGGCAACTCCTACATCTTTAAAGCCCCCAAGGGATTGACGGGCGCCTACATTCTTTTAGACGAAGCCAGTGTAACTGCTACCGAAAACATCGTCATGGCCGCAACGCTTGCAAAGGGCGTCACCATGCTGTACAACACAGCTTGCGAACCGCACGTGCAGAACCTGTGTGCCATGCTGAATGCCATGGGCGCAAAGATCAGCGGAATCGGCACAAACCGCCTCACCATCGAAGGCGTTGAGAAGCTTTCGGGTACCGAGCAACGCATTGGTCCGGACTACATCGATGCAGGAAGCTACATGGTCGCAGCCCTGATTACAGGAGGCGACCTGACCATTGAGGACATCGAACCAGACGATTTTGCTGTGTTGATCAAGCCCTTCACACGTTTTGGCGTCAAATATCAGTTTGATCCTGTGAAAAAAACATTGCGTATCCCGCCGCGCCAGAAGCTGAAGACTGCATATGACTTTGGCGATGCCATTCCCAAAATCGAAGACGGACCTTGGCCCATGTTGCCGTCTGACTTGATGAGCGTGCTCATCGTGTTAGCCACACAGGCGCGCGGCACAACCATGTTCTTTGAAAAGATGTTTGAGAGCCGGATGTACTTCGTGGATCATTTGCTCGGCATGGGTGCACGTATTGTCCAGTGCGATCCGCATCGCATCGTCGTCACAGGTCCGACGCCCTTGCACGGATCACGTGTAGCAAGTCCGGATATTCGCGCCGGCATGGCGTTGCTCATTGCGGCTCTGGGCGCAAAAGGCGAGACTACTATTCTGAACGCCGGCAGCATTGACCGCGGATACGAAGCTGTAGAACAGGAACTGCGCAACCTCAACGCCAGCATCGAACGCATCAACGATTAGGCGCGTGGAAGCCACACTTACAGGCACTTCCAAACTTACTGACACTCCCCAACTTACTGACACTTCCCTATGTGGATCCCCTTTGTACTCATCTCGGCAGTTCTTCTCGCCTTCTACGATCTCTCCAAGAAGCAAAGCGTGCATGACAACGCGGTCATGCCGGTGCTCTATCTCGGAACTGTCTTTGGGGCACTCGGCTTTTCGATCTACTTGCTGGCCATGGGGCAGTTCGGACGTGCCTTCATTGTGGACAGCCATACGTTCGGACTGATTTTTATCAAGTCCTCCATTATTGCCGTCTCCTGGGTCTTTGCCTACTATGCCATGCGCGAACTCCCCTTTTCAATTGCAGCACCTATCCGGGCATCAGTCCCCTTCTGGACCTTGTTAGGCGCAATCTTCTTGTACGGTGAAATCCCCTCCTGGATACAGGCCATTGGCATGGGCGCAGTACTGGCTGGCTATGGTCTCTTTTCAATGGCAGGGAAGAAAGAGGGTATCCGCTTCCACCGGAACTGGGGCGTCTTTTTCGCCTTTGCCGGAACGCTTCTCGGATCCTGCAGCGCACTTTACGACAAGTTTCTGCTTCAAAGTCACCAGGTCGATCGGCTGGCCGTCCAACTCTGGTTTGAACTGGATCTGGTCATTATCTTTACCGTTTTCCTCCTTGCCCAACGCCTGTTAAAGATGCAACGCACAACCTTTCAGTGGCGCTGGTCGATTCCTGCAGTGGGGCTCTTCCTGGTTGCTGCGGACTGGTTCTACTTTGCAGCGGTCAGCGAACCCAACATCCCCATCTCGATTGTTTCCATGCTCAGGCGCGCAAACGTTGTCGTCTCTTTTGCTATTGGCGCATTCATCTTCCAAGAACAAAATATTAAAAAGAAGGCCATCGCCCTTCTGGTTCTCATACTGGGCATCGCCATTCTCTGTTGTTGCAAATAAGCACCTCATCAATAAATAAATAAATAAATATTTTACAGTTGCGCTTTTGCACAAACTTTTGCTATATTAATTAACTCTTCATGCAAATAGTCATTCTTTTAGGTGGTCCTGGATGTGGTAAAGGTACGATGGCGGGACGTTTGTCCGCGTCAAACCCTGCTTTTCGCACTGTTTCCAGCGGTGATCTCCTCCGGGATGCAGTGAAGCGACAGACCCCTTCCGGCGTGTTGGCCGACGGGTTCATGAAGCGAGGCGAACTGGTCCCAGACGCGTTGATCGCGCAGATGATTGCCGATTACATGGCCGGAATCCCCAACGATTGCACACTTCTCCTGGACGGTTTCCCCCGCACCGTGGTGCAAGCGGAGATGCTGGACACGACCCTTGCAGCGAGCCGCGCGACCCTGAGCGCCGTGATCCTGATGGAGGTCCCAGATTCAATTTTAGTCGACCGTATTGCCGGGCGCCGTTTGTGCCCGAAGTGCGGAGCTGGGTATCACATTGTGACGATACCGTCGAAGGTTGCAGGCATCTGCGACATCTGCGGGACAGCGCTTGTGGTACGGAAGGATGATAACCCTGAGACGGTGAAGAACCGCTTGGCAGTCTATCAGTCTCAAACAATGCCTCTGATCACATTCTATGAAGGCCGCGGCTTGCTGAAGCGAATCACGGCGCATGGCGTTCCGATCAATGACATTTTTGAGAATATTCGGCATGTGCTTTCATGAAGGTCCCCCTGAAGAACGCTAAGGAGCTTGACGCCATGCGTGTCAGTTGCCGGTTGGCGGCGGAGGTCCTTGAAGCGGTTGCAGCGGCGGTGAAGCCGGGTGTGACAACAGGAGAGCTAGACGTGCTGGGCAGGAAGCTGATAGCGGAGCGAGGAGCCAAGGCATCGTTTTTAGGTTATCGCCAATATCCAGCGGCGATGTGTATTTCGGTCAATGAAGAGGTGATCCACGGGATACCGGGACGGAGGGTTGTCCTGCCGGGGGATGTGGTGAGCCTGGACGTTGGTGTTTTGAAAAATGGGTTTCACGGGGATTGCGCGACCACTGTGATGGTGAGCGTGACAGACCCTGAAAAAATCCGGTTGGTCGAGGCGACGAAGCGAGCACTTGCAGCAGCAGTTGCGGCAGTGCGGCCGGGCGGGCGCCTCGGAGACGTGTCGCATGCGGTGCAAAGCATTGCAGAGGCATCTGGCTGTTCGGTAGTACGGGAATTTGTAGGCCACGGCGTGGGGCGTCACCTCCACGAAGACCCGCAGATTCCTAACTATGGAAAGCTGGGGAGCGGAATCGTTCTCAAGCCAGGAATGACGTTGGCGATTGAGCCAATGGTCAATCTAGGCAAAGCGGACGTATACGTTCTGGATGACAAGTGGACAGTAGTAACGAAGGATGGGAAACCGTCCGCACACTTCGAGCACACCGTGGCGGTGCTGGAAGAAGGTTCTGAGATCTTGACGCTGGCTTAGAAGTTTTCAGAACTTTACACTAGACAAGGTGACGGACTTTTGGTTAAATCAAAAGCCCTTTTTTGAGTAAGGA
>JBAXCC010000247.1:0-6102 GCA_037141675.1 bacterium | reverse complement strand
CACAGAGTGCGCCCATGGCAATCTGGATTGCACCAAAGATGGCCAATCCGGTCTTCCGGTCTTTGTAAGGAATGGTGGCGGTTATGTCCTGGTTCGTTGTCATCTCATGCCTCTTTCTGTTTGATGTATGTCAAGACGCTCCAAAGTTCAACGCTTCATATTTAACCACAAAGAGCACAAAGAACACAGAGAAAAAGATTCAAAGTAAGCTGCTTATTATTTCACAGAGGCGCCGTGGCGCAGAGGGTTCTCAGACGGCATGGATGTATTCCAGTCCATGACGAGCTTGATGAGACGCGCGGTGATGGCGGGCTGGGCAGTGGCCAGATTGTTTGCTTCTGCGGTGTCGGTTGTCAGATTGTAGAGCTGGACGTTTGAGCCGTCGAGATCGACCAGAAGTTTCCATTGTCCATCGCGGACAGCCAAGTCGGCGTTGCGTTCTCCGAAGGATTCTTTCCGGTCTGGCGGGCGTTTCCAGAAGATCGGCGCTGCGCGTCCGGTTGTTGCTGTGCCGAGCAAGGTCTCTTTTATATCCTCGCCATCTAGCTTGGGTTCAGCAGTGACGGAAATACCGGCGATTGAATAGAGCGCCCGGTTGATATCCAGTGAAGAAAAGATAGCGATTTCGTTCTTGGTTCCTCTGGTATTATTGGGCTGATATCCAGGGGCCCACATGATGAGCGGTGAACGGATGCCACCTTCATATAATAATCCTTTGAATCCTCGGAAGCCTTTGGCTGTACCTGCGCCTGGCTCGTATCCATTATCAGAGGCGATCATCACGACCGTGTTGGTGCGGAGGGCTTCGTTGTTTCGGATAAAATCAAAGAGCACACCGAGTTGCGCATCCATATTTTCAAGCACGCCGATGTACAAATCGCGTTTTGTTCCGTTGCCGGCCTTGCCTGCTGGCGGCGAATAGGGGGAGTGGACATCGTCCGGCCAGAGGTTGATGAAGAAGGGCTTCTTGTTTTGTTGCGCCTTTTTGATGAAGGTGATTCCGCGGCTGACGAAGCGTTCAGTGACTTCATGACGGGGAGCCCATTCGATTTTTCCGCGGCCCAGTTTTTCACTGCCTACGCCCAGTGCGTTTTTCTTTGCGGGGCGGCCGTCTACGCCGCCCATTATTGGCAGGACGCGGTCGCCCAGTCCTTCGAAGTTGGTCAGAGACTCATCAAAGCCGTACTCCGAAATCAACGGGGCTTCGCCCACGTCCCGCTGTCCGCCGAGATGCCACTTGCCAAAGTGTCCTGTGGCGTACCCTGATGCCTGAAGAGCACGAGCGATGGAAGGGGCTTTGGGGTCGAGCCACTGCGCCATGCCGCGCTTCGTGTTGGCTTGACGTTCCGCAAGATAGGAGGTGATTTTCCAGCGTTGAGGATATTGACCTGTGAGTAAGGCGCAACGCGAAGGCGAGCAGATCGGCATGTTGACGTAGAACTGTGTAAAGCGGATGCCCTCTGTGGCCATCCGGTCGATGCAGGGCGTCTTGGCTTCGCCAGCGAAGCAGCCGATGTCCGAGTACCCCATGTCATCGATAAAGACACAGACAATGTTAGGTCTCTGGGCAGCAAGGCTTATGCTTGCGAAGAGAAGAGCGGGCAGAAGTAAGCGTGTGTTCATGGGGCTCCTTTATGCTGCCCAATAATGGGCAGCGGCGGTAACAATGCCAGCCAATAATGGCTGGCGGCGGTAACACGGCGGCGGTAACAGCCGCAGGGCATTATTGCCCTGCTATCGCGCTGCACCAGCCATTCATTTTAAGGCAGGCTTCACGGGTCAGGGGCGTTTTCTGGCCTGTGAACTCTGCACAAGAGAGTATCAAAAGGCGGCCTTGCGCGCATAAGTCAAAATAAGCGCCGCTCGGTTTATAAAGAGCAGGAAAGCCCTCGTGCTTCAGCACAATCACGCTTCCACCTTCTTCGATCGCATAGGATACCATTTCCTTCTCGCCAGGTGAAATGAAGGGCGCGATCAATACGGCACCTTGATGGATGGCTTCCAGGAAAGAAGCCTTTTTTGAGGTTATCTCTTCTGGTGTAGCGGAGCGCGAAATGCGGACCGCGAGACGGAGAGGCTTGTCGAGAAGGAAAGGGTTTCCAAACCCAGTCCATGGGAGTTCTTTCGGAAGATGGGGCGAGGCAAGATGTTCCAAACGTGTAAACAAGTCAGGGTGCTCCCTCTTGAGACAATAGCGCCTTGGGTTGTCTCGGATATAGGCGCTGTACGCCCTGATACTCTTGATCTGGAGCGAAACTAAGTCGTGAAAGCCATCTTGAAAGACAGAGAAGGTCGGATCCTGGCTCGTGCGACGCAACGCGGAGGTGATGCCGCTCTTAAAGCCGCGTACAACTGAACTTAAGGTGCGGGGGAGCTTTTCCTTCGCAAAGAGGATGCCATGGAGGTGATCGGGCATGATGCACACCTCCTGTGCTTCGATTTGGGGTGTAAAGGTTGGAATGTCATGCCAGGCATCACATACCAGTTTGCCCTCGATAGAAAGGTGCACGGTGTTATCCTTGCAGGTGCCGAAAAGGTTTCGGCGCGGGGCAGTGACCAGGGTGATCATGTAAAGCCCTGCGCCTGTATAATCATGCCATTGGGCGCGGATGCCGGCTCGTTTGTAAGAGGGCGGGGGCATGGGGCTCCTTTAATGCCGGCCAATAATGGCCGGCGGCGGTAACGGGCCAGCGGCGGTAACTGGGCAGCGGCGGTGTTACTGCCAACTGGGCATTATTGCCCAGTTTCTACAGGCCTTGGCCGCAGCACTTCTTATACTTCTTGCCGCTACCACATGGGCAGGTGTCATTACGGCCGATGGTGCGCATGTCATTCTTGAACTGGGGCGACTGTTGACGCGGCTTGTTGGACATGTGCTCCAGCATAGCATCAAAGTTCGCAACAGCGGACTGCGGCACGTCTGCAGAGATCGGTCGTTGCGCTGGTTCCTCGGCTGGTTGTTCGCCGCCGGCCAGCATGTTCATATCCGCGTGCATGGTCTGTATGCGGATCGGCGACTGGGCCGTCATGCGCTGGTAGTTCTGCACCGTGGTGGCACGGAAGACAGAGGTCGCAACCTCGGTCTTGATCTGCGTCATCAAGGCTTCGAACATGCCAAAGGCTTCGCGCTTGTACTCGACGAGCGGATCGCGCTGGCCGTACGCGCGGAGCGTCACGCCGTGGCGCAGTTCATCCATGGCACGCAGGTAGTCCTGCCATTGCTGATCAATACAACTCAAGAAGACGCCGCGCTCCATGTAGGGCAGTACGCGCTGGTCTTCCAGTGTGCACTTCAGTTCGTAGGCTTCTGAGACTCGTTCGTAAATCATCTCCGCCGCCTTCTCAGGCTGGCCTTTGCAGGGAATGAGCTCTTCCAATGTGAGCGGAACTGGGAAGGTGTCTGTAACCCAATCAGCCAAATCTTCAGGCTGTGCATCCTTGGCGGAGGTCAGATACTTTTCGCACTGGGTCAGGATAATGTCGTTAAACACATCTAAGATTCGCTCGTGTGAGCTGTCAGACATGAGGACTTCGCCACGCAATTCGTATACGACAGAACGTTGCCTATTCATGACGTCATCGTATTCGAGTGTGCGTTTACGGATGGAGAAATTCTGCTGCTCGACGCGGCGCTGTGCTGTTTCCACCGAACGGTTCAGCCATTTGTGTTCGAGGGCTTCGCCCTCTTCCATGCCGAGGCGTGTCATGATGCTTGCAATGCGGTCAGAACCGAACAGGCGCATGAGCGGATCTTCCAGCGAGATGTAGAACTGCGACGAACCTGGATCGCCCTGACGCGCGCAACGTCCGCGTAACTGGCGGTCAATACGACGCGACTCATGGCGTTCGGAACCAATGACGTGCAAGCCGCACGGCTTTTCAAGCAGCATATCGCGGAGTGTCTTTTGGCCATCATCATAGTGTTCGCTCAACTTGATCTGCGATTTGATGGTGGTATCCGGCACCCATACGACGCTTGGACCGAGTTTGATGTCCGTACCGCGTCCAGCCATGTTGGTGGCGATGGTGACTGCGCCAGGCTGTCCTGCGAGCGATACGATTTCTGCTTCACGCGCATGATTCTTTGCGTTCAACACGTTGTGCGGGATCTTGGAGAGGCGCAACAGACGGCTGAGCACCTCTGAGGTGTCGACCGTAACCGTACCTAGCAGGACAGGCTGCCCATTGTTATGGCGCTTAATGACTTCATCGATAATCGCTTTGTATTTTTCGCGCTGTGATTTATAAATCTGATCGTTGCTGTCCACTCGGCGCACAGGTCGGTTGGTTGGGATGACCATGACGTCGAGCTTGTAAATGTCATGAAACTCTGAGGCTTCGGTTTCTGCTGTGCCGGTCATGCCGGCCAGCTTTTCATACAGTCGGAAATAGTTCTGGATGGTGATGGTTGCGAGGGTCTGGGTTTCGCGTTCGATTTCCACACCTTCTTTGGCTTCGACAGCCTGGTGCAGCCCATCGCTCCAGCGACGTCCAGGAAGGACGCGGCCCGTGTATTCGTCCACGATATAGACGCGGTTATCCTGGACGACATACTCGACATCCTTTTCATACAGGCAGTAGGCACGGAGCAACTGGTCCACATTGTGGACGCGCTCGCTGCGAATCATGAATTCGGCTTGAATTTTTTGGCGCTGTTTCGCACGTTCATCGCCTGACAGTGAGGTGTCGCCATCGAGCGCGGAGAGTTCAGAGACCAAGTCAGGCATCACGAACATTTCCGGGTCTGCAGGCGAGAGCGTTTCATTGCCCTGGTCGGTCAAGGAGACCTCGCGTGTGCGTTCATCGATGGTGAAGAGTAGGTCTTCGCGCAAGTCACGCCCTTGTTCTTTACGCATCTCCGTGAGCATCTTGCTTTCGACCTGCTCATGGAGTTTGCGGGTGGACGGTTCTTCCAACATGTGCAGGAATTGCTTGTGCTTCGGCATGCCATGATAGATCTGATAAAGCTTGTACATCGCCGTTTCGTCATCCTTCTCGTCGATTGCCTTCTTGGCGTCGTTGACGAGGTCATTACAGATATCCATCTGACGACGGACCAGGCGTTCGACGCGTGGCTTCAGCTCCACATATTGCGCTGTTGAAGAGTGTGCGGCGGGACCGGAAATGATGAGCGGTGTACGTGCTTCGTCGATGAGGATGCTGTCGACTTCGTCGATGATTGCGAAGAAATGGCCACGCTGCACAACTTGCTGCGGTTCCACGGCCATGCCGTTATCGCGCAGATAGTCAAAGCCGAATTCACTGTTTGTCCCATAGGTGATGTCGCATGAATATTGCTGACGGCGTTCAGAGGGGGACATGCTATTTTGGATACACCCGACGGTGAGTCCGAGGTATTCGTAGATATGTCCCATCCACTGTGCGTCACGGCGTGCGAGGTAGTCGTTGACGGTCACAAGGCGCACATTCTTACTGCTTAGGGCGTTGAGGTAAAGAGGCAAGGTTGCTGAGAGGGTTTTTCCTTCGCCCGTCTGCATTTCTGAGATTTTACCCTGGTGCAACGCGATGCCGCCGATCAACTGGACATCAAACGGGATCATGTCCCAGGTCAGTTCGTGCTCGCAGACAAGGCGGGATGTGCCGCAGAGGCGCCGGCAGGCATTCTTCACGGTGGCAAAGGCCTCCGGAAGGATGGAGTCAAGGGAGGCCCCCTTGGATACGCGCTCCTTAAACTCGTGAGTCTTCGCCTTCAACTGGTCTTCGGACAAGGACTGATATGCGCGTTCAAAGTCGTTAATCTTGTCGATGATCGGTTTTAACCGCTTGATCTCGCGTTCGTTTCGGGTTCCAAAAAGTGATTTAAGTAATAAATTCATGAACTGTCCTTGCTTCGCCTTGCTACGTTGAAAATGGATATACGCTGGGGGTTATGGGTTATTCGTCTTCAACGCCGACGATTTTGCCGTCGAACATTTTGATCGCTTGTTTTAGAGCGGGGTCGTCATAGCTGAACTCTGTCGCTGTTTGGGCTGGAGTTGCCGCTGCTGCAGGCGCTGGAGGTTCAGAGGTACGGATCGCATGGAGCCGCTTGAGGATGTCTTCAAGAGAAACCGTCTGGGCAATACGCGCGCACCGGATGAG
>JBAXCC010000246.1:0-6124 GCA_037141675.1 bacterium | reverse complement strand
AGGGGCACGCGTCTGCGTGCCTAGGACGAGCAGACGCTCGTCCCTCCCTGTGTGTGGAATAGCCCTTATAGCATAAATACTTTCGACAGTGGTATTACATCGCGTCAGCCAGGGCTTTGCCGAAGGCGCTACAGGAGACTTCTGTTGCGCCGTCCATCAGGCGCGCAAAGTCGTAGGTCACGGTCTTTGCGGCAATGACAGTGTCCATGGCGCTGATGATCTTGTCCGCGGCTTCGGTCCAGCCCATGTAGCGCAGCATCATCTCGCCTGAGAGGATGAGTGAGCCTGGATTGACCTTGTCGAGGTTGGCATATTTGGGTGCTGTACCGTGCGTAGCTTCGAAGCACGAGATGCCCGTGGTATAGTTGATGTTGCCGCCAGGAGCGATGCCGATACCTCCCACGCAAGCTGCCAGGGCATCAGAAATGTAGTCACCGTTTAAGTTGAGCGTGGCAATTACATCATAGTCAGCCGGACGCGTAAGGATCTGTTGGAGGAACGCATCCTCGATGCAGTCCTTGACGATGATTTCACGTCCGGTCTTCGGATTCTTGAACGTGCACCACGGTCCCTTGTCGATGAGGGTTGCGCCATATTCTTCACGTGCGAGTTCATAGCCCCAGTCACGGAAACCGCCTTCGGTGAACTTCATGATATTGCCCTTGTGGACAAGTGTGAGACTTGGACGGTCGTTCGCGATGGTGTACTCCATAGCCGCACGGATAAGACGTTTGGATCCTTCGCTGGAAACAGGCTTGATACCGATCGAGGATGTTTCAGGGAAACGGATCTTCGTGACGCCCATTTCCTTCTGCAAAAAGTTAACGATCTTCTTGGCGTTGTCGGTTTGACTGAACCATTCAATGCCAGCATAAATATCTTCAGTGTTTTCACGGAAGATAACCATATCCGTCAGCTCCGGCTTCTTGATAGGCGAAGGGACGCCCTTGAACCAACGCACAGGACGCAAGCAGACATAGAGGTCGAGTTCTTGGCGCATGGCCACGTTGATGGAGCGGATGCCGCCACCGACGGGTGTGGTGAGCGGACCCTTGATGGAGACGACATAGTTACGGCACGCATCGAGAGTTTCCTTGGGCAGCCAGGTGTTGGGACCATAAACATCATTGGCCTTCTCGCCTGCATAGACTTCCATCCAGGCAATTTTACGCGTGTCGCCATAAGCGGCTTTGACAGCCGCATTCCAGACGACCATGGCAGCCTTCGTAATGTCCGCGCCAATGCCGTCGCCTTCGATAAAGGGAATGACTGGCTGGTTAGGAACGTTCAGGATGCCGTTGGCGCCCATCGAAATTTTTGAACCAAAGGTTGGGATCTTGATCTTGTCGTAGCTCATGATTAAATTCTTTCCTTTTTTGAAAACCGTTAGTTTAGCGTTTTCTTAAAAGCAAAACAAGCGGCGGTTAAGCCGCTTGTTGATTTTTCTTTTCTGACAGATTACTTTTTCTCTTCCGTTGCGGGCTTGGGTTCTTCTTTCGCTTTGACCACGTCTGCGCGACGTTTTGCGAAGTTGTCAGCGCTGCTTGAGGGAATTAGGTAGGTCCATTTGCCGGACTGGGCATTGAACTGTTCGATCTTTGTTTTGATCGCAGCGTTCTCTGCCACATTTGTACCCGTTGGCGTGAACGTTGCGCTCACCTTGAAGTAGCGGTCAGCACCCACGGCATTTCCGACCTTTGCAGTATAGACTTCCCCGGCCTTCAGTGTTGCAGTGTAGACAACGCCAGTGGTGAAGCCAGCCTGTTCGTCAGTCACCTTCGGGTCTGCGATGCTGCTGAAGTTGAGGCTGTTCAAGGCTGAGTCTATGCTGTAGAGCTTTGACGTGTCCATCTCTTCCTTTGCGCCAAGCCCAGCAAGGGTCCAGTTGCCGTCCTTGCGTTCCAGCTTCAGTGTATCGTTACTGACCTTGAATTCGGCGGTTGTTATGTCTGAACCCGTTACAGAAGAGATTTTCGTCTCTGTCCAGCTCTTGGGATCGCCATCAAACGCGTCCAGAGTCTCCTTGACGAGATAGACGGTCTCTCCTTCGGTTGCCACATAGCGTCCATCCGGAAACGATCCGCCGCCATACATGGCCATCTGGCCAGTGGCTTCGCGCATACGCTTTTCGCCGAGGCGAAGGACAGCCAGAGACTTTCCTTCAGCGCTTTGAAGGTCAACCAGGATAGCGTTCTCCATTTTTTTACTACGCTCGACCTGGCCGATTTTTAGATCGGACAGGCTGAGCAGATTTGCACGAATCTTGGTGATGTCCGCAGGATAACTGAACATGGACTCTAATGTCCATCCAGCCTCTGTCCCTTTCAGGATGAGATTTTTCTTCCCGTTCGTGGTCACTTCGATCCGTCCGACCTGGCTCAGGTCAATGGACTTTAATACCGGCTTACCTGCGAGGGAGGGTGTCTTAATGCGGCCGCGATTGGAACTCCAGAAGGCGAGTCCGCCCAGAACCGCGGCAACGACGACAAGTGTTGTTACTTTATTTGCTGTCATATCAACTGTAACTCCTTAGGAATATTAACGTTGTTTTCTGCGCTGCAAGCCACGCCAGATGCCGAAACCAATGACGAACATCGGCACGAGCGCAATGTTCATGACTTTCAATTGCAAGCCGAGCTGCTCAATGTCGTGGTTCAGGCTCTTACGGACATTTTTGAGTTGCTTACGGGTATCCGCCTGCGTCTTACGGAACTGCTCGATCTCAGCTTGTTGCTCGCGAGAAAGAATCATGCGTTCAGTTCCCTTCTTCTGTTGTTGCAATTCGTTGAGGCGCTGTTGCGTCTGCTGAAGGCGCTGTTGCAAGGTCTCCTCCTCAGCCTGCCACTTCTTCATGGCGGTGGCTTCGAGGCGATCAACTTTCGTAAAGGGACGGTTGAAGTTTCCGCGCGAACGTACGCCGATAAGTTCCTGACGGCCCGCGAATTGTTCGACTGCGTTGCCGAAGAGCGTCATGTTGTCATTAATCGGCTGTGCCACATTGCCGAAGAGCGACTGCATGACCTGGACGCAGAACTGATCATTAATAAAGTCAGCATCTGCGAAGAGCATGACATTGCCCTTGCCAGTGGTCAGCCCTTTCAGCGGTGCGTTGGTCGAGCCTTCCTCAACAAGACCGTTCGGAAAGGCGCTTTTGAAGGTTCCTTGCAGACGTGCCGCGAGTGTACGCTGAATGCCATCCGGCTTTAACTGTGCTCGCATGGCGCCCATACCGAACTGCGCGTTCATCTGGTCAACCAGGCAGGAATTATCCTTGGACGAACGGAGCAGGGGGGTAAAGGTGATCTCCTTGTTCGCTGCAAACTCAAACGAACCAGAGAAGGGGAGCATGACTTGTGAAAGGCGCGCGGTCAGCAGGTCGTCCTTGGCTGTATTCGCAGGGGTCAACGAGAGGAAGGCAGGATTGTCCTCGACTCGGCCATTTCCGGCGTTGAGTTTCGTTGAGGCTGCAAGGTCTGCTACGATCTTTGTGGTGTCGAATGTAACACCCCACGCTGTAAAGAGCTTGCCCAATGTAGATGGGCCTGCTTGACCGCCGCCGCCCATCTGCATCATCGGGTTCTGTTGTTGCTGATTCGCAGAGAAGTCCGCAATGCTGAAGGGATCAACGAGCGCGATGAGACGGCCTCCGCGCAGGACAAACTGGTCCAAGGCAAAGAGGACCTTATCCGCGAGATTCTTGGGATGGATCACAACAAGGGTCGTGATATCAGGAGCAATCGCGTCTGCTTCCATTTCGACTTCTCGGACTGTGAAATCCTTCTTAAGTTCCTGGAAGACCATCCAACCCTGATCCGGTTTCTGCCGCTGGCGCTGCATCATCATGGGATTCATAGGCTGACCCAGGACGCTGAGGCTGCTCATCACGCCGATGACCGGTTTTTGAGGCCATGCGACACGTGTAATGAGTCGCGTGACATCATATTCGAGCGTGGCTTCTGTGCGCGGATTGAGCCCCGCCATCACCTGCTGGTTTTCACCGCTGACCGCCACAAGGCCGAAGTAGACGGGTTGTCCGAGCATCGAAGTCTGTTGAGGCTCGACACCATAACGCTGCGCCCATTCTTCAGAGTCCGAATCCGGCTTGGGATCGTACTCTTCCAGCACGAGACGTCCGCCACTGGCGAGCTCATACTCTTTAAGAAGATCGCAGACTTGGTCAGCGTAGGTCTTCAGCATCATCGGCATCTCAGCGGAACTGCGGCTGAAATAGAATTTCAGTGTCACATCTTTAGGAAGTTTGCCCAAGAGTTCACGTGATCCAGTGGAGAGTGTGTAGAGCTTTTCAGCGGTCAGGTCTGCGCGGATGCGCAGGTTGGAGACAATGACATAGATTGCCCCGGTGATGACCAACAGGCAGGCCAAGCCCAAGGCGCCTGTGGAGAAACGTTTGTAAGAAGTCGTTGCCATAATATAAATTCTCCTATTAACTAGCTTTACGATTGTCAGTGACCACATGCGCGGCAGCCAGCATGAAGGTGATCACACCCATATAGTAGGCGATATCCGCGAAGTCAATCACGCCTCGACGCATGGACTCAAAATGTTGCATCAGACTGCATGCCGCAACAGCGTTTACGACGCTGGGATGAATGCCCCATTGCGCCACGGCATTGATGACCGGATCAAACCCGATGATCAGCATGAAGAGGCTGATGGCCAGGGCGATCACAAAGCCGATCACTTGACTGCGGGAGAGGGCTGAGGCAAATACGCCGATAGCCACGCACGCGCCGGAGAGGAAGAACGATCCTGCATAACCGCAGAAAATCGCCCCGAAGTCCGGATGGCCGAGCCATGCTGTTGTGAGCACGATCGGGAAGGTTAGCGCAAGGGCAATACCAATGAAGGCCCAAGCAGCCAGAAACTTGCCGACCAATGCCTCGACGAGCGTCACAGGCAATGTTAAGAGTAGCTCGATGGTGCCTGTGCGACGTTCTTCAGCCCAGAGGCCCATGGTTGCCGCAGGCACCAGGAGCAGGTAAACCCACGGATGCCAGAAGAAGAACGGCATGAGGTTGGCCTGACGTCGCTCGTAAAATGCCGCGACGCCGAAGGTCATGAATCCGACCAGCACGAGGAACGCGACTAGGAATACGTAAGCGACGGGGGAATCAAAATAAGATTTGAATTCGCGCTTGAAAATAGCGTTGATGGTTTTGAGATTTGACATGGCTTAAGCCTCCTTCATGGTCAGTTTACGGAACACCACATCAAGACGTCCCTGAGGATCTTTGGCGCGCAATTCAGCGGGGGTGCCGTTTGCAACGACGATCCCATTTGCAATCACGATGGCGCGTGTGCAGACCGCGTCAACTTCCTCCAGAATGTGCGTGGAAACGATCATCGCCTTGTCAGCGGACATTTCCTTGATCATCTGGCGGACCACGAACTTCTGGTTCGGGTCAAGCCCATCCGTGGGTTCATCCATGATCAGGACCTGCGGATCATGCAGGATGGCCTGCGCGAAGCATGTACGCTGGCGATATCCCTTCGAGAGCGTCTCAATGGTCTGCTTGCGAACAGACTCCAGTCGGCTCTTTTCAATCGCCGCATCAACCTTCTTCATGAGGTCAGCGCCTTCAAAGCCACGCACACGGCCAATGAAGGTGAGAAAATCTGTCACATTCATGGTGTGATAACTTGGCGCGTTTTCCGGCAGATATCCGATGCAGCGTTTTGCAGCGACCGGGTCGTTTTGAATATCATGTCCGCAAATGACAGCTGTACCCGCAGTTGGAGGGATAAAGCCGGTGATCATTCGCATGGTCGTAGATTTTCCCGCGCCGTTCGGCCCGAGAAACCCGAGAACTTCGCCCTTCTCCACTGTAAAAGAAACGCCTTTCACAGCTTGAATCACGCCGAAGCTCTTCGTGAGGTTATTGACAGTCAGCATCCTGTTATCCTCGCTCATTTTTGTTGTTAGGTTAATAATATACACATACGGTCAACCTGACCGCAAAAGGTAATTTATAAAAGCAAAAAGCATACCAAAATAATTAGAGCCATTTACGCTTGCGAAAGATAAAGATTAAAAGGCCGGTCACGAATAAAATGAGTGCCCAGAACCAGACATATCCAAAATGCCACTTGGTTTCAGGCAGGA
>JBAXCC010000245.1:0-6135 GCA_037141675.1 bacterium | reverse complement strand
TGCCTACGCAAGCCCGTGGATACACGGGAGGCACAGCTCGTCCTTCACCCAGCATTCGATAAACAATGACACGCAGGTGCTTGCACGAGATAAGCCCTGGCTGCAAGCCCGCCGTAGCCTTGGCGGAGGTGGGTATTCAGCCACTTGCGGGGCTTTCCGTGCAAGCACCTAATAGCGCTCTTCGCGTAAAACATTCTCAAAAAAGTCTTTACCCGTCAAGTTTCGGGTTGTTCCATATGACTTGCTATCACGAACCTTTGGACAATACCAACGATTTTGGCTATACTGATGAGCATGAAAGATAAACCCCTGTATCGACAAATCTTTGATGTGCTGTACGCAGGCATTTTCGAGGGGCGTTATGTTGATGGACGGTTGCCGACGGACGGGCAGTTGGTCCGCCGCTTTAAGACCACGCGGACGACAGTCTCCAAGGCGATGCACGAGTTGGAAGCCGCCGGACTGATTACGCGGCATCCGGGGGCTGGATCGTTTGTCCGCCCCACCAGCCGGGCACACGGGGCGTTTGTCTCCACGTTGATCGCCGGGTTGGGGGACACCGAATTTTTTGAACCGATCTGCGCTCAGATTGCCCAGTCGTGCCATGCGTGCAACCTGAATTTGCTGTGGGGACCTGAATCCCATTCAACAGCGATCAGCCGGGATATGCCGCTGAATCACGTGGTAGAGCACTTTGCCCGTCAGCAGGTACGCGGCGTTTTCTTTGCGCCGGACGAAGGCGCCAATGAGCGCAACTGCCAAGTGGCAGAGCTGCTGACAAAGGCCGGGATTGCTGTGATCCTGTTGGATCGCGACATTGTGCCGTTTCCGAAACAGAGTTCGTATGACCTTGTGGGCATCGACAATGTGAATGCGGGGTATCAGCAGGCGCAGCATCTCATCGAGTGCGGATGTAAGCGCCTTCTCTATGTCACACGGCCGGACCAGCTCTGGACAAAGGCGGCCCGGATACAAGGGTTCCGGATGGCGGTTGAGAACGCGGGTCTTTCGTTTTCAGGAAGACAGGTGTGCATCGGAGATACAACCTCGTTGGCCTTCTGCAAGAATCTCCTCAAACAGAAGCCAGACGGAATCGTCTGTTTTCATGACCCGATCGCCGCGCATCTGCTGCAGCACTTCCAGAAGTTGAAGATCGATGTGCCGGGCAAGATCAAGATCATCGGCCTCGACGATGTCAGTTATTCGCAATTTTTGCCGATTCCGATCACCACGTTGCGCCAGCCTTGCCGCAGCATCGGCACGCATGCGGCCGAACTGATGGCGTTGCGCATCAATAACGACAAGCATCCGCCGCGCCGTATCCTTTTCGAGACGCAGCTCATTGTCCGTCAGTCCTCTTCGCCGTCATCGTGAGTAAAATGTTTCTGCTCTTAACTTGGACTGGTTGACCCAACATGTCCAAACTTACCCGCCATCATTTCCATGACGTCAGAACCATGCGTAAAACCTTAATAAATAAACGCTAAACCTTAATGACGGTTGAGCATCAAGATGGTAGAATGTGGACATTAAACCGCATTAAGTCACGTGGTACGTGACAGGGGATAATCATGAACATTGCCAATAATTGCGTAGCGCTCGTATGTGTTGCCTTTTTTTTCTGCATCTCGCCCGCAAAAGCTCAATGGGCGAATCTGGTACCCGATGTGCCCAGTACGGTGCCTGATTACTTCTGCACCTGGAATGTGCAGGGCTTTGCGTGCAGCTATTCCGGTGCGAGTCCGCAGGCTGATATGATGGTGGAGTCAAGCCTGTTCGGGACGGGCACGAACCAGAACTGGCTGGGGTTCTACCCCGAGGTGCGCGCGGATTTGACATTCCTGCTCGATGATGCCTTTGATTTTCCGATCGGCGGCGGGCATAGCGATACGCGTCGTGGCAGCATCGAGCTGGATACAGCTCGTTTCCCATCCTACAAGGGGCCGCCGGCCGAACGGTTGGCCACGTTGAGTAAGGATGTCAAAGCCAAGGGGTGGCGCGACCTGGGACTCTGGATTTGCAATTCCAGACCCAATGTGGATGAACTTAAGGTGGACAGCGAAACCTACTGGTGCGAGAGGCTGAAATGGTCGCAGGATGCCGGGATCGGTAACTGGAAGGTGGATTGGGGGATTGGCCTGCCCAACAAGCCTCTCTGGAAGTTCAAGCTCACGCCTAAGGCTCGAGCAGCGGCACCTGATATATGGATCGAACAAGGGGGAAGCGGCGCTGTGGGTGATCTTTACCGCACCTATGACGTCGGCATTACCGTCTCGATTCCAGAAACCATCCGTCGCATTGCTGCCTTTCTCAAGAAGGAAGACCCTAAAGACCGACGGTTGATCACCTGTGAAGACGAGGTGTATATCGGTGCGGGTACGGGGTGTTCGTACGGCATCATGAGGCATCCGTTGACGGACAACATGCCCAATGGAAAACCGGACGATTGTTTCAAACCACATTTTCGTGACGTCAAGCACCGCATGGATGAAGTCGTCAGGGCAGTTCGCTGGCACCGTATCGCCCAGCCATTTCCTAAGGGAGATGCATTTATGGTGGATTCAGCAGAATTGACTGATGCCAAGAGCAAGCCCGCTCCTGCGCGCATAGCTCGCGGCGGTCTTGCCCTGCCGACGGTGACGTTGACCGATGGAAGCAAGGAGCCTCCTTATGTTCTCTGTTCGCGGCATCCGGACGGTGAAATTGCTGTGGCGACGATTCCGCGCAATATCGTAACAGCCGGCGGTAAGGCTGGTATTGTTTTTCCTCTGGCTGATGTGACCCTTGACGTCGGCGGCGAACTGAACCGCCCGATGGGCATCTTCGGTGAATATGCAAGTCTCACGTTTGTGACGACAAGCGATCTGTCCGGAAAAAAGATTCTCGCCCAGGATCTTGCCGGTCATACGCCTGTGGATATATCTGCAGAGGTCAAGGCGGAGAAGGGCCGGCTGACCATTCCTGGCTCGGTCATCCGTCGTGTCGGCCGGATGGCGGGCAAGCCAGGGGATATTTCCGATCCCGGTCTTGTGCTGGCTGTTGAGGGATTGACAACCTTTGTTCCCAAGAAGCCGATGAAGCCGGGGATGTACATGGGAGGCCAGACAAAGTGAAATTAAGTCGATGTATTATCTTCCCTCTCCTTGTTTGCATGGCTGTGAATGTGAAGGCCGATGGTGTCACCTTGCTTGCCCCGAGGGATGGCATGGAGATAACGGATGTGGCAACCTATTTTCAATGGAGGCCTGTTTCCGGGTGTTCTAATTTTGTAATTCAGGTTGCCAAAGACCCTGCGTTTGCCGACCTGGTCATCAATAAGCAGACGCGTAACAAGGGCTATCATAAAAACCTCTATTTCCCTAAAAACACGCTTCCGGCCGGACGTTACCACTGGCGGGTAAGGAATGATCAAGGCAAGGAGACGTGGAGCCCTTCCTTCAGCTTTACGGTCAATGAGGACCATCCGATCCGACCTCCAGTCCGAAACATCTCGCCCGCGCAGCCCATCTTCATGATGCGCAACCGGGCGTGGGATCCTGTGAACTATGCGGCGAACGTCGACACGCTGATTCCAGTGGCACTGCGCTCTGTGATTATCACCGATGATCTTGTTCTCTCCCGTGCCAATGATGAGGCGCTTGCACGCGCCAGCAAGTATGAGGCGCTCGGCTTGGACTTTGTGGTGTGGGACAATCGGTGCCAGGTGTCGCTCGCCTACGTGGAGTATCTGTTCCAGAACTTTAAGCACTGTATCGGCATTGCCGAAGGGGAACATTTCAGCGGCATGTACTGGGAGAAGGGACCTGAAGGGAACTTATCGGAGTGTGACTATGTCCATCGCGCCTGGGCGCTTGCAGCAAAGTATGGACGTTTCTATTTTTTTGCGGATGGGGACGGCGGCTCCTATCGCTGGCCGGCCTTCACAGTCAAAGAGAAAGAGGAGATGCTAAAATATCGGCAAGCGCTGGTACCCATGTTCAAGACCACCAATGGCGACATGGCGTTGCACACGTATGGTGCCATGTCTGGGATTTTGGCTGCAGGATACTCTGAAAATACTGGGGTTTGGGTGGACGAGTGGATCTGGCCCTGCTGTGGTTTTGGAAAATTGGGCGAGATCATTCCGGAAGAGAAGATTTGGTCTGTGCGCCGTTCGCTCGGCACAAAGCAGTGTCCCTGGATGTACGACATTCAGATGTGGCTGATGGGGATTGCCTCTGGTGCGACAGTCTTTCATCTGGAGTCCGCGCATCAATTCACGAAAGAGGGGCTGGGCGCAAAAAACTACAACCAGGTCTTTATGCCCTTCATCAAAGCAGTTGTTGAGCACCAGTTGATTCCCACGCGTCAGGCTTACTTAGAGAGCATCAAGGTAGCGGTTCAGAGTGACCTGGCGCTGGCAACGGCTGCGGGAAAACATCAGAAGCAGTACACCGGCGATTTCGAATACCTCAAAAAGTTGTATGCCTTGGAAGCTCTAGGGGATCGGGAATTCATTCCGAATGAAAGCCGTTATGGAATCCTCACGCTTCTGCCGCCGGAGGCGAAGCCTGTGCGTCCTGAAACAATGATGATTCAGCAACGAGAGATGAAGGAGCCTGCGAGCATCGCGATTTTCGAAAAGGCCTATCCGAAAAAGGCGCAAGGCACAGCCTTTACGTGGGGCTGTGACGGGACGATCATTGTTACCAACACGGGAGAGAATAAGGATGCGGAGCAGACGTATGAAATGCCCCTTGGAAACGGGTTCGTGCAGGCGCTTCGGGGGCAGATAGGCGTCCATCAATTCTTAATCGGCAAAGAAGGCAAGCAGGACTTCTGGTTTCAGGTCAATGGCGAATACCGCGACCGCGTCATGCGTGTCGCGTTGCACTGCACACAAGAGCCGAGCATAACCATCGTGCCAGTGACGGCAGGAAAGAAGATTAAATGGAATCCGTCTACTGCTTGCCTCGAACTGGAGCTGTCCATCACGGAAGGGGCGGTCGAGGTCACGCTGGGCAAGAAGGTTGTTCATTAGGAGCTAAAATATGAGTCAAGTATTCAAGAAGGTAGTAGTCTTTGCACTGGCGCTGCACTGCTTCACCACGGGCATGGTTATTGCGGCGGAAGTTCCGAAACGGGATGTGACCTTTTTCCTAATTTCTGATCCGCATGTGGGGTCGGAAAACGTGAAAGCTACACCGCCTGTCACCCGGGAACAGACCTCAATGGGAGTCCAGTCCAATCTGGCAGCATTGCTAAAGACCGTAGGCGAGCCGTATCCGTCGACAGGTGCGTTTGAAGGATTGAATCTGGGTACAGTGGCACGTCCAAGAGGGTTGCTGATTGCCGGGGACCTTACAGACAACCTCGACTGGGAGCGTTTCATCTCAATTTTTCCTGCTGCGGGTGTCGGGGCAGATGGCAACAAAACGCCGGTTTTTCTGTGCCTGGGAAATCACGATGGTGACGCAAAAGGAGCTACGCGCAAGGAGGTGGCCGCATGGAATCGCGCCTATTCAAAGGACAAGAAGCTGGCTGCATTGTCTGACAACGGGCTTCATTATGCCCTTAACTGGGAAGGCGTGCATATCTTATGCCTGAACCTCTGTCCGGCAGATACTGTTGACAAGGAGACGATATTCAAGTTTGGGGCGCCGGGGGATGGCAGTTGGAATGATCCGGGTCAGGCATTGAGCTTTATGAAGGGTTACCTGCGTGACCATGTCGGCAAGTCCGGCGAGCCGGTACTCCTGATGCAACATTACGGGTTCGACGGTTTTTCGATGAACGACTGGAACTGGTGGACGCCCAAGCAGCGGCGGGCTCTCTATGACGCCATCAAGCCATACAATGTTGTGGCCTTCTTGCATGGGCACGACCATGCAGCCAACCACTACCGCTGGCCCGATGCAAAAATTAATCCGGACGAAGTCAAACGGCTATTCGGCGAGAGCGTGCCGTCGGACCTGAAGAGCTACGATGTCTTTTCGACGGGACGGGCTGGCTGGGTTTTTCGCATCCTTGATGACAAGCTAATTGCATCCCATCGCAAAGATAAAAGCTGGAATGCATCGCTTAAATGTGTGCTTCCGATTTGCGCAAAACCTTAATAAATAAACGCAATACCTTAATGACAGACTAGTATCAGTA
>JBAXCC010000244.1:0-6202 GCA_037141675.1 bacterium | reverse complement strand
CGCGATGCCTTCGCTCCGCGTTCTGGCGTGTCCTGCGGAGCCATCGGGCTGCGGATGCCCTGAGGCGCCTCTGGGCGGGTGCTGAATACATCAACCGCGCCCATAGGCACCTCCCAGCATTCCTCGCCTTCGATGTCTCGCGATACACGCCTGTCACGCGACCGCTCATGCATCTTGCCCCAGTACGGCCTCTTAGCGGCTCCATTTTCGGAGCCGAGCTGTTCTGCTGTGAGCATCTAACAATCGATGCGAGTCATGGCTCGCCGCCCAAAGAAAAGGTGGCGCTAACGGCGGTGCAGAAGGGCGGGGACGTGACGGCGCGCGGAGTCCGGCATCCTGTTCCGGACTCCCCGTAAACGCACGCAGCAACATCAGACAGCAACCAACAGACCGAGTGACCGCGTAACAGAGGCTGAAGAAAACTAATTCATGAACGAACTTCTCCTTGGCTTCTTTCTTGGAGCTGAGCCATTCTGCTGAATAGGAGGAGCAGTAAGTCCTGCAACGGAATGCGTGTTTGCAAACGACTCTGAACTTTGCCCGCGGCCAAACGATTTGCATGAACCTGCCGCACTTTGGAAGGTTTCTGCAGCCTCTATCACGAACATGTGGACATTGCCCAATTTTTTTGGGAAACTAAAACGAGTATAAGATTTTGGCGGACAGGCAACCAGGGGAGGACGTTAGCGTGATTACAATGATAGCCGCGTTGGGGGTGATGGCCAGCCTTTTCGGCAAGGCAGAGTTTAAGCAAGAGGATTACCTCACGCTCTCCAGCAACGTCTCGCCGGAGGTTCGCATCGCGGTAAGGCAGGAGGACAAGGGTTACCGCATCCGCATCGAGGCGGAGAACCCGTATGCGAAAGTAACAGCCCGTTTAGGCGCGTCAGCGGGGAAACATGCCCTGCTCGCGTTGGACAAGCTACCGACGGAACGAGTCATCACCGCTGCTGAGATCGGCGAGGGCGCAGCACTGCGATTAGCGCTGGAGGTGAGCTGGTTCAACGCCGATGGCACGTTGCGGCAACGCGAGGTCTTCCGCTCACCGTCAGTCGGCAATCGGTTGCCGGAGGAGCCGCAGCAGTGGGAACTCTTCGACTATGCCGCTTACCGAGAACACGTGGCAGACCTTTCGCAGCGCATCCGCATCCCTGTGCGGCAACCCATGGAGGGCAAGCTCTCGGTAGTCGTTGAGACACCGGAAGGCAAGCGCATCCGCAACTTGGTTTCCGGGCAGGACGCAGCAGCAGGCGCACTGACACTCGACTGGGACGGACGCGACGAAGTTGGTAATCTGATCGCGCCTGGCACGTACCGCTTCCGAACGGCCTCTCATCCCGGCATCACGCCCGAATACAAGATGCAGTTCGCCAACGGCGGCGCAACCGCCTTCTTTCCTTTCGGTTCGAATCACGGCACCATGACCGCCATGGCGGCCAACAGCACGCTCGTGTTTGCGACAGCACCGCTCACCGAGGGCGGCTGGGCAATCATCGCGCTCGCGCCTGACGGAAAATTCATTCGTGGATACCGACAAGTCGGCGGTGCCGGAATCGAGGAGGTCGCATTGGCGGTTGACGACAAACGTCTCTATGTGCTCAACGATGGCGGGGCATGGGGTGGACGCGGCAAGGCGCCTGCTCTGACGCTGACTGTCTACGATATCGCCACCGGTGACATTGTGAACCTCAAGGCGAGCAAAGGACAATACACAGTTCTACGAGAGAGAGAACTGCGTGAGTATAAGCCAGGCGAGAAGCGGATCTACGCACTGGCCGGCGCAGCATGCCTCAACGGGAAACTTTATGTGTCAGATCGAGAGAAGGGTTGCGTCCTCGTAATCGATCCCGAGACCGGCAAGGCGATCGACGAGATCCCGCTGCCACAGGCGGGCGGGCTGGCTGCAGACGGCAACAGACTGGTATCAACATCTGCAACGAAGCTGGTGTCCCTCGATCCTGCGAGTAAAACCGTCTCTCCTCTCTTCCCCCTGCCGTTCACACCGCGCGGCATCTGCCTGGACAAGGCAGGTTTCTATCTCACAGGGGATGCGGACCACACGATCAAGGTATTCAATCGGAGCGGCCAATGCGTGCAAACACTGGGCGAGCCGGGCGGCGCTTACGAAGGCGCGTGGCGACCCGAGCGGCTGGTCGAGCCTGTGGGCGTGACGCTGGCTCCTGATGGCGCGCTATGGGTGGCGGAGGATCGGCGCAATCCCAAACGCTTGAGCAAGTGGGATCGTGCGTCTGGCAAATGCGTATATGACAAGGTGGGATGTCCCGCGTACGGCAGTCCAGGCTCAGGCTTTGATTCCGAGCAGCCAGAGCGCTGGTTCGGCCAGCGCTGCCAGTGGAAGATCGATCAGGCGAGCAGCAAAGCACAGATCGTCAGCGTACTCCAAAAACACGAAGGCCACGTGCAGGGCAAAATAGAAGAATGCCTCAACTATACCTTCGTGCATCAGGGCGGACGGACCTTTGTACTGGGCACCTACAAGGGCACGCTCATCTCGGAGCTGATGCCGGACGGTTCGCTCAAAGATCGTGCGCTGATTTCAAATGTGCATGGACTGCTTTACGGCCTGGGGTGGAAGCGCGTACCCGCCTTTTGCGACACCGTGGAAAAACGTTTCCCAAAAGCCAATTACGAGAAGAAGTACAGTGACGAGTCCTGCCGCTATGCGGGAACACTGTGGGTGGACGCAGATGGCGATGGCGACTTCGACGCAGACGAGTTCCAGTTTCTGCCGGCCGGAACTAAGCTGGACTCTTTCGGCTGGGGGCTCAAACTCAACGACCTGACCCTGCGCCTGACTTATCGAAATGAGAAGAAGGAGGAGCAGGTCCTAACGCTGCGACCGGACGGATTCAATGCGTGCGGCGCGCCAGCCTACTCGTTTGAGAAGGCACTCGCGAACGTCGCCTCGCTCAAGGACGATCTGCCGCAGGGCAGCCGCACGATTCTCGATACAACCTTCAACGACGCACGCGGTAATATCGTGGTGAACACCGATCCTTTCATGTTCAGCATCTCGGAAGACGGACGGATCAACTGGTTCTTCCCGAACCGCTGGACCAATGTGCACGGCTCGCATAAGGCGCCGTTGCCCAAGCCCGGGGAATTGCAAGGCGTCCTGTTCGGACTCGGCACCGCCCCGTTGGACAAACAGGGCGATGTAATGGTCTTCGTGGGTAATCACGGGCGATTTTTTGTAGTGACAACCGACGGTCTCTACCTCGACGAGATGTTCCAAGACTGCCGGGTAGCAGAGGTCGTCGGACCGGGACTCATCGGGGGCGAAGCCTTCGGCGGTTCATTCGGCTATGATCGTGTGAATAAGCGCTATGTGTTGCAGGCGGGGTGCAGCGGATACCGCATCTACCATCTGAACGGACTCGACAAGGTCGTGCGCAGCGAAGGGAAAATCGTCGTCACATCTGAGATGCTCGCGTCATCGGCCCGGCGCACACAGGCGACCGCACGGGAAGGCTCAGCTCAGAAGCAGGCAACGCTGGCGCGTCTATCAGATAAAAAAGTAAACTTCGGGTCGCTGCCTGTCACAGCGGAATGGGAGAGCGGCAATTGGAAAATCCGAGTACGCGGTGCGTTTGACGACACGAATCTCTATCTCCAGTACGATGTGGCAGACCCATCACCCTGGGTAAACAATGGCAAGGACTGGACGCAGCTCTTCAAAACTGGCGACTGTGTGGACGTGCAACTTGGCACGGATGCGGCCGCGCCTGCTACACGCAAGAGTGCAGCACCCGGCGACATCCGTCTCTCGATCGCGCCCTTCAATGGCAAGCCGCTGGTCGTGCTCTACCGCTACCGACTCAAGGACAAGACCGGTGCCAATCCGGTGGAGTTCGCAAGCCCGTGGCGCAGTGAGAAGGTGGACGACGTGCGCAAATTGGAACGCGTGAACGTAAGCGTGCAGGTCTCCGAAGGCGGCTATCGGTTAGAGGCGACAATCCCGCTGGCGGAACTGGGGCTGGAGAAGGTCGGCGGCCAGACCCTGCGCGGTGATTTTGGTGTAATCTACGGCGATAGGCTGGGCACCGTAAACCTGTCGCGGGTCTACTGGTCAAATCAGGCAACCGGCCTTGTGAACGACGTGCCGGGCGAGACTATGCTCGCACCGGATCTTTGGGGATCAATCAAGATAGGAGAGTGAAAATATGAACAGATCAATGATCATGTGCTTACTGATCGTCGCATCCGCGACACTTTTGCCAACGGTAACGTGCGCTGAGGCGCCCGCTGCAAAGCCCCGTCTGGGCATGAATCTGGAAGGCCCTTGCGACTGGAACACGGAGTTGCCCTTCGTGGACGTCTTCCGCCTTTCGCGCAGATGGATCAGCCAGAAGAAAGGCTTGTCGTGGGGCAAGGGACCTGAGCTGGCACTGGACGAGCGCGGCTGGGTCAAGAAGCTCGAGCCCGACTGCTGGGCTGAGACACCGCTCTGCACGATTGAGAAGGGACACTATCCATCGGGCCGTTATACCGTCCTTTATGAAGGCAAGGGAGAACTGGCGTTCACTGGCGCAGCATCGATCGCAGAGAAAAAACCAAACCGCCTGATCATCCAAGTCGACGCCGCGAAGGGCAGCTTCTTTCTGCAGCTCCGTGCCATCGACCCTGCTGACCCCGTACGCAACATCCGCGTGGTCATGCCCGGCTTCGAGGAGACCTATGCGAAGCAGCCGTTCAACCCGGCGTTTCTCGCACGTTGGCGCGGAATCGCCTGCTTCCGGTTCATGGACTGGATGAAGACCAACGGTTCGAAGATCGGAACATGGTCGGAGCGCCCGAAGACCGATGACGCATCCTATACACTCAGGGGCATTCCTGTCGAGGTGATGGTGGACCTATGCAACCGGCAGAAAGCTGACGCATGGTTCTGCATGCCGCATCTGGCGGACGATGATTACGTGCGCCGCTTCGCGGAGGCCGTGAAATCGAATCTCAGCCCTGACCTGAAGGTCTATATCGAATATTCCAATGAGGTCTGGAACGGGATGTTCGCACAAAGCAAGTGGGCTGGCGAACAGGGAATCAAACTCGGATTTGCCAAACAGCCGTGGGAGGCGAGCTGGGCCTTCACCGCATATCGCTCGGCGCAGATCTTCCGCATCTGGGAGGAGGTCTTCGGCGGACGTCAGCGTCTGCTGCGGGTACTACCCTCGCAGGCTGCCAGCCCCAACGTCTCCGAGCGCGTCCTGACATTCCAGGACGCCTACAAGCAGGCTGACGTATTGGCAATCGCACCGTACATGGGCTTCTGCGTGCCGCCCAAGAGCGAAAAGAAACTGAACGCCGAAATCGTCGCCACATGGAGTGTGGAACAGGCTCTCGACCACATGGCGAAGAAGGTTCTGCCGGAGAGCGCTGAGATGATCCGAAAGCAGAAGGCGATTGCCGACAAGTACGGCCTGCGGCTCGTCGCTTACGAGGCAGGCCAGCACATGGTGGGTGTGTTGGGCGGCGAGAACAACGATGCGATGACGCGCCTCTTTCACGCAGCCAACATGCATCCGCGCATGGGCGACCTCTACCGGGACTATTATGCCGCCTGGACGACCGGAGGCGGTGACCTGCTGTGCAACTTCGCCTCTATCGGAAAATGGAGCAAGTGGGGAAGCTGGGGGCTGATGCAATACGCAGATGAGCCAGCCGCGCAGTCGCCGAAATTCATGGCGACAATGACGTGGGCCGCGCAATGCGGCCAGCCCGTGAACCTGACGAAGTGAAAGTGAGCGTGTGCGATGCGGATTTCTCTTTTAGTTGCACTCGGATGCATCGGTCTGACAACCGGCGCCGAGACCTTGCGGTTTGAGGGTGTGCTCGGAAACTCGGGGGAACTGGACAAGCCCGTGACCTTCGGACCGATGCCACGCGGGACGCGCGGGCTGGGCGTGGCGTATGACGCAAAGCAGGGCGTGCTGTATGACCGCGCAGGTAGCGGTCGGCTAAACGCCTACGCACTGGACGGCCGGTTGCTGGCGCAATACACGATCCCTACTGACGAAAATCATTTGGACATGATGACGTTATGCGGCGAGCATCTTGTGATGCTCTTGGGCGGGCGGCTCTACACGCTGCGTCTGATTGCGCCGGACGGGTCGGCTGCACTAAAAATGTCAGCCGCGATCACCGAGCCCGAGATGTTCTCGTCGTCGGCCCGCGAAGGCCGTGT
>JBAXCC010000243.1:0-6239 GCA_037141675.1 bacterium | reverse complement strand
ACAAAGCCTTGATTGCGATGCAACATTCCTTTAATCTATGTGGTATGGAATTTCAATCACAAGAAGGGCTCCTAATATGAACGATTCACGCTATGCAAAGTTGGCAGATGTATTGATCGCGTATTCACTGCATGTCCAGAAAGATGAATGCGTCTTGGTGGATGCCACGGATATCAATCCGGAAATCATGTCGGAACTTGTTAATGCAATCGCTGCGCGGGGCGGACATGCCTTTGTCAAGACCGCCAGTTCGAAAGTCATGCGTTCCCTCTACATAAACGGAAGCTTGAAATCGTTTGAAGTCATGGCTGAAGCCGATTTGGAATTCATGAAGAAGATGCAGGGTTATATTGCGATCCGGAATTATGAGAATTCCTTTGAGTATAGTGATGTCCCGGCTGAAAAGATGACGGCCATCCGGAAGATCATGCGTCCCGTTCTGGATTGGCGTGTGAAGAAGACCAAATGGTGTGTGATTAGATGGCCGAGTTCTTCGATGGCCCAAGCTGCCTCCATGAGTACCGAGGCCTTTGAAGATTTTTATTTCAGGGTGTGCACCATGGATTACAGCCGGATGAACGCGGCTGCACAGGCGCTGGCTGCGCTCATGCGGCAAACGGATAAGGTTCGGATTGAAGGTTCTAACGGGACGGATATCACCTTCTCTATTAAGGGAATTCCCGTCATTCCTTGCACGGGCGCCAATAATATACCTGACGGCGAGGTGTTTACTGCGCCGGTCAAGACGAGCGCCAATGGGGTCATCTGTTATAATACGCCAACACTCTATGAAGGCAAGAAATACGAGAACATTGTGCTGAAATTCGAGAACGGAAAGATTGTCAGTGCAACGGGATCGGATCCCGAGCGTCTGAATGCTATTTTTGACACCGATGAAGGCGCCCGTTATGTAGGCGAATTCGCAATCGGCATCAATCCTCATATCACGGACGGCATGTGCGATATCCTGTTTGATGAAAAGATTTCAGGCTCGATTCATTTTACGCCTGGAGCCTCTTATGACGATGCGAGCAATGGAAATGTCTCCTCGATCCACTGGGACTTGGTGTTGATCCAGACGCCGAAATATGGCGGAGGAAAAATCTACTTCGATGATGTGCTGGTCCGCGAAAACGGCTTGTTTGTCATCGATTCACTCAAACCCTTGAATCCATAGAACAGCAAAATAAATAAAGCCGTCATCAACAAAATGAATCGTGCTTTCTGATTTGGGGCTATTCTTTACGGACGTCTACACGTTTTCCGCTACCGCGCTCGTAGGGAGGGGGACTGACGATGGCTTGCCCGTCGTCCGGTGGCGGTGTACGCGTGGTGCGCCCGAAGAAGGGGAAGCCGAAGCGGGCAAAGGGGTTTCCGTTGCCGTATCCCTCTTCGGCTAGCACCATCTGATACTCCTGCTCGGCAGCCCTGTAGATGCTGTAGGCGATGAGCAGACGGATGATCAGATAGCCATCAAATTGTTTGGTCATCCATGAATAGATCACACTGACTGCCAAGAGAATCGCCAAGAAGCGTCCGAGGCGTGAAGCAATCCATGTGGCCTTGACCTTGGTCATGAAGAACTGCTGAAGAAATGCCCGGAGAATACGTCCGCCATCCATGGGGAAGGCAGGCAGCAGATTGAAGATAAAGAGGATGAGGTTCAAGACGCCGACCTGATAAAGCGCAAATTCGTTGATGAGCCCCGGTTTATAGACGAGATGTCCGTCGCCATCAAGATAAACGCCCGCAAATAAGAAGCCAGCGATGGCCAGTGCAAGGCTGACGAGGGGGCCTGCAAAGGCCATGAGAAACTCCTGCCATGCCTTTTGGGGCATAGAGAGCATGGATGCACACCCGCCCATCATCATAAGCGTGATGTCTCTGACGCGACATCCGAAGGCCATGGCGACGAGGCTGTGCCCTAATTCGTGAAGCAAAATGGAAATAAGCAGTATAATACCCGTGGCAAGTCCATAGAGGGGGCTGCTGTAACTTTGGATGAGTAAAAAGGCCAGAATAAAGAGCGAGAGGTCTGCCTTGACGGGGATTCCGAAGAGGGTGAAAAGTTGGTAGGATGATTTAATCATAAGTTAAAAGCTGAAAGTTAAAAAAGAAACGTAAAACACATGAGGTACTAAAGCGTTGTGATGAGCAGTGAAGCATTTCCTGTTAGTGAGAATTCCTTTGCCGCTGCAGGGATGAGGCAACTCATTCCTTTGGCGAGTTGCACGGTTTCACCGCCTGCTTCGATTGATACGTTGCCGGTTTCGACAAAGAGTGCGGTAAAGGTTGTTCCGTCCTGTTTGATGGATGTGCTCTCTGCTAATGCCAGTTTTCCGACTTGGAAGAATGCACAAGAGACTAAGGATTTATAGTTGGCCATCCGCGGATATGCGCATTCGCGCATTCGCGCAATATCTTTTCCATTTTTCCAGTCAATCGTCTTAAAACTCTCTTCTATGTGGAGTTGACGCGGCTTGCCATCCGCGCCGACACGGTTCCAGTCGTAGAGTCGATAGGTGGTATTGGAGTTCTGCTGGACTTCGTAAATCAGGCAGCCGTCACCAATCGCATGGACCAGTCCGCCGGGGATGAAGATGGAGTCTCCGGGGTTGACCTGCACTTCTGTGAGACATTTGTCTGCCGTGCCATCAGCCAATGCGGCGCGCAGCAATTCGGGTGTTGCCCCTTCGCGGAGTCCTGCGTACAGGCGTGAACCTTGGACGCGTTCAAGCACGTACCACATTTCCGTCTTGGGCTCGCCATGGGTGAGAGACGCATTCGCGTTGTTTGGATGGACCTGCACGCTGAGCTTATCGCGGGCATCAATGAGTTTGAAGAGCAAGGGGAAGCGTGTGGGGTCGGGAGTCTTTGTCCCCATGAGTGCTACACCGAACTCGGTTGCCAAATCAGGGAGAGAACGTCCGGCATACTTGCCCTGCGCTACGATGCTGGTTCCGTCCGGATGGGCAGAAATTTCCCAGGATTCCGCACAAGGAGTCGGCGTTCCAACACGATTAAAATATCTGGAGAGGCGGTCGCCTCCCCAGATGTAGTCTTTGTAGACTGGTTTAAATGTCAGGGGTGTGTTCATGCGATGAAAACTTTAATTTTCCGTCTGAGTCCATCAGGTGGCGAAAAACAGGTTAAATCATATCACATGCCTGTCGTCAGGTAAAGGCAAGGGGTTAATCTTTCTCTCCGTCCCATTAGGTAGTGGCCGTAGACGGGTAGGTGCGATCAGCGTTTTTTTGGGTCCTTTTCATGCTTGGTGCCAAGAATCGAAGGCGCTTTGGTTCGGAAGTGCTCCAGCCACTCCTTTGTTATTGCGCCTGCTATCGTGCGATCCTCGGCGTACTCACTGATGGTCTTGCCCCAGTAGAAACTGATCCAGCCTTCGGCAATCGTTCGTGAACCGTCAATGAAGTCTTCCAGCTCCTTGGCGCTGCAGCTCAGAGGGAACATCTCCTCGATGACAAGCGGCTTGCCGACATCATAGACCGCGAGCGCGGTTAAAGCTTTATCGACCTTGTCCTTTTCCGGATAGAAGTGTACGCTGACGAAATCCAGGTTTTCGCCGACCTCCTTTGAGTTGAAAAAGGGCTTGGCGTTAGGCCAGACCATGGCCCACGGTATCACGCCGACCGTGATCAGGTGATGCTTGTCTTGTTCCCGGATCGCAGCCACGAGCTTGTCGACCCACGCCTTGGCGACCTGCTCACGCGTGCGACCAGCCAGATCGAGTGTGATACGTTGCACAAAGCACGAGCCCGCGAACTCTCCTGCCAGCCAGTCCGTCTCTCCCTTCGCGCCCGCCATGACAGGTTCATTCATCAAGTCATAACAGAATACGGCCGGACTTTGGGCGCAGGTCTTCGCGACTGCGCTCCAGAAGATGGACTGGATCTCCCACCTCTCGCTTTCGCTCATTTTGGCATACCATTCAGGCACATCCTTTTTGTGGTAGCAGGCGAGTCCCGTGATGTCAAGATAGAGGCCGGTTTTCTCAGCCAAGGCCACGAGGCGCGCGAGTTGCTTTAGGGCCTCTTCGTCAGGCTTCCGTGCGGTGGTGATGAATTTAGCGGTCTGCAGGTGGATGCGGACCACGTTGGCGCCCAGCTCTTTGATTTCCTTGAAGTCCTCCACGATGGTGGGCCACTCCTTGCACCAGTAGTCCTCAAGCAAGCGACCTGCGCCGTCGTGGTCATAGTTGACGCCCCAGATCACAAATGGTGCACCCGAGTCAACGCGGATGAATTTCGCATTGTCCTTGCTGAGCCCGATACGTTCAAGCCGCACTTTTGCCGGAGCCTTCCCGAACATCCCAGTATGGGAACACGAGATGAACAGCATTGCCGCTGTTATCTGAAAAAAAATCAGCAATGTAACTTTGCGGTAATTCTTCATAAATGTCATGATCTAAGAACTTAAGCGTTAATGTCGGTTCGTGAGTCTTTTACTCGCAACCTAACCAAAGGTGACTTTATTATTGCTGTTTGAGATAAAGCTCTCAAGAGAAATATGGTTGAAAAGCACGGGAATCATGCAAGGCTTGGGAAAGAAAGCATTGACTGCGTGACGAATTGACGGTGTGACCGACTGAGTCAATTAGTCAATCAGTCAACCAGTCACTCCGTCCTCCAAATTCCTATCTGTGTGCCAGCGGCGATCAGGCGTTGTCTTCTGCGGCTTTTTGCTCTTGGAGGATCGCGTTAAGTTCGGTGGCGTCGCGTTCCCACTCTTCAGTGATGTGTGCGAGCTGGTCTTGCACATACTTGAGCTTACGGTTGGTCTCGGCGAATTTGGTCTCGGGCGATGGATTGAAGAGAATAGCAGAGAGCTTTTCAAGTTCAGCTTCGAGTTCTGCAATTTTGGCTTCAGCCTGGGTGACCTTCACTCGCAATATCTTGATCTTGGGCAACCACTTGGTACGCTCTTGGGCGCGGGCCCGGCGTTGATCCTTGTTGGAGAGGGGCGTGTTGTCAGTGTCAAACCGAGGTGTGACTGTGGCTTTCGCCTCTGGTTTCCCCGCGTCAAGTTCGGCACTCTTTTCACGGTAGTAGTCATATCCGCCCGGGAAGCGGCGGACACCTGCGGGTGAAACTTCAATGATGGAGGAGACGGTGTTGCGCACAAACTCGATGTCATGGCTGACCAGGCAGACCGTGCCGTCGTATTTTCGGATGCAGGCTTCAAGCGTGGTGCGGCCTTCCAGGTCAAGATGCGTGGTCGGTTCGTCCAAGAGCATGAAGTTGGGCGGATCAAGGAAGAGGCGTAGGAAGGCGAGACGGATTTTTTCGCCGCCACTCAGGACGCCTGCTGGCTTACCGATATCTTCACTTGAAAAGCCGAAGGAGCCCAGTTGCGAGCGCAGCTCTTTTTCCGTTGCACCGGGCTTGCACCGTTTGGCACATTCAAAGACGGAGACATCCGCCGGAATGGTCTCTGAAAACTCCTGCGACAGATACCCTGGCTGGACCTTGTGCCCGAGGGAGCAGGTTCCAGCCGTGGGCTTACGCGTGCCAGCCATGATGCGCAGCAGTGTCGTCTTGCCCATGCCGTTGAAGCCCACGATCGCGACCTTCTCGCCGCGCGCGATGGCGATATCAACATTCTTCAAAATCATGTGCGTTCCGTCATACGAGAAATCAACGGAGGTGAGACGTACGATTTCGGCGCCGGAATGCGGGGCTGGAGCAAGACGCAGATACCCGGCAGCAAGGCTGCGTTTGGGCATGACAACGGCCTCCTCGTCGATCTTCTCAATCATCTTCATGCGACTGGCCGCCTGCGATGCCTTGGACGCGGTCGCTTTGAACTGGTCTACAAAGCGTTGGAGCTGATCGCGGCGGCGATCCTGGTTTTCCTTGGCGGCGAGCAGATTGTTCCAGCGTATTTCACGTTCACGCAGATAAAAGTCAAGGTTGCCGCTGTAACGGGTGGCGGTGTTGGCATCGACTTCAACCGTGAGGTTGGTCAATGTGCGTAACAGGTAACGATCATGCGAAATGAGCATGAGCGTGCCTTCATAGCCCTTCAGAAAGCGTTGAAGCCATTCAACAGCAGGAAGGTCCAGGTAGTTTGACGGCTCATCAAGGAGGAGCAAATCCGGATGCGAGGCCAGGACGCGGGAGAGTTCGGCGCGCATTTGCCAGCCACCGCTAAAGCTTGTGAAGGGCCTGTCAAACGCCTCGACCGGGAAACCGAGTCCCCCCAGCGATATTTTGACACGGGCT
>JBAXCC010000242.1:0-6338 GCA_037141675.1 bacterium | reverse complement strand
CCAACAAGGCCTTGGCATCGTCAAACTCTTTCTCCGCATCAAGATCCATATTGGCAAAAGTCTTGGTCAAATCAATACGGCGCTGCACCTGATTCTGTTTCTCCCATTCCGGTGGAGCCCATTTTCCACGCCAGGGGCAGTTCATATCCACCCATGCTGCGACGCGTTCGAAAAATTCAGCGTCGGGCTTCACATTGTGATGTCCTTTACGTAGCATCTGGAAGAGTGGTGAAGTTGAAACGTGCCAATCCATGGGCGGATAAATGAGCAGTTCGCTCTCCGGTCCAGGACGGCGCACATACGGCTGGATGGTATCATACGCAGTTTCCGCACTCGTCATCTTACGCTCATGCTTGGTGTCATGACAGCCGACACAGTATTTCTGAACCGCGGGCCACACGTCCAGTTCAAAGGTCATCGCGCGTGTCGGACCATACCACGTCTTGATCTGCTGAGGCTTCTTCTTGTCCGCTACCGTCATCTTGCCTGGCACGGTCAAACGGTTATCTTCATGACAACCCGAGCATGAGACGCGTTCGCCGGGCATACCCACAAACCATGACCGCATGATCTGCAATGCCGCACCATCTTTGTCCAAGGGTTGCACCGCGATATCAATGTTCGCCGGCACTTCAAAACAGACTGAACCATCCGCCTCAATATCCACGGTTCCGAGCAGGCGCTTCACATCCCAGCCTGACTCCACTCCGTTGCGACCAACCGAGGAATGGCCGCCTGAACGCATGTAGGCGAAGTGATACGAGAAAACACGCAACTTAGAGACTGTTCCTCGCGGCACATTCACAAGTCCCGCGCCATTATAAATATCCGTGATATGAACCGTCGCTGTCTTTGATGCCATGTTCACGCGATCTGGAATCACCCTCGGTTGCTTCTTCGGTTGCACCAGTAAGGCATGCAAGATCGCACTGTCCGGATATTCTTTCACCAAGGTGATATTGTCAAACGTGTCCACCAGATACAATCCCCACAATCCGCCGTCTGGTTTTGCAGTTACAAGATGGAAATTCAGATTGAGCGGACATGGATAGACAAAGAATGGTCGTCCTCGCTTATGTTGGTTACCAGCCTGGTCATCACTGACATCAGCCTCGACAAACTCCCCATAGCCCGGGATCTCTTGCAGCATGCCTGTCTTCGCAGGGGGTAAGCGTTGAGTCTGAATGCGGATCGAGTCGCCTTCATTCCCCCAGCTCTTGCCAGTCAGGATGGGTTTGAAGGGATAATAGCGCGCCATGCTAGGATCGAGCAACACGAGGCGCCCGATTTCCTTCACATCATGATGTCCGCTGACAATGCCGGCCAGCTTCGTCGTGCCTGGAATCTGGCGCACTTGAAGAATGGTCGTCGGGTAATAAGAGCCCGATCCCCACAGCAACGTCTGAGACGTGCCATCCGGATTCATGGTCATGAGCACGCGTGAGAAATAGTGTGGCAGGTCGCAGTATTCCCAGCGGGTAAACATTACGCGTCCATCTTCCATGACCGACGGGGTGTAATCGCTGTCCTGGTCAAAGGTAAGCTGGCGAGTCTTCTTCGTCTTTGGATCATACTGATACACTTGCGCCATGGGCTTGCTGCCACCTTCGCACGGCAGCCCCTGATAAGAGGCTGTCGACAGCATGATGTAACGACCATCCGGAAGCGAGACGCCGTCAAACCGGTCCACATCCGGATAGCCTTGCGGAGAGACGCAGACAGGCTCGGACAGTCCATCCAGCGCCAATTCATAAACAGCAAAGCGGTTGTTGGCATCCACACTTGTGTAGGAGACTGTCTTGGCATCGCAACTCAACTGCATATCGCGCACCAGCGGCCCCTTGAATTCGCGGATGACCCGCTCCTTCATCTCACCGCGCAGATTGGAGATTTCAACGATCTGACTATTCCAGCCCGTTTTATTGATCGTCACATGCGTATGGCTGTTCAGGCTGATGGAGCCCCAGTCACGCTCATTCCTGTTGCGCGCATTACCCCCCAATATACGGCGGATGAAGACGATCTTGTCCGCATCCAAGACTGGGTTGGCCAGCATTGAGGCACGGACATCGCCAATCAGTTTTCCAGCTTTCGCAAGCGACTCCGGTGAGGCGCCTCCTTTGATATCCTTAACAAAAGCCTCTTCCTTCTGATATGCGCTTAAGGCAGCACGCGCCTGGGTCACATCATATTTTTTACCATACTGATCGCCCATAAAGGTGATCGCGCGCTCAACAGCAACCGGGTTGATCAGCTTGGCAGCATCCGAGACAGGGCGCGACGGATCATCCGCAGGTTGGCTCTTAGCATCATTCCTAGACTCCCCCTTACCCTTCGTTTTCGCCTTTGCGACAGGAGTATCTTGCGACCGGGTCGCGATCACTTCGCCTGCCAGGTCCAGCTTCACATCTGCAGACTCAATTGCGCGCACTTGAATCGCATTCATTTGCGACGACCGATTCCCCTGAATATTAAACGATTGCTCAGCACCCTCGGCGACAAAAACGCCCAATGCATAAGTACCGCAGGTCGCCTGATCCCCTTTATTGAAAAAGAGGACAACCTTGCCGTCATCCAGCTTCGCTGTACGCTCGCATGCCAGCGCACGGCTATCGTTGATCCATACCTGAACCAGATAGGACTTGCCGGCGGTCAGACGCTTAAGTGTGACCTTGGCAGGTTTGCTATCGCACCACGGCGCACCCAGCAGCATCGCTTTCATGGATGCGGAAAGTTTATCAGACGTCGGAATCTGCGTTCCGAAGCCCTTGCTGTCCAGACCAGCAAACTCCAGCGTGATCGCATCATCCCATGCGTGAGCGCCCTTGGCGCCCTTAAAGGCCACACCATTAACCGTCGCATTCTCGCCGGATCCAGAGTACGCATACAGCAGCTCGCCATTCTGTCGAACCCCCGAATCCCCAAGAATTTCATACGGCCCCGACCATTTGATCTGCCCCGAAAAAGCACTAAAAGCCATCAATCCCAGGATTGACAAACTAACAAATTCCCTTTTTTTCATTTATTAGACCTTTTGTTTTGTTTTCAAAATTCTTTCGTTTCTCAATTAAAACACTGTCACTATACTGAATAACCCCATTAAGATGCAAGAATAATTTGGAGCAAATATGACGAAAGGGGCTTCGATGTACATCGTTATTGATTGCAAAGCAGCCAATCCTAAAAATCCTGTTCATCCAGACGTACTACGGCGTAGTTTCTGCGAAGAAGGGTCAAAAAATCAAATTTTTCAATTTCGGCCCCACCCATTAACACGAAGGAGGCACAGGTTTTGCCTATGCCTCCTAGTAACAAAGACGCCGTGTTTTTTTATAAGCGTAAAGTGCGTTAAATTACTTTCCGATACCGCAATCAAGAACGTAGTAATCCGGATTCATACCCGCTAAAGGAGCGCGCAATTTATCCAGTTCTTCTGCGGGGCCAAGGACCTCGATACGGAAAAGCTCGGCGATCTTAACGAATTGACCAAGTGCTTCCCCGCAGTTTGCCAGATGCGCCAGCACAGCATCTGCATCCGCATAAGCTTCACGGCAGGTCATGACATTACCCTTGAAGGTAAAATTGTAGTACAGGCAGCCTTCTTCCTTCTTCACCAGATCACAGAACACCTTCAGCATCGCCTTAGTCGCAGGCATGTTCTCATCACTGATTTTAAAATATGGATTGATACTCACGGATTTCTCACATGTCCTCATCTCAATAATCCTTTCTGTATTTTCAAGTGCTCCTTGCACCAGATATTTTTAGAATAACACACTCCATTGTCCGACTCCACTCAAAAGCAAGGACAATAGGTGCACGTTAAAAACCACGCACAAGCACTCATTTCATTAACCCGTATGTTTTATGGGCCGCAGGGGACAAATGTGACATGTGCGATATATGTTGCGGCGTACTATCCTCATACATCTCATGGGATGGATGTGCCATATTCACCATTCTCACTGCCCGCACCTTTACCCTTTATACGGATGGAGCCATGGCTTTCGGTAGTCGCGCTTCAGCAAGGCGGAAGCAGCGGGATTGTTGACAATCTGTTCCGCTTTCGCGTCCCACTGGACGGTTGAGGCGCTCTCGTAGGCAATCATACCCAACTGCACAGTCGTCGTGGTCTGATATCCGCTCTCCATGGTGCAGGAGGGCTGCTTACGGCTGCGGACGCATTCCAGGAATTCCTTAACATGATCTGTGCCCATGTCGTTATTCGCCTTAAACGTTTCGCGCTGCGCATCCTTGCCTGCAGGAATCAAAACCCAATCCCGGTCAGAAGCGAAGATGGAGCCCTTGGTTCCGTAGAAGAAGATGCCGTTGCTGGTTTCGTTCGCATATTCCGTCGCACCCCAAATACGGTGGCGCCAGATGACCGGACAACGGTCGAATTCAAAGTGTACCGCCAGTGTGTCGGGCGTAGTGATGATATTTTTATATCGGTAGATGCCTCCGTCGGCAGTGACGCGGCTCGGCATTCCGAGTCCGAGAACCAGGCGCGTGGCATCGATGTTATGAATGCCCCAGTCCACCAAATGACCGTGGCCGGTTGTCTTTTCCAGACGCCAGCTCTTATGACCCACCTGGACGCTGTACGGAATTTTAGGGGCAGGACCGCACCAGAGATCCCAGTCGAGCGAAGCAGGAGGTTCGACAGGTGTGGGGTCTTGGGGTCCGGCGTTATAGTGAATCTGAACATCCGCCTGTATCACGTCGCCGATCTTACCCGCGTCAATAGCCTCCTTGACCTGTTTGAACGTCTGGCTTTGGCGGCGCTGGAAGCCTACCTGGACGATGCGGTCAGTGGCCTTGACCGCCTCCACCATAGCCCGTCCTTCGCGGATGTCATACGCCAGCGGTTTTTCGCAATAGACATCGTATCCCTTGTTGAGACAGTCCATCAACTGCAGCGCATGCCATTGGGGGGGCGTACCGATGATCACCGCGTCCATGCCACCGGCGTCCAGCATCTCCCGGTGCAGCTTATATTCACGCGGACGACTGCCCTGAAGCTTAGCCAGTTCTTCCGCGTTCTTTTTGAGGTGCTCGCTGTCGACGTCACAGATGGCAACGATCTCCGCGCCTCCGGCTTTAAGAGCCGCCTTGGCATCCACCATGCCGTACCATCCGACACCGATGACGCCGATGCGGATCTTCTTATCGCCCTGCGCAAAGGCAGAGACGCTGCTGATGCCGATGGTTCCCGCTGCTGCGGTGCCCAGAAAATTTCTGCGTGTACTTTCCATCTGTTGATCTCCCATTTGCGTCTAACGCAGAGCATGCTGTCAAACAACGCTCCGCAACATGAACGTATTAACTTGTGCACATTATCACATGAAAGCTTAATAGGGTCAAACCGGAATTTGAGAGGACAGGACGTATGCCGTGGCGTCGCTTCCTCATGCGTCATGCTTCGTCTTCGTCCCGTGCTCGCTCCACAACGCACCCACTGGGCAGGCGGCGATGCAGCGGTCGAGCGCAGGGCCCATGGCAATATCCATATCAGCGCTGAAGGGGGCTTTGACTGCGACATCGAAGCCGCGGTTGCCAAAGGCTAAGCCTGGCTGTACATGCTCGGCGGCAGTGATGCCGATGCAGCGTCCGCAATCAATACATTTGCCGGGTTCGTGCACCAGCCCGCTGGCGTAGCGTTTACGCACCACATGCTTACGTGAACCCGTCCGATATTGGTCGCGGTGGGCTTCATATTCCTGCGCATAAGCACGCAAGAAGCAGGTGAGTTTCTTGCCACAATCGCATTGCAGGCAACGGGCTGCAGCTGCGACGAGAGAGGATTGGAGGGTCGGGTTACACCCCGACCTCGGCACGGGTGTAACCGTGCCCTCCAAGCTCTTTAAACGATGTGTCAGATCGGTGGAGACGAGTTGTTGGAGTTCCTCTGGAGCAAGTTTGCCTAAATGGGAGTCGTAGCGAGGTGACCAGGCTGCACCGACGGTGCTGTGCGTCAGGAAGTGGTGGACCGACTCTGCAGTCAGCCTCCCCTGCCCTACAGCGCGGACAGCCATTTTGCAAACCGCGATCGCGCCACCGCAGGCAAATATGTTGCTGTTGCTTGATGCAAAAGTGTGGGAGTCAACAGCGATCCCCTTGGGGGATGCCTTTATTGTGAAGGGCCAGGGTTGATCAGAAGTTTGCATTCCTGTGGCGAAAATGATTGCATCGGAACGATGGATCAACTCATCAAGGGCTCGCTGGTCGCTGACTTTGCATCCCATTTTGAATTCAACACCCAGTGCGCGAATCACATCAATTTCTTGATCCAAAATTTTCAGCGGCAAAACCGCGCGATCGATGCCGTAACGCAGCAT
>JBAXCC010000241.1:0-6397 GCA_037141675.1 bacterium | reverse complement strand
CTAACCCCTTAAATCCAGCCTCTCGAATCATCAAGGCGTGACGGCTCTGTCGTCTTTTCGTTTGATAAAAAGATTCTCACGCCGACCTGCCTGCCCCTTCAATCGTTGGCAAGCAGAAGGCCGCTTAGGTGCAGTACCCCGTATCGACTTTATGAGCATTGTGAAGCTCCTTAAACATAGAGAGTGTAATGCCAAAGTTTAAGAAACCAGCCTTACAACCCATACTAATGATCAAGGGGGCGTGGAGCTCGGCAACGTGCTGGCCTCCAAGGTGCTGACAGAACTCAGCGCCAAGAAAGCCCCCGCGCTCAAGCACGACGCCTCCACCAACGCCCTGATCCCCCGCTACCGCGCCGCAAAATGATAAGCTATGTAACATGAATAATGCACGATAACAAAACAAATGTTATCGTGCATTCATCTTTTTATCAGACAGGATACCATTGATTTTTTTTCTGGATATATTGAATTTATAATTGACACAAATCATTTTTAATAGTACTTTGTGACTTGTTTTTAAGACAAACTGTCTTTAAAAAGGATCAATATGATTATCGAGTTCACTGTTGAGAATTTCAAGTCTATCAAGGAAGAGCAGATTTTCTCGCTCTATACGACTGACGGTGCGGAAAGCCATTTATCTGAAAATATGGTAAAAAATCCTTTTCCTGGCGATTTTTCGCTTTTAAAAAGCGTTGGCGTGTATGGTGCTAACGCCTCAGGCAAATCGAATCTCTTGCGGGCTTTTTATGCTTTACAACGGGTTGCTATTCGATCAAAAAGTTTAGATGATGGTGATTCAATTCCCTCATACAAGCCATATCGCCTATCTGAAGCATCTCAAAAAGCACCAACCATTTTTGAGCTTGAGTTTGTTATTCCAGAGAAGGGTCGTTTCTCTTATCGGGTATCTTTTACACAAAAGCACGTTGTGGAGGAGAAACTTGTCTGTTATCGTTCGGCAAAGGAGGCGGTGCTGTTTGAACGCACTAAGTCAGACACGTGGGAAACGATCCAGTTTGGAAATCTATACAAAGGAGGAAAGAAACAATTCCCGTTTTTCTCAAATCAGAGCTATTTATCTGTGGCAGGAAGCAGTGCGGATGCACCAGAGTTGATTCGAGATGTGTATACTTTTATTCGAAAAGAGATTGTTCATCTTGATGTGGACGAGGAGTGCGATTATTCACCAACCGAAGAGAATAAGATCCTCTTTGATCATACATCACAACTCATCACCTTTGCAGACACGGGAATTTGCGGAGTAAAACTTGAAAAGCGTGATATGGCTACGATGAAAATTCGTTTTCCCAAAAATATGCCTCCGTCAATGCAAAAAAAGATTCTGGAGCGAGAAGAAAAAGAATATCGATTTCTACACGAAACAGAATCTGGAAAGACCGAAGAATTTCCACAAGAAGACGAATCGACTGGCACAATGAAGTTATTTATGCTCTCACCTCTTCTTTTTGATGCATTAAAGACAGGCGGAGTTCTAATTATCGATGAGTTGGATAACAGCATGCATCCCTTCATGGCCGAGTTGATCATTAAGCTCTTTAATGATACAGAAGTAAACCCCTTCGGTGCACAGCTCATTTTTTCAACGCACAATATCAATCTGATGTCCCCTGATTTGATGCGCCGGGATCAAACATGGTTTGCTGAAAAAGACAAAGGGGCAACTCGGATCTACTCATTGGATGCGTTTGACAAAAAGATTGTCACGCCAACCAGCCCCTTTAACCGTTGGTACGCAGAGGGGCGTTTGGGAGCTGTCCCGCAAATTGATTACCTGGGCATTGTAAAACTTTTCAAAAAAGGAGCGAGCCATGCCAAAGCCTAAAAAGCAGGGCCACCCTCTTTCGCTAAAACCACTTTTTCATATCTTTTGTGAAGGGGCGAAGACCGAACCAAATTATCTCAAAAGCTATATTGAAAAAAAGTTTCCAGGTACAACGCTTATTGTTGTAGAAAAGAGTGAAAAGAGCACGGCAGTGCAATTAGTTGAAGAGGCTAGAGAACATAAGAAGCGCCATGCAGGGATACCAAATGACGTTTTCTGGGTAGTATATGACCGAGAGAACCCCACGAAATACGATGATAGTCTTCATGCAGAGGCACGCATAACAGCGAGAGACAACAACATCAACATTGCATTATCAAACGTCTGCTTTGAAGTTTGGTTGCTTTTGCACTTCAGGACTTCTTCCGCTGCATACATGAATTGTGCCGATCTTTTAAAGAATAGTGACTTAAAGAAAATCTATATAAAGGATTATGATAAAGCAGATCGACGTGATTACTCAGATGCAGAGATCAAAGCGGCGCGTAAAAACGCAAAACACATGAACCAGCAAACTATCAATGGAGCAGACTCTAAATGGAATAATCCGCACCAGTGGAACCCTTACACCAATGTACATGAACTCTTGGATGCCATTGATGCATTTGGCAAGGAGCATGTGAAATAGGAGATGCCTTATCGCCTGTCCGCGTCGATCATGGAAATTTCAGCGGGGGTGAGTCGATAGAGACGGTAGATGAGGGTGTTGAGGGATTGCTCGGTGACAGCAAGGGCTTGGTCAAGGACTGTGATTTCATCATCCAGGCTAATCATGCGGGCATGGAGACTCGCGTCGGTTGTAGCACGCAGGTCGAGGAGCATCCGCAACAGGCGGCGGCCATCAAAGGCTTCCGTGACGTTGGCATCCCGCAAAGCATGTCGCCATTGGGCAGCAATGAGGGCTGCGTCCGGCTTGTCAAAGAGTTTCAGGACCTCGGTGTTGCCAATCGAGAGGATAAGCTGGTCAGTTGTCACACGCACGTCAAACCGAGTGCCTTTCGTCAGGCACCCATCCAACACAGCAATCCGTTCTTCAAGCGCCAGTTCATAACGTGCCTTCGCCCAAGCGGTCAACTCGCGGCCTGTACGCCTTGTAGCTTCAAGATGAACTTTCCATGAGGCGACTGTACCGACCTCAGCCCAAAGCCAATCCGGCCCGGGCGCAGGGGACATCACAACCGTCTGCGCACTCATCAGCCGTTGTTCAAATGCCGACACTAAATCTCTTCGCCGCGTATACATCTCTTGCAACTGCTCTGCTGCCTGCGCGACCTGTTCACGTTCTTCGGGTGTTGCGTCAGGTATTGGCAAAGGCGCGATGAATTGCTTTTCAATGTCAAAAAAATCATTTGCTTTAGGACGAGCGATCTTTTTAAAAACATAATTTGCTAGCGGACTATTCAGTATTCCTAACAAAAAATACAAGCTGTTTTCCCCGTTAGGAATGACCGAGAAAACCCGTCGGTCATCTTGGGTGAAGGCCCCTGCTGGATCAGCAACAAAACGAAGTTCTGGCGCAGTTCCTGCAACAAGCAATCTTGGCACAGATTGTTTTTCAATATTTTTCGGGTAATTATAGCCCCACCAACCATCCTTATCCATTTTCCCGTTTTCTCTGAGTCTAAGTTTCTGCTCTTTAGTATTTAGATATGTGAAAATCAAAGGATATTTTGAGGCCAATATTTCCTCGGTGATTAGCGTGACTTTTCCTAACACAATCTCATACGGAACCAAAATATATAAATCTGTCACTGGCAAAATATATCGTTTTACATCGGGGCCTTTTGCCAAAGGATGCATTAATTCGTCTTCTAAACTCCAAATAGTTTGATCATCGGAAATTGATTCATATTTGCCACTACTCTTTTTTCGAAGGTGGTAAATTGAATTCTCACTGGTCTGTATACCAACAGTGATACCCTTGCAGGATTGTTCCAAAGATGTGCATTGGGTATTTAGGCGATTAATGAGGTTTCGTTCCGATTCAGATACGAGATTCCATGCATTAGACAGAGGAAGTTCATTATAGCGAATAGTCGCATTGGGCATAGACCAGTCAACGGTGCTGATCTCGCCGTCCGGGGCAAAGGCGCAGCGGACAACGGCTGATGGTTTACCGGTAAAGAACTGGAGTGCGGTATAGGTGATGGCTTCATCAAAGACTTGGAAGCTCTTAAAGTCAAGCCAGCGGTCGAGACTCTGGTTGCGCTTGATTTTGGCGCGGAGCGCTTGGCCGTATTCATTGACCATCCAGACGTTGGGGGCGATGTAGCCCATGCGGCCTTCTGGGCAAAGAAGTTCGATCCCCTTTTCAATAAAGGGCAGATACATGTCGAAGTTGCCGGTGCGGGTGCTTTCGTAGACGGGCGTGCCGTCGGCGCGGTTGGCGGAGGTCAAGTAGTCCGCCACATCGGGCTGGTAGCGCCGGAAGTGCTGGAGCTTCACATACGGAGGATTGCCGATGACGCAATCGAAACCGCCATGACTGAAAACCTCAACAAAATTGGACGGCCAGTCAAAGGCGTTGATGCGTTCACGTTCATTCACGTCAGCCTGTTCGAAAAGAGTCTCGTGGCGCTCACGATAGAAGGCAGCGAAGTCAGTGCCGACCAGACTGTTGCCGCAACGGATGTTGCGGTCCAATGCGCAAAGCGGTTTTCCCGGGGTCGCAGTATGGAGCCAGAGGGCGAGTTTGGTAATCTCCACGGACTCCGAATTGATGTCCACCCCATAGATGTTGTGCGTGAGGATGGAACGGATCAGGGAATCCTGATCCTGAAAGAGGTCCGAACGTCCACCGAGGCGATGTTGGGCCACAATGATTCGCTCATATTCCTCAATCAAGTAGTCGAGTGCCTGGATAAGGAATGCGCCTGAACCGCACGCGGGATCAACAATGCGCAGATGACCGAGACGCTCACGGTACTGGCGCCAAAATTCAGCATGGGCGCCACCGACCGGTGCTGTGCGCCGTTTGTATTTATCACTCACGAACACATGGTAACGAGCGATGTCCTCATCTGTCAGCGGCGGGAGCGAGGCCTCGCCAAGTTCAGCGCGAATATCAGCAAGTCGCGCACCGATGGTCTGTTCGACAATATACCGTGTCACCCATTCCGGGGTATAATACACGCCATCGGTCTTGCGTTTGGTCAAAATATTAATGGATTCGCGATTATCCGCCTTGGCCTCCATGATTTCGAGTTCGGTAATCGACTGCTCGAAAATGCGCCCGAGGGTGGTCAGTCCAATGGTGCGTTCGCCGGAATCACTGGAGAGTCCAAAATTATAGGCACTTGAAAAATAGAGAAGCGTAAGGGGATTGCCGGGCAGATCCGTGGCTTGATCCTTCGCGCAGAACACTTTGGCCGGGATGATCAGGGACTCAAGTTCATCGTTGGGCTCAAAGAGTCCGCCATTGAAATATCCGATGGTATGGGAACCAAACTGACCGCCCGTACACATGGCACGAAAAAGTCTGCGAATCGCATCCCATGGGCCTGTATCCTCGGGACTATAGAATGCACTGACACTGTGTTCGCAGAGGATTTGACGCACAAGTTCCGGCGGATAACTCAAGACGCGCCCCATATCCTCGCAAAAAAGAATAAAGAGAAAACGATCCAAGAGGCGCTGTGTCAAGCGAACCAACTTGCCGCGAGTTCCGGTAAAGCCAGGATTTGCGGCGCAGATCGTATCAAAGAGAAATTCACGATAGGCCCGATAGTCCTTGTAAAAATTCCGCTCGATCTCCCGCTCACGTGTCGGCTGACTCAGGAGAACGCCAGCAAGCGACGACAAGCCGCGCTCTGCCAGCAGAAAATCCGGTCGGAAGAGCCGCCAGAAGAGAAAACGCCGAAACGCGGCAATCTCATTATTAGCAAGCAAGCCGGGGTCACGTGCCGAGGTTCCACCCTCGATGACAAATCGCTGGTACTGGTCTGCGTGTCCGGGAAGGCGCGTGTAAAGGCGGAACTCATTCATGTCCGTGACAATCGCCCACGTCGGCTCGACGAGCGCACTGCCGCGCGACTGCCAGGAGCAGGTAAGGTAATCAAGGCACTGCTGCACTGGGGACCGTGGATTTCCTTTGCGCGGTTGCGGATCATCCAGTCCGGAACGGATGTCTTTAAACTCACAGAGCACCTGTGGAATCTGTTTGTGTGTGACGTTTACGCCAAAACACCCAAGCGCCACATCCGAAATACCGGTATTCCCTCGTTGCCCAGCACCTTCAATGGAAAATTGAGGAAGGCAGGTGTAGGTAGACGAGCCCTGTAAAGCTCCTTGCAGTTGGTAGCCCCACGTCTCGACAAAGAAACGCTGAATAAAGGCGGTCTCTGTCTGCTTCTCATTGCGCTTATCGCGGTCAGCCCACGCCTGAAGACGATCCCGTAAAGTAATAGCATCTGTACTTGAGGAGAATTGTTGAAACTCATCCCACAATTGACTACGTAGAACCGCCTCAACAAACAGACTTTGTTCCATCATACCCCACTATCCATACGGTTATTATCGCGAGCGTTTTTTGCGCTCAAACTTTTTAAAGGG
>JBAXCC010000240.1:0-6429 GCA_037141675.1 bacterium | reverse complement strand
TTTTATGAGGTCAAGGCTACATGCGTTCCTTGCCAGATTTGGCTACGCAATATTAACGAGAGGAGAATAATCTTGAAGACACTTCGATATAATTTCAAATTCGGACAACTGGTATACCGAAGAATAAGTGCACTGACTGTGTTAATTCTACTCGGGCTGATGACCTTACCAGCTTATGCGTTTCGCAATGATGAGGACAAAGCATCTTTCCCAGATGCTGTAGCGCAACAACAAAAAAAACTTGTTACTCGCATACCGTCCGCCGGACAACTAAAGGCCGCAGAAACCGGAGGCAAGCTGGGTGTTAAGACCACATGGCATTCTCGGCTAAACACACCCTCTTCCATCCGCGGCGCGGATTTAGGTCAACACCAAGCGTTTTCTGGAGGCAAGGGAGTTTCTTTGAAAGGTGCGGGGGCGTATCAGGACGATTCCATTGCTGTTCTCGATAACCTCGCCTCTTTTTTTCAGATCAAGGACGCGAAGAAGGAGTTTACCGTCAGGAAAGTTGCACCAGACACCCTCGGCTTTCATCACGTCAGAGTGAGCCAGACGCATCAAGGGCTGAGGGTCGTTGGTGGTGAACTGGCGGTACATTTCAACAAAAAAGGCCAGGCTTACGAGGTTAATGGACAATATGTGCCTGACATCAACGTCAGCGTTATCCCCTTGATTACTGCCGAGTATGCCACCCAGATTGCGCAAGCGGATTTGAAGGGTCTTGGAAATCCGGCCGGGACGCTTGCTAAGGCACCCGAGCTGGTTGTGTTTGCGCTTGACGCCGAGCCCCGACTGGCTTACGAACTCACGCTTTCATACCGTGCCCCAGGCGCGACCCCAGGCCGGTGGCGTTACTGGATAGACGGTCTGCAAGGGAAGATCCTGCTTCGCTACAACGACATCAAAAGAATCGCGCCACCCACAAGCAACGGTTCCAACTCCGCAATCACGGGTAGCGCCCTGACCGGCGAAGGCGGCGCGGTCACGAATGTGCCAGGGTGGTACGAAAACACTGGGAACTATTACCTTTATAGCAAAACACTGAACTGGTGTGTATACAATGTGGCGACCAACGGCTATCCTGATTTCAATACCTACGCCTACCGTACGACGGCCGACTGGGGCGTATCGGATCGTTCGGAGATGTCAGTCGCACTCGGCTTCGATCAGATCCAGCGGTACTTCAGCCAGGTGCATGGGCTGAACAGCTTTGACGGAGCGGGGGCCTTCGCCCGCGCGAACGTGCACGAGGGTGTTGATTATGTGAATGCCTATTGGGACGGCAGCGCCTTTTACTTTGGTGATGGAGACGGTGTGTCTGCGAACAGTCTGGCGGTTCTCGATATCGCCGGACATGAATTTACCCATGCTGTGACCGATTACTCGGCTAACCTCATTTATTACAGTGAGTCGGGCGCCCTAAACGAATCCTTTTCCGACATCTTCGGTAGTTGCGTCGAGTTCTTCAGCCAAAAGGACGACCGTGTGAGTTATCCAGCCCGCACTCCCGGCCAAGCAGATTGGCTTTGCGGCGAGGACAGTTGGCTGGAGTCGACAGCGTTGCGCGACATGCGAAACCCGGCCAACACCGCCACGGTCGGTGCAGGCAACGAGCAGCCGACCCGATACCAAGGGACGTATTGGTATTACGGCACAGGCGACTACGGTGGCGTGCATTATAACTCGGGCGTTCAGAATTTCTTCTTCTATCTGCTCTGTGAAGGCGGAAGCGGAACAAACGACGGCATCGCCTATAGCGTGACCGGGATCGGAATCACGAACGCTGAACAGGTGGCGTACCGGGCGCTGACGGTCTACTGCACGGACCACACAGACTATCGCACGGTGCGGGGTGCGTGGCTGTCGGCCGCTCAGGATCTGAACCCGGCCTGGTCTGTCTCCGTGAGTGCGGCGTGGGACGCCGTGGGTATACAGGCGTTGACGGTCACGCCGGCGGGGGGGGCGTCGTTCTCTGGGCCGGTAGGTGGCCCATTCGTGCCCACAACGTTTGTCTTCACGATTGATAACTCCAGTGATTCCGCCACGAGTTGGGGTGTGAGCCACGATCAGGCGTGGATGAGTGTCTCGCCCGAGAGCGGCTCCATCCCCGCGTTTGGGTCGCAAACAGTGACGGTCACGCCTAACGGTGTTGCGGCTACGTTACCGCAAGGCAATTACAGTGGCGAGCTCGTATTCAGCAACCTCACAACATCGGTCACGCTGACGCGTTCGCTGACGTTGGATATATTCCTTACTCCAGTCGTGCAGGTGGCTCCAACGGCCATCACGGTAACCAACCTGCTGGGACAGACACGGCAGACCACGCTACAAATCGGAAACGCAGCTTGGGCTGACGCGACGTTGGATTTTACGTTGAGCGCGTCTGAAGTATCCCGCACGCCCATACCTGCACCCCTACAGCCGGTAGTCGTACGCGACTTCACCCAACTGCCGAAAGGCGCGGCGTACCGAGCCGGCGAGCTGCTGGTGCGCTTCAACGCAGCCACCACAGGCGCGACGGTGCGGGCACAGGCCCTGGCAGCGGCAGGCGGCGGCAGCATCGCCCGTGAATTTAAACTCGTCTCAGGATTAGCCTTGGTCAAGTTGCCTGAAGGTGCGGCAATGGCGGACGCGCTGATGCGCTTAAACCAGACGGTTGGCATCCTGTACGCGCAGCCCAATTACCTGAAAAAGGCGCTCCGTACGCCGAACGACCCGTTGTTCACGGATCTATGGGGAATGAATAACACCGGCCAAATAGGAGGTGTGCCGAATGCCGACATCGACGCGCCCGAGGCTTGGGAAAGTGGTGTGGGAGGGAAGTCCGTGATTGTGGCCGTCATCGACACGGGCGTCGACTATCAACACGAAGATCTCGCGGCCAATATGTGGATCAACCCCGGAGAGATTCCCGGCAACGGCATCGATGACGACGGCAACGGCTATGTCGATGACGTCTACGGGTACGACTTCTTCAACAGGGACGCGGATCCGATGGACGACCATGGACACGGCACACATTGTTCGGGAACGATCGGCGCGGTGGGCGATAATGGCGTCGGCGTGGCCGGCGTCTGCTGGAACGTGAAGATCATGGCGTTAAAATTTCTCAGCGCTGCGGGCGAGGGCGACTCTGCCGGCGCCATCAGTTGCATTGAATACGCGGTGCGGATGGGAGCCAAAGTGCTCAGCAATTCATGGGGCGACGTACCTGGCGGGGCGTATGAGCAGGCGCTTAAGGACGCGATCGACGCGGCAGGCACAGCAGATGTTCTGTTCGTTGCAGCGGCGGGTAACGACTACGGGAACAACAACGACGTGAACCCGGTTTATCCGGCCAGCTACGAGTCGACTAACATCATTTCCGTAATGTCGGTCTCCTCTTCTGGTGCGAGGTCAAGCTTCTCCAATTACGGCCTGACGTCAGTCGATCTGGCCGCGCCAGGCTCAAGCATCCTGAGCTGCAAGCCCGGTGGCAGCTACCAATACATGAGCGGCACGTCGATGGCGACGCCGCACGTCGCCGGAGCGTGTGCGCTGTTACGCTCGATAAACAGCGGATATTCGTCTCTGCAGATCAAGAACGCGCTCGTGACGACAACCGATTCAAGCCTGCCTGGGCTGTGTGTCTCCGGCGGGCTGATGAAGCTGGCGAACGCGATCGCGTTGTCGCCAGCATGGTTGCGGCTGATGCCAGTCTCGGGTGCAAATATGGCACCTGGCGTTTCGTCGAACATCACTGTTACCACCGACGTGGGCCAGATGCCAGCAGGCACCTACGAGGGACTGATCCGAGTCTCCAGCAATGACCACAACACGCCGGTCACGAACGTGCCGGTCACGATGGTGGTCCTTCATGACGACCTGGGCATCCAACCAACCGGCTCCTTTGTATCAAGTGGCTACACGGGCGGACCGTTCAGCCCGTCCAACATGGTTTACACGCTGACGAACGCGAGCTTGACCAGCCTGTCGTGGTCGGCCAGTCGCGAGCACCCTTGGGTCTCTGTGTCGCCTGCGGACGGGACACTCGCTGCCGGTCAAGTCGCACAGGTGTCGGTCTCGTTCGCCGCGCCAGCCGGACTTCTCTCGACTGGGGAGTTCTCTGACAACGTGGTTTTCTCCAATGTGACCCATACGACCGCTCAACATCGCGGGGTCAGCCTGACTGTCTTAGAACGCCAGCTCGATCATTTTGAGTGGCAATCTATCGCGCCGACGCAGTATGTCGGACAGGCCTTCGGCGTGACAGCTCAAGCCATCGACACCACAGGCAACGTACTGACGAACTTCACGGGTACAGTTGCACTCAAAGCACCCACGGGAGTTATTTCGCAACACGATGTGCTCACTGGAACAAAGGCGTGGAATTATCCCATGTCGACTTATTACCATGACGCCCGCACACAGGTGATTTATCTGAACAGCGAACTCGGAGTGTCTAATCTACTCACAGGCGTCTCGCTCTACGTCAGTGGTGTGCCAGGTCAACAAATGAATGCATGGACAATCAGGATGAAACATACAGTGCTGACCGGTTATAGCAACACTGAAAAACAGTGGGAAACAAACGATTGGGTCGTCATGGTTCAGACAAATATAATCATTGCGTCAACCGGCTGGATCCGTTTTGGTTTCACGACACCTTTCGCCTACAACGGGATTGACAATCTTCTTGTGGACTTCAGCTTCAATAATGCGAGCTGGTCATCAGACGGCACGTGTTGGTCCGCTGGCGCATTAACGAATCGGAGCCTTTTTTATCGGACGGACAGCGAATATGGTGATCCGCTCACGTGGTCAGGAACCACGCCGAGCGGCACTATCACCAATCAAGTCCCGGTCATACGCATTGAAAAAAGCGCATGTGTCCCCATAACGCCACTGGCGACAGGCAACTTTGTCAATGGCGCTTGGAGTGGGAACGTAACGGTCTTGGATTCTGCCACAAATGCGCATCTTTACGCCAACGATGGGGCGGGACATGGCGGCAGCAGCAATCCGTTTGATGTGTTATTCCAGACCATCGGTCTGCCCGAAGCCGTGGATAACACAACGGTGCCCTGGACAACGGGCGGCTCTGCAAAGTGGTACGGTCAAAATATCGTTTCCAATGACGGCGTGGATGCCGCGAAAAGCGGAACAATCGGAAACCGCCAATGGTCGTGGATGGAAACTCAGGTGGTAGGCCCCGGCAATGCGTCGTTCTGGTGGCGCGTCTCGTCCGAGGCCGACTGGGACTGGCTCGAGTTCTACGTGGATGGTGTGCTGTCTGACCGGATATCAGGCGAGACCGGCTGGTTACGGAAGACCGTAGCTCTCGCCACAGGCACGCATAAGCTTAGGTGGCGCTATGTGAAGGATGGCGCGGATATCGATCCTGTCGGACAGGATTGCGGCTGGGTCGATATGTTCTCCGCACCTTTGCAAAGTGTGCTGCCTTCCTCGTGGTTGTTGCAGTTCGGCCTAGCGACAGACGGCTCTGCTGACTACATCGATTCGGACAACGACGGTTTGTCGAACTGGGAGGAGTGGATGACCGGAACCGTGCCAACCAACCGTCTCTCGCTCCTGCGAATAGAGGCACTTACTTCCGAAACAGGATCGGGCGGGGTTCATATCCGTTGGCAGAGTGTGCCAGGAAAATATTATTGGGTGGGGAGTTGCGAGAGCCTGACTAATCCCATCTTCTTCACGCCGTTCGTATCGAATGTATTGGGTCAGGCCGAGAGCACGATGGTGTTGGACACTCGCCCCGTTGCCAGCGGCTCACGCTTCTATCGCGTCGGTACGCAATAAAGATGATCCATTCTCTCTCTTAATTTTCTCACCGCCAAGCTTCCACCGGCACATCCAGCCCAAGCCCCAGCATGTAGTTGTAGATGGCGCAGCGCAAGGCGTGTCCCAGACGGTCGTAGTCAGGCGCACGCGAGACAGCGTAAGGAATTTCGTTCAGCGCAAAACAGCGAGGCCCCTTGGGTTGTTTGCTCAGTGCTTCACGCGTCAACACCTTGCACCCATGAGCAGGATAATGCGAAAGATCTTCCGCAAGTTTCACACCGAATGCTTTCGGATTTTTGGCAATCGGACTATGTACCGTCAACGCGAAGCGATGCCAATAGGCCGATTGGATGTATCCTTTTGCAAAGAGACCGCGCACATAGTCCAGCGCCTCAAAAATTTCCTGCTTCGTCTGCGTCGGGAATCCGTACATGAGATAAGCATGAACAAGGATGCCCACGTTTGAAAAGGTCTTGCACACGGTTGCAGCATCCTTACAGGTGATGCCCTTGTTCATGAACGCCAGCAACCGATCCTGCGCACATTCGAGTCCGCCTGTGACCGCAATGCAGCCGGCCTTTGCCATGAGCTGTGCAAGCTCAGGCGTAAAGGCTTTTTCAAAGCGGACGTTACCCCACCAAGACACCT
>JBAXCC010000239.1:0-6439 GCA_037141675.1 bacterium | reverse complement strand
AAACTGTCAGGGTTGTGATGTTTAGTTTCATGCTTTTCTTTATTGCGCGGAAATGAGTTTTTCACCCGTGGTCGGAGCTTGGAGGGTCGGCTCGCCTGTGAGCAAACCGTGCTTGGTTAGAAAACGGTCAGCGGCGATGAGGGTGACGGTGCGCCAGGGCTCTTTGTTGAAGAAGCTGTGTGCCTGGCCGGGTGCGATCTCGAGATCAATGGTTTTCGCGCCGAGAGATTTCCATTTCGCATAGGCAACGTCCCAACCTTTCTTCCAGGTGTCCTTATCACCGAAAAAGGCGATCGCAGGTGGAAGATCGGCCTTGAGATGGCATAAGATATCGACCTCGGAATCCTTGTTGTCATCGGGGGAGAAGGCTGGGTTGAACCAGAGGTAGGCGACGACGCGGGTATCAATGTCCTTCGGGTCAGCCGGGTCGTTGAGACCGGGGTTCATCGTGGCCAAGGCGCTGATATGTCCGCCCGCACTGCCGCCACCCGTGATGATGCGATTGGGATCGATGCCGAGTTCGCCGGCGTGCTGCTTGAACCAGCGGATCGCGCTTTTCGCGTCGGTGATGCAGACGCTTTTGCGTGATTCTCCTTTGGCTAGCTTGCCGGTGTCTCCTTTGCCGAGCATCCGATACTCCGCCGTGGCACAGACCAACCCGCGGCTGGCGAAATAGGCGCAGGCAGCTCGGAACTGATCCAGCGTACCGCCTCCCCAGCCGCCGCCGTGAAAGAGGATAAGGCCAGGCACCTTTGACTTCGCAGGGTCGTGATTCGGCGGGAAGTAGACCTCCATCTGCCGTTCCTTCCCGGCGGAGGTCTTGTAAGTGTAGGGCTTGCCTGGTGCGTCCTTGGATTTGGCGGTCACCTCAGCGGCAAAGGAGACGCCACAGAAGGCGCAAAAAAGGATCGCGAAGAGTATTTTCATGGTACCTTTCGAGTTTGTTTTTGCTTGTTTTTTATTCGTGTTCATTGTTTGGGTTTTTGATTTCCAATTGCCTTAGCAGTCCATTCAGCGACAGTGTTTGTACCCGTGAGATATCCGTGCTTGACCAAGAATGCGTCGGCTTTAACGAGTACGTCCTCAAACATCTTTCGTCCGCCTTTGCTAATGTGAAAGAAGCCGTGTGCTTCTCCCTCGTATATATGGGTTTCGCATGTATTGCCAGCCTCGACCATTTGCTTTTCAAACGCCTTGACCGTGGCGACCGGCACGCACGCGTCGTTCGAGCCGAAGAAAACTATTGCAGGCGGCTGCCCCTTGCGGATGTTATGGAGAGGGGAAATGTCTTTCCAGTATTCTGTGACCGTCTTATGGCCGTATCCTTCGGGGCCGTTGTCATAAACTGGGTTGAACAGGACTAATGCGTTGGGACTGCAGGAGACTGTGGGATCTGGGGTGGCGTCGATCTTGGGACACATCGCGCACGCAGCCGCCACATGGCCGCCTGCAGAGCCCCCACTCGCGATGATCTTGTCAGGATCGACACCCAGCTCCTTCGCGTGCTCGCGGACATAGCGGATGGCTCGCTTGCCGTCCTCCACGCATTCCCTGGGCGCGACTTTATGGCTGCCCCGGGTTCTATACTGGGCAGAGATAGCCACTAGTCCGCGGGATGACAGATATTTTGAATAGCCATAAAACTGCTCCGTGCTGCCGCTTGTCCAACCGCCGCCAAAGAAAAAGACGATGCAGCCGCGTTTATCGGCTGGTGTGTGTTTTTCTGGGAAGAAGATATCCAGTTTCAGGGGCTCCCCTTTTTCCGGCTGATAAAACTGGATGGATTTATCGGGTTTGAATCCCAGGGCCCAGTTGTATTTTTCTCTGTTCTCCTCTTTCGCAAAAGCGGTTTCGCCCAAAAGGCAAAGCAAACCCGCTAACACTCCGAGCAGCTGGCGTCTCTTCATCTGGTTCTCCCCTCCCTGTTAATATGGTTGATAAACGGCTAGCCCCTTCTTTTATTGCACAGTTAAGGACTCAGGCGAATAAACAGCACGGTACTCTCCGGGATGTCCAGCTTGAGGATGGAGGTTGCGGGATCAAAATCCACCTTGTCCATGGGCTGAAGTTCATGGGTCGCATCGATCTGCCACGCTTCAATCCGGGGCTTGCCGGACCAGGGAAGATTTTTCAGCAAAATACTGTGCTGGCTCTGCTTGCACCGATAATTGCTCACCAACAAGGCCGCGGTTTTCTTGTCGTCGGAAATCCCGGCTCCAAGTGTCACCGCATCCGCGTCCGGGAGGCCGACGACGCTCACCCGATTGGAAGTCTCTAGCAATTGGTGAAACGCCTTGAAGGCGAAGAATACCTTCCCTGGCTCCCCGTACTCATTAAACATGCTCCACGGTGAATAGTCCGCCGAATAGTAATGCGCCATGTCCAGCGGCGCATCCTGCCACCGGATCAGAGTCGAAGCGGCGCACGCGGCAGCCTCGTGGTTGCGATTCCGCTCGAAAGCCTGCTCAACAGACCCTGCTGGACTCTTGGGATTCCAACTCACGTTCTGAAATCCCGCCAGCATTGGCTTCCACTCGGTGCAGAATGATTCGGCTTGATTGAAGCCATTGGTGTCCAACAGGCTGCGCATCCCAAAGGCGGTGCGGACAAAATCGGATGGGCGTGATGCGTATCGATGCCAACTGAAAAAGTCCAATGGCAGTTTCTGCTCCCGGCAATAGGCCAGAAAAGGTCGCGCGTATTTTCCCGTCCCATTGGCAAACTGATTCCCGATTTTCAGCTCTGGATTATACGCTTTCAATGCCTTCACGGAGACTTTATATAACTCGAAATAGTGCTGCGGTGTACCAGTCCACATCATCTTTCCAATATCCGGCTCATTCCATATCTCGAAGTATTTGATACCCCACCGCTTCCCATTCGCCCATCCGTCGTTGTAATGGCGAATGATATTCACGCAAATTTTGGCCCACTTCTCATAGTCCTCCGGCGGTTGCGTGTGGAATGCCGTCATGTGCTCAATGCTGACGCCCAGACGATAGACCATTGGAACGCCACGCGCAGCAATCGGTTCCAGATAGCGATCCGTCGGTGCGAAGACATAGTTCTTCGGATCATCCGCATCGGCATGGAAGAGCGGGAAGATCGCCGGGACATCCACCACGGTCGGATTCGGCCAGTAGCAATCGTGTAATCGCACACTGGAGAAACCGGCCTCCTTGTGCCGTGCGACCAGGTCGGCTTGTTGCATCCCCAGCCGTGCTGGGCCGTTGTTCACCCCGTTCAGAGGACGGAATTTGCCCAGCGACTCCCCGAAATTGACGATGACCTCATTCGTCTTTGCCAGGACCGAGGAGGCCGGCCCCTCTGCTACCACCGCACTCGACACGAGCACACATACAAAGACCGCGATCCATGTTTTTGTTCTGATCATTATTTAGCCCTCGGAATCACTTTAGAACTACTTCCCCCCCCCAGCGCCGATCCGCCGGGCGCGGATGCCAGCAGCGCCGTTGATGGCGAAATCCGGAACTGCTCCCACATTTCCGCGCACTACCCAGTAGGTGATGTCGCCGCTGCCCAGGTTGTTCGGGTCATTGAGATCATAAAGAGTTGCCTGCCAGACATTGTTGGTGTCGGTTTGCCTTGGCCCCGTCTTCTCGATCGCCAACTGCTGGATCATAAAGCCATGCTTCCCCGTCACCGTGACGGCGTGGGTGCACCGTTGCGAGCAGACGCGCCCGAAGCGGGAAGCGTGATGGGAAGTGGCGAATTCCAAGCCGTTGATATTGGAACCGAGGTTGATGTTGTCCCCATCTGTATGCTCGTAAACGAGGATGCCCGTATGATACCCCGTCACCAGCACATTCCGCAGGATGGTCAGTGCGGCATTGTTGCTGAGCGGCGTGATCAGCCCCTTAGTGCCATGGGTCGGACGTGAGGCTTGCACGTTGTAGATGTCAGTATTGATGACGATATTCTCCAACCGGCACTGCATGGCCCAGGTGAGGTCAACACCGCTAATGGCGGGGTCATTATAGGTGCGCACATCGAGATTGCGAAGAACGACATAGACCGCCGAGTAGCCGCCATAGAGGGATTTCGCAGAGCCTGCGGCCGAGATGACCGCAGCACCCTTTTTGTCCAGACACTTGATGATTGTCCCCTGGTTCTGGAAGGGAAAATTACCGATGGTGCCCCAGACCGGGGTTGGTTCTGTCTCGCCGACAATTTCGACAGTGATCCAGCTCGGCAGGGGCTTCGAAACCGGCGGGATGATAATGCGTCCTTGATAGACCCCGTCGGGGATGACCATCTTGCCACCCCCGGACGTGATGAGCGCGTCCAGGCATTTGGAGAAGGCGGCGGTGTTGTCCGTCTTGTCATCCCCTACCGCCCCGTAATCGCGGACGTTAAAGGTGCCAGCATGCAGGTGTGAGGTCACCACCCAAAGACAGCCGAAGGCCGTCAACATTGTCTTTGTTCTGCTCATCATTTCGGCTCCTTGCCCGTCGCCAGACTGGGCAGGGTCACGGTCGCAGGCACTGCTCCTGTTTTCGCGTCACGGGCTGGCATAGAACCGATCCGGCGGGTACAGATATTTGCACCGCCGGTACGGATGAATTGCTTGACTGCGCCCACGTTCCCCACGATGACCCAGTAGTTGATGTCGGCAACACCTAAATCCTTCGGATCGTTGAGGTCGCTCACGAGCGTCTGCCAGGCATTGTTGGCATCCGTCTGTCCCGGCCCCGGTTGTTCGGTATTCATCTGTTCGATGGAAAAACCGTGCTTGCCGCTCACCGTGACATGATAGGTGTTGCGATAGGTGCCGACCCGTCCGAAGCGGGACGCATGATGGGCTTTGCCAAAATCAAGACCGTGAATATTGCCCGCGACGACGATGTTGTCCGCATCCGTATGTTCGTAAACCACGATGCCCGTATGATACCCGGTCACGGTCACGTTGCGCAGGATGGTCAGGGCCGCGTTGTCACTGAGTGGCGTGATCACCCCCTTGCCGCCTTTGGTCGGCTTGGAGGCTTGCACATTATAGACACCGGTGTTGACGAAGACATTCTCGAGCCGGCACTGTGCGGCGCAGGTGAGGTCGACGCCATGGATTCCCGGATTGTTATACGTCCGCACATCGAGGTTGCGGAGGACTACATAGACACCCGAGAAGACCATGTACAGTTTTTCAGGCTTGTTTTGTGCTGATATGACCGCAGGTCCCGACTCAGCCAAACATTTAATGATGGTGCCATTCTGTTGCAACGGAAAGTTCCCGATCGTACCGAAGACCGGCGTGGGCTCGCTTTCGCCGACGATCTCGACCGTGAGCCACTTCTTAGTCCCAGGTATGAGTATCCGGCCTTGGTAGACGCCGTTCGGCAGAAACATCTGTCCACCGCCTGCTGCGATGACCGCATCGATGCATTTGGAAAACGCGGCGGTGTTGTCCGTCTTATCGTCCGCCACCGCGCCGTAGTCACGGACGTTGAAGACCCCCGCGTAAACATTTACTCCACTCGCGAGCAACGCCAACAAAAGAATCCCCTTCTTCATGCGATGACCTCCCTATTTTAATTATTCATGCCATACAGGCATCCCATGTTCCATAGATTACCACATTGCGAACGCTTCAAACCATAGTTATTGACTCCCTCCCACGCGAATCTCGACCGGCGTGTCGTCGAGCCGTAGCGATGGATCAAAAGCGGATCTCATACTCATGAGTGCCTTGAACCGGATAACGGATCACCGCCTTGTTCTCACCGTGTTTCATGGACAAGAACGGACTGTCGTAAGTCTTCTCAGGATTCAGATTAATCAGGGTGCCGTTGATCTTCGGCAGTTGCGCGCCTTTGGCCCAATATTCATAGTTGTCCTTCGCCTCGGACTCGTAGGTCAGCTTGCCGTTCTCATACTCAAACTTCCGGGCCTTCACCGAGGTCTGGAACGCCTCAAAACTCTTGTAATCGCTGGCGCGGCCCATCTGGATCACGACAGGAGCCCACATATCGTTGAGTTCGAGAAAATGGCCGCTCTTTTCCACAATGTCCTTCGTTATGATTCGGTTGGCTAGAGTGACTTGGGTGGAGGATTTGTCGGTGACTTTGAATCCGCCCCCTGCTACCCGAATGGCCGCGTAGGCATCACCTGAACGGGTGAAGAACCAGGCGGAGGTGTCCTCGGTGCGGTTTTTCCAGAGGTTGCCATTGCTGACAAACACACGGGTGCCGTTGCTCACGAAGCGGTTGCCATTCCCGAATTTCGCGTTCGGGTCGCGCGCGATGATGGAGACGGCTTTGCCGGTGATTCCGCTCGTCGCGCGCGAGCAATAAAATCCGGTTCCCATGACGACGATGCGGTCGAGACGGCTCGTAGGAAACGTCGCGCCCATCAGCGGGGTCAGCGTCACATCGTTGATGTAACTCCGCTTGGGATCTGTCGCCAGCGTGCCGAGCGCATAGTC
>JBAXCC010000238.1:0-6451 GCA_037141675.1 bacterium | reverse complement strand
CGGAACATGAAGGCATTGTCGCTGAGCGTCAATGGCAGACCGCTCGTGGTGGTGATCTTCTTGAGGACAACCTCGCGGGTAATCACATAGGGAAACGGCTGTTCAAATGCAGCGCTGGTAAGGCGCGGGTTGAAGTTGGCAAAGACCTTCGGACCCTTCTTCGACGCTATTTCATCTTCGATCTTCAGACCATCGACAATCAGGCGCCCCGGCATGGAGCAGGTGTATCCGAAGTCGTGCTGGCCATCGTTGGAACCATCGAGGATGACCCCGCCTTGCCCCGAGACGAACCGGCAGTTACGGATCGTGATGTTACCGGTCCAGGTGCTGCCGTAATCTGAGCGCAGGCCGATGAAGTGATTGCTCTGCACCGTGCTGTTCTCGATGAGAAATTCGCCGAACCCCGTGAGCAGCACGCCCATGTAGCCGATCGTCGAGTTGCGGATGGTGGCGTGGGTCACGCCCTGGTGGGCATCAAAGCGCGATAAGGCACAGCCCTCATACGACAGGTTCTTGCAGAAGTTGGTACCGATCACCCCCCAACGGGTGCGGTCCATGATGCTGTTGGTCTGGGTGACGTTGACCAGGGACACGTTTACCGCTCGTCCAATCGAGATGTCATAGCTGCCCATGGACACCTTCTTGCCTGCTGAGCCGATCGTGTAATAGGTCTTGTGACCGCACAGCACGGTGTCCTTGATCATCACGTTGGCACAGCTCGTGACGACGATGAAGCCGCCATACGGCTGCCCCTGTTCGCCCTCCCCTGTCACGCGGTGCTCCAGGCCTTCGATCAGGACGTTGGAGCGCCGGACCTTGATACCGCGTGCATGGTACCGGTAGATGGATTCAGAGCCATTGGCAATCGTGGTGAAGTGCCCGCCGCGCAGCGTCAGGCGTGTCGCGTCCAACGGCAGGGCCTCGATGCTGGTCACCTTCTTAAAGTCCCAGATGATGGGCGTCTTCGGATCGACGTTGCCCCCCTCATCCACCAGGAAGACATCCGACTGCGGTGACCCGTTGTTCTGGTTCAGGCCCTTGCGGATGAAGCGCTTGGTGCTGGAGTCGCCGGCGAACACAAGGCACGGGCCAGGCAGCTTCACGTCGATCCGACGCTGACCCCCGGCTAGCGAATCCACGCCAGTCAGTTTGATCGGCTTCAACGCCGAACAGACATCAAACACGTCTGCTCGTAAGTTTTTGACATGGGTATCGTCGATGATGAACTTCGCCTTGCCGAAGTCCGTGTCGGTCATGACGACAATCGTGCGATCCCCGCCGCCGATGTAATAGGTCGCCGAGTCATTGGCCTTCACCGGCAGACCCATTTTATTGGCATGCGCGTGTGCATTGACCAGAGCCTCGAAATCATCGGTCTCGCCGTCCCCCTTGGCCCCGAAATCCTCGTAACGCACCGGACCCAGCCCATTGGTCGGAGTCTGTGCATTCACGTGAAAAACAAACGCCAACGCCAACACCGCCGTACCTGCTAAGAATATGTGTTTCATAAGTGCCAGATATCTTACCATAATATCGCCTCGACACAACCCCATTTCGAACCCTGAAAATTGATTTGTCGTAACCTGTAGTTTGATTTGTTTTCCCACGAATCTCCGCGAAATGGGTTGATTTTCTTTCGGCTGGGTACAGCCGTCGTTAATCACTAAGAAACTCAACCCATTATTTAAACGACTTTTCCTGCATTCCCAAAAACAATTCCAGCGGTGTGTGTTTTTGAGTGATCAACGACGACGGTATCACGTCGGCAAAAACACACACGGCTTAGCGGAGATTCGTGGGAAAGAGTTACCCCTTCGTTTGTTCGCGGGCCCGTCCGCCGAAAGCGTATTTCGCGAAGGTGGATATTCAAAACTTTAGAACTTCTCCCCTTTTTTACCACGAAATACACCCACCTTCGCGAATACGTCTACGGTGGGCAGGCGGAAAAGCACGAAAATTTCAATGTTCAGTGTTCGACCTGTCCACCGTTTTATCCGCCGTAGGCATCGCGTAGGCGGAAGCCTTGGCGAGGGAGATAGGGACGCCGTTTAAGCATCCCTTTTATTTTCTACAGAGGCGAGGATTATTTTCCAATGGCCAGTCTTATCGGAACCAACCCGTTTAATAACCCCCGACTCCCGAAGAATTTTCAGCGCGCGCTTGATGGTCCTATCCGTCACACCCAACGTATGAGCGAGTTTCTGACTGGTGATTCTGGGGGTGGCGCGTAAAAGAATGAGTACTTTGTGTTGCAATGCGTTTAGAGGGACATTTACAGGGACATCGGCGATGGCCTTCTGAGCCGTGCCCTTCGATTTCATCGTCTCGGTGGCGAGGTCAACGTACTTGTAGAGCGAGTTCTCGATGACGTCCAGCATGAAGTCGATGAACGGGCGGCAGTCCACACCGTCACGATGAGACTCCTGAAGTGTTTTGTAGTAGCGTGCCTGATTGTAATGAACAAGAGTCTCGATGGGCATCCATGCGAAAAGAGGATTCCATTTTGAGAGAATGAGCGTTTGCCAGAGGCGTCCGATTCTGCCGTTGCCATCGCGGAAAGGATGGATGTGTTCGATCATGTAATGGACAGCAGAGCTTTTGATGAGTGGATGCACCTCCGCCGACTCCCCCCAACGTAGGAGTTGCTCGATGAGAACGGGCACTTTTTTTGGCGGAGCGCCCTGGTGCAAGACCACGCCGTCACTTCGGACGACAGAGACCCCGACGGAACGGAACTGGCCGGACTCGCCGATCAGGGTTTGGGTCATAGCGGCATGCGCCCTCAGCAGGTCTTGAACAAGCCATGGAGAATAGCCGCCCATCTCGTCGTAAGCCTGCCATGCGTTCTGGACCTCCTTGATGTCCTTTGCCTGCCCCCAGACCGGTTTGCCGTTTATGACATCCGAGACCTGCTCAAGTGTAAGCCTGTTACCCTCGATGGCCGTTGAGCCGTGGATCGACAGAATGCGGTTCAGCTTGCGCAAGCGAAGCACATCGCCAGACTGCTCCTCGCCCATCTTGACTCGCTCAAGCAGGGCGTGGATACCGCCGACTTTCTCATGCCACTGGGGCGCTTCCGAAAAGAAGTTCTTAAGTTTCATGAAAACCCTCTCTCTATTTGCTGTCAATGCCCAAAGTCAAATTACCCCTTAACCTTAGACGCCTAAACGGCTAAACAACATCCACAATGGCCCAAACAGTTAAGAGGATAGCATCTCTTTACGTGTGAATGCAATTATAGATAATCGGGTTGAAAAGAGAAGCGCATGATCATCCGGACGTACAATGTGATGCCGCGTGCTGGCCATAATGCTTTAGGGCTTGGTCATCCAACCAAAAAAGGTTTGAGCGCTGCTCCTAATCGGGTTGTTCTTTCAACCAAGTCATCTTGGATTTTTCCCCACATATATTGATTATAAACTGTTGCGGCGACAGAGGTACGGGATATCACGCTTTGTTTAATGCGTGTTGGATCAAAGTCCCATATCAAGCTCTCGCCAAAGGTGCGCTCAATCTCTTCCTTATGAGAGAATAGCTTTTGGAATCTCTCGCTGTTTTCTTTAGCGTGTATGGCTGTCATTCTTTTGTCGAGGCAATAGAATTCTAACCAGACTTGCTGCTCGTTCACTCCCCATCCTGTGTGAGTCAGTGTGGGCTGACCGATTTCCAACCGATTCGTATTAACCGAAATTGGTTGATCTGGATTGTAGATGAAGCAATGAGCGGCTTTTGCTTTTCCCGCTAACTCTTTAAAAAAACTCGCTCGTTCTGGCGACTTTGTCATGATATCTCCTTTTGTTTATACACCGTCTTACATGGCTCTTTATGCTACTGAAAAACATTTTTGGGCGGGGAAAACCATGCCTGTCTCCCTGTCGCCTCGATTAATTCAATGTTCGGCCTGTCCGCCGTCTCGTCCGCCGTCCTTTCGTCCTTTCCACCGTAGCCTTATTTGCGTAGGCGGAAGCCTTGGCGAAGGTGGATGTTGGATGTTCTATGTTCAGTTTCAACTTTTACCTTTTAGATTTTCACTTTTAGATTTCTCACTCTAATGCACTTCTTCACCACTTTAGAACTCTCAAACTTTAGAACTTCTGCACGTCCCCTATTGTCTATCACACCTAAACTATCTGGCTGTATTTCCAGCTTCAGGTTGCATCAAATGAAACGACACTGAAACGCAGGGAATAGATTTGACCGCCAGGAAGGATTGAAGGCCCTATGACCCAATACAGCCCCTTTCCCCTCCAACGAGCCCTATGCAGCATTGCTGTGACGGATACAGTCTAATTCCAGTCTTTACCAAAATGCCATTTGAGGGGTTGTGATTTGGCCGGGAATAACACGGGAAGTAAAAATGCCTTGATGCGGATCATGACATCAGCAAGATTATCTGGTTGTCCATGAAGTTCATTTTTTTGACAAAATGCATTCCATTGAGTTTGCTTTATGGGGCTAAAACAGAATTCATCAGTAAAGCAGTCGGGTGGTTCAATGGGGAGGGATACATGACGGTTGGAAAATGTATTGATCACAGCATGTTGCAAGGTCTTTAAGGTAAAATCGAAGAGTTCTGTCAATAGCCAAATATCATAGAAGTCTTTCATTCGGCTATTTAGCATTCCTCGGCTCACCATGGTCTCAAATTTTTCAGCAATTGCGGTCTCTTTCGGATATATGCGAAGTCTAGGTATGTCACCCTTCAACAAGACAGGAAACTCCGCCCATTCAGCCGGAGGCGTAATGGTATCGCCTATTCCAATATCAAACTGAAGTCTAATTCTGGCTGTCCCCAGATAGGCATTAAAAACAATACGCGTCCCTCCGTACTCCGTCTCTTCCCTGATTGTGCTTACATCAAGGGATTTTGTATCAAAGCGTATTCCATCATTTTGATTTCCAGTACAATCACAGATTTCAACAAAAATACTCTTTAAATAGGCTGGATCGGGATTTCCAAAATAGAGAAAATCAGAATCGATCGTCGGACGGAGGGTTTCTCCTTTTTGCCATATCACAAAAAGGTTTCCTCCTTTCAAGACAAACTGCTTTGCGTACTCAGAGACACTCAACCGGTAAAGAAACCGTTCCATTGCGTAACGAATCAACAGATGCATCAGATTGCATTTTTTAACGGTTGCGATGTTTTTAAGTTTGGCGTATGCAGAGGCAGCTGCATTTTTCGGACGAGCATCACTCATGATTGCAAAATCTCCTGATAAGGGCGAATTATTTCAGATACCCGGCACACCTTTGCGGCCCGCCAAAGTTCCGAAGGTGTAAACAGTTTCAGTCGATGCCCCTCTTTGAGCGCTTCCAGCGCGACATCTATGCCAATTTTATTACGAAATTTGAAGCAATCAGCAACCGTTTTGGCAGCAGAATAGACTTTCACGTTCATTCCATATAGCTCTTTTTCTTCAACGCCGTGCCGATAGGGTTCCTTCGTTAGCCGAACAGGGGCAAGCCTCCCCGTATTTACTTTTGGCAGCCTGGCCCCATGCGGAATCGCTATCCACAGAGCATGCGGCAGTTGCGTTGTAAACTCATGAATCTGGAGTGCGGAAAGGAGGCAGACAACAAACTCGGAATCTTTTTTGATAAGTTGCTCAATCTCAGGATAGGGATTCGCTTCTGTTTTTAGAGGGGCATAGACCCCACGATAATGCCGTTCAATGCGTCCACATTTGCAATAATAAGCCAGCAATTGTGCGGAAATTCCCACTTCCTTTGCCTCTGCTACAGAAAAGGGTCGTTTTTTCTTTGTCAGCATATTCAGCGCATGGTTATGTGACTGCATACGTGTATATCCTTATTTTGTTAACGTCATCAACTATATATATTTGTAGACGCTATTTCAAGAGTTAATTTTAAGCCACACGCAATTACTGGCGGCCATGATGCCCAGTTTCAACTTTTATCTTTTAGATTTCTCACCCTAATGCACTTCTTCACCACTTTAGCAATTTAGCACTTTAGAACTTCTCCCCCACTCCCCTCCCGCCCATGCCCCCTAAACAATCAGACTATATTTTCCTTTTCAGGTTGCGTCAAATGAAACGACACCGAAACACAGGGAATGGATTTGACCGCCAAGGAGGATCGAATGGCCTATGACCAAATACGGCCTCTCGGCCCTTTCAGGATATTAACTAATGCTGGTTAACGCTGTGTGCCCGATTTGATCTTCCACATCGCGCTCTTGATTTCGGCTGCATGCCGGTTGATCCAGACTATGACGTTCGTGTGTATGCGACTTTCGCTTTGTCTGACGTTCATGGTTGTCAAGACCGAAGGAACAAGCGAACGACCTTCCAACGCTGTTTCCACAAGAAATACGGCTTGTATCCGAGCCAGTTCCGATCCATCAAGGCTCAACAAGCGTTTTCGCGAGACGCACCCCCAGGAGGTCGCCGCGAAATTCCGGATCAATCCATCCGCGATTAGCCGA
>JBAXCC010000237.1:0-6500 GCA_037141675.1 bacterium | reverse complement strand
GGCAAGAATATCATTGCATAAGCCATAAACTACTCCTTCAGCGAAACCAGCCGGCGCGTATCCATCGAAGAGAATGCCTGGTTGATCTTGTTAGCGATAATACAGATTACGAAAATACCGACGAAGAGATCCAGCAAGACGCCCATTTCCACGACGAGGGGCATGGCCTCAACCAGTAACATACCGAAAATAAAGATGCCGTTTTCAAGGACGAGATACCCCACGACTTGCGTGAGCGCTTTGAAGCGGGTGGTCAGAAGGATGAACCCCGCGAGTACGGTGGCAATAGAGGCGGGAACAATCAACGCGCCACTGTGCGCCGTGGTGAGCGGCAATTGGTCGGCGAAGAGCAACGCAAAGACCGTGGCCAGTGCGCCGAGGACGACTGAGGACTGCAGGCCAATCAGAGGCTCCACCTCGCGCTTGATTTTCACATCGCGCAATGCACGGGTCATCATGGCTGGAATAACGATGCCTTTGAGTGCGAAGGTCGGAACTACGGTCAATGCCACGACGAGCGTGAGGTGTTCGTGCAAGAGGAGCGGAAGAAGGCTCAGGAGCGCGCCTTGGGCTGCAACGGTCCGAATGACCGAGACGATCCGGTTGGTCCCCAATGCAAAGAGGTTGAGCATGAGGACGATCACGAGAATAGAGTTTAATAGATTGGTCATGAGATCACCTGATGAGTAAAATGAAACCGAAACCACAGAACAGTAACGCACCTGTCAACAGATACGGCACATGCCGCATCTGAAGACGCGCCATCACAGACTCCAAGATGCCGATGATGGCTGCCAGCCCCAAAATCTCTACGATGTACAGCGGCCAGTCTAGCCAGGGATTGCCGAATTCAAACGGAGCAATCACATGCAGGAGCACGGTTCCAAGTACGAGTAATTTGATGGATGCCGCATAGAGGATGATACCGAAGAGGGGACCACTATGATCAAGCACCATGGCTTCGTGGATCATGGTCAGTTCCAAATGCGTAGTCGGATCATCCACAGGAAGGCGGCAGGTCTCAGCCAGCAGCACGATGAAGAGGCCGATTGAGATCAATACAAGGGGTGCCGCGACATCCGGCGAAAAGGAGCTCTCGGGGCTGTGTAGCATGGCGGTCAGCGTGAGCGAGCCAGAGACCTTGGCCAATACCATCAGCGCGAAGAAGAGCGCGGGTTCGGAGAGACAGGCGAAGGTCACTTCCCGCGCCGATCCCATACCCTCAAAGGCCGAGCCAGTGTCCAGCGCTGCAGAAGTCGTGAAGAAGCGCGCCAGACCAAACAGGTAAGCGAAAAGGATCAGGTCGCCGGTGAAGGCGATCGGTGCATTGAAGCCGCTGATCGGGATTAGGAGTCCCGCCAACAGGACGGTCGCGAGCGTAATGATCGGACCGGCGCGGAAGATCCATGTCGTGGTTGTGCTCACGACAAGCCCTCGGCGCATCAACTTGGCGAGGTCGTAATAGGGCTGAAGCAGGGGCGCTCCGACACGGCCGCCAAACCACGCCTTCGTTTTCGTGATCACGCCGAGCAATAACGGCGGCAGGATCAACAGGATAGCCACATGGATAAAAATAGTGATCATAGTTTTATGAACTCCATACGTTTCCTACAATGAGAAGCACGATCATGATGGTTAGGATGTAAAGCACGTACATATACACCTGGCCTTGCTGGATGATGCGTAGGCGCGGCAACGTGCGCCCGACCATACTGAGCAACGGCGTCACCAGCCGGTCGAGCACAGTATCTGGCACGAGCCGATTGAAAGAGGATGAGCGAGGGAAGAGACCCCGCAGGGCAGTCTGAAAATTCTTAGGCCACACGAGAAACGAGGTCAGATTGACAATCGAGTCGCCAAACGAGGAACCTGTGTATTGCATGCGCTGGGTGGGGCGCGCATAGCCACAGTCCCAGGTGAGCCCTAGGCGGAGACGCTTCGACCGCAAGAGAACGACCATGAAGAGAGCTACACCTGCCACGAGATCTATAAGTACAACTCCCATCGTTGTTAGCGCTTTCAACGGTAGAATGATCGCGATAGAGAGCGGAACTGCGGATGGTGCCCATGTCTGGACCGCCGAGTCCAACAGCGGGGTTACGAATAACGGAAACAAGCCGATGCCAATACAGCCGCAGGCCAATGCGAGCATGGGTGCCAGCATGGTTGCTTCAGGTTCGTGTGCAGGTTCCACCTCTGGCCGCCTCGGCACGCCGAGGAATACCGTGCCCAGCACTTTTACGAAACAGGCCACGGCCAATGCGCCTGTCATTGCCAGCGCTACGGCTGCTAATGCCGCTACCGGCGCGCCTGTTTCCGTGCCGAAGCCCACCGTGCGGAACAACCCAAGATAGAGCATCCACTCACTCACAAATCCGTTCAGGGGCGGCAACGCGCAGATGGCAACCGCTCCCACGACAAAGAGAACCATCACGTGCGGCACCCGTTTTGCAAGACCGCCCATCTGGTCAATCTCGCGCGTCCCTGCCACGTGGATCACGGCGCCCGCGTTCAAGAAGAGCAGCGATTTAAAGAGGCTGTGGTTCCACACATGAAGAATCGCACCGCCCATTCCCAGTAAGACCCACGTCGGATGGCCGAGCGAACGGCCGAGCAATGCGAGTCCCAGCCCCATCGTAATGATGCCGATGTTTTCGATGCTGCTGTAGGCCAGAATCCTTTTGAGGTCACGCTGGCCAATGGCGAAGGCGATCCCCGCGACGCTAGAGGCCGCGCCGATGGCGAGCAGCACCGGACCCCACCATGTCGCGCCTGTCGGCAATAGCATGGTCATCCGCACAATACCATAAATACCCATCTTGAGCATGACGCCCGACATGACTGCAGATACGTGACTGGGCGCGTTAGCGTGCGCGCCAGGTAACCAGACGTGCAACGGCATGAGCCCCGCCTTGAAGCCGAAACCGATCAGGGCCAGCACAAAAAGGGCGGTGGACATTTCCGATGAAAACGTATGTCCTGCGTTCCAGGCGAACGATCCGGCTGCATGCCGCCAGAGGGCGAACATGGCGAGCAGGCAGAGCGTGCCGATGTGTGTGGCGATCAGGTATATCCAGCCTGCACGGCGCACTTCAGGTTTGTCATCTTCGGCTGTGGCGGCGAAGTAGGCGGCTAATGCCATCATTTCCCAGGCAACCAAAAAGAGCATGCCGTCACGTGCGATGACGACCAGCGCCATAGCTCCGGCGAGCAATCCGTAAAAGAGCCCGAGACGTTGTCCGTTTGCTGGATGTTCAGCCTGTTTCCAATAGCCCAATCCGTAAATAGAACCCAAGGCTGGCACAATGAAAACCGGGACTAGGAACAAAGCGCTGATCGGATCGATCTCAACTGTAAAACGGCTTTGCTGGAAGCCCCATGCGAGGCTCAACGTGGGTGCATGGGGAGCGGAGAGAGCCACTGCGACACTGACGAGTCCCAGCACGCTTCCGATCAACATGAGCGCGGTGGCCATGCGCTGTCCCATGGCCGAACGTGCCGACAACAGACAGGCTGGCAAGCCGCTTAAGGCAAGCAAAACAATAGCAGTCAATAAAAGATACACTACATTCATCGTGTTAAAAACTCTCTCTTCAATAATTTCATCGCGCAAACCATTGGGTGATTAGCGCTTTAAACGGAAATAGCGTGCATAGCATCACAAGCAGCGTCAATAGGATATACAGCACATAATGTTGCGTCAGGCCGCGTTGAAAATGGTGAGCCCACGTGATCCAGGTAGATATTTTGTTTCCAGTCGGTAAAAGCACCCGGTCCAGCACGGCATCATCCACATGGCTGTGCGTATGGGTCGGCAACGGGAAGAGTCCGATCACGCGCGGTCGCCGTCCGTGTGGGTGGAGGATGCGGAAAAAGAGGAAGACAATCATCTGCGCAAACGAGGTGGCCGTGTATTGCATGCTGCTGGTGGGGCGTGCGTAACCGCAGTCCCAGGTGAGAACATGACGCGGGGCGGGGTTTCGACGGAACAGGAGAGCCGCCAGGCCGGCCACACAGAAGGTCAACGAAACCGCTAACACGCTGATCACGCCCAGAGGGGCGATATGCACGAGAGGCCCGGTCTCTGTTCCTGTATTTGCGAGCCAACAGGCCGTTGTCGCATCGAGGACCGGACCGACCAGCACAGGGAGGAGTCCGATCAGGACACACGTCGCCGCGAGCACGGCCATGGGGAGGCGCATGGAAAAGGGTGCCTCATGGGCATGGGCCGCGGCCGGAGTGCGCGGTTCGCCCAGGAAGACCGTGCCGTAGACCTTCACGAAGCAGGCGACTGCCAACGCGCCGACTGTTGCCAGAACAGGCACGCCGATCATCGCAGCCATTCCACCGGAGAGCGCGGTTTTAAAGAGACCGAGATAGACGAACCACTCGCTCACAAAACCATTCAACGGAGGCAGCCCGCAGATGGCCACTGCTCCGATCAAGAAGCAGGCCGCAGTCCATGGCATGCGCTTGGCTAGTCCGCCCAGCCGATCGATCTGTCGCGTGTGCGCGGTGTGAACAACCGCGCCCGCGCAGAAGAAGAGCAAGGATTTAAAGAAGCTATGGTTCCACACATGCAAAAAGCACCCGGCAAGCCCCAGGACGATCCACTCCGAGTTTCCAGATGAACGTCCTAACATTGCGACGCCGAGTCCCATCAGGATGATGCCGACATTCTCGACGCTGTGATAGGCCAGCAGGCGTTTGAGATCATGTTGGGCGATCGCGAAGACAACCCCCAGCAAGGCGCTGATTGCGCCCAGTGCGAGGATGATGCTTCCCCATGCGGCAGGCGGTGCTGGCAGCAGCGACAGCCAGCGCACCAGGCCATAGATGCCCATCTTCAGCACCACGCCTGAAAGCATGGCTGAAACATGGCAAGGGGCGCTTGCGTGTGCGCCAGGCAACCAGAAGTGGAGCGGCATCGCGCCTGCTTTGAGACCGAATCCAAGTATGGCCAGAAAGAAAAGAAGGTGCAGCGTGCCAAGGCTCAGAACATTCTGTGCAACCGGCACGAGGTCATACGAGCCAGTCACGTGGCGCCATAACGCGAAGAGGCCAAAGAGGGTCAATGTTCCCACATGCGTGGCGAACAGGTAGATCCAACTCGCCTGCCGACTCTCTGCGCGGTGGTCCTCTGTGGCGACAAGGAAGAAGGCGGAGAGCGCCATGAATTCCCAGCCTAGCAAGAAAATCATTGCATGGCGGCTGATGACCAGCAATCCCATTCCTGCCACTAAAAGGCCCCAGAAGAGGCGGAGTTTGCGTCCGTTATTGGGATACTGTCTTTGGGGCCAGTAACCCAGTCCATAGATGGAGCCGAGTCCACCCACCAGAAAGACAGGTACAAGAAAGAAGGCGCTCAGGGCATCGAGCCCGACCATACCATTACCTGCTGCGGGCCAAGGGAAAAACGAAGCGGGCTGTTTGCCCCAAAGTAGCGTAGCTGCGGCGCAGAACAAGCCCAACAGGGTGCCGCAGACCATGAGTAGTGCGGCGATTCGTTCCCCTCTGATCGATGACCTAGCCATAAGGAGTCCTGGCAGCCCGCTAGTGGCCACAAGAACAATGGCGAAAAGAATCAGGTCAAGGAACACAGATAGCCTTTATGAAAAGGGGTTAACTAGGAATAGTGGATTCGGCAGTGGCGATCATGGCCAACAGCTCATCGCTGGGGGCTTGGCGCTTCAAGGCCGCTTTGATCTCTGGGTTTCTGAGAACGAACCCGAGTCGTGAGAGCAGGTGCAAGTGTGTCCGCACGGTGGGGCTGATGAGTGTGAAAAGCGTGTTAACGGGTTTTTCATCGATTGCGTGAAAATCGATTGGGTTTTCGAGGAAGCAGAGCGTCACAGTCGGCTGGGCAACATGTAAAACAACCGGGTTGCGCACATGCGGGATGGCAATGCCGTCGCCTACACCTGTGGACCCCAGACTTTCACGGGCCAACAAAACTTGATAGAGGAATTCACGGTCGACTTCCTCTGGGAGTTTCATCACATCGACGACAGCTCGTAATACAGAGGGCTGGTCATGGCCGCCGACGTGATAGGCCACGCCGCCAAGCTTTAGCGCCTCTGAAATGGTCGGCAACCTGGACTTGTTGGGGTGATCCCCGGTAAAAAGATCAGGCGAAACCTGAATGTTGTGGGCAGTAGCCCACTCGAGCAGTTCAGCCCGGTTGAAACGAACCTGATCGTTTATCGTGTGCGAGGGGATTTCCTCATCCTTGACCCACTTATAGATCGTTTCATCAGAAACGTTAAGAATAGTCGCTGCCTCTTTAACTGAGACTTGCATTCACATTGCTCCGAAAACAGGGCTGTCTGGCATTTGAGACAAGCCACAAATATCACTGGTTGTCTAAACGACAGCCACAGTTAAAACAAAAGAAAAGATCGGCTAGTATATATAGGCGATCTTTTATACATGGTGGAGCGAAGGAGATTCGAACTCCCGACCCCCACGTTGCGAACGTGGTGCTCTACCAACTGAGCTAC
>JBAXCC010000236.1:0-6621 GCA_037141675.1 bacterium | reverse complement strand
ATTGATTTGAAATATGTTAGAAATTCTTTATCGGTTATTCTCTGTTGTCTCTTGAGTGAGGACACACTTTCAAGGCTTACGCAAACAATCGTTCTGACTAAAATGCCTGTTTCTATTGGCGATTATCTCCTCCATCCTACCTGCTACCTCCTACCTGGTGTGATTCATTTCAACTAAAATGAATCACACCCGACAGTAGGCAGTGGGTATTTGTTATATCGACTATTGTCCGCTTATACTAACACTGTTGCTACACGTTGATGTCCACGCACACATCCGTCGAAGCTTGTGGTGGCTGAGGAACCTCGATCAATTCGCCGCATCCAGGGCATGGCAAGATCATCCCGGCGCCGCGTTTGTCCATTATGATTTCCCAGTTACAGTGCTCACAGTTGAAGGTCAGGTCGTTTTCCGTTACTACGAGCGGATCAACATTCGGAGCGGGGCTCTTTTGATCAACAAAGGCCTCTTTCGTTGGGACCGTCAACCGACATTCGCACGCTGGGCACTTCAAGGGCTCTCCTTGCAAGGAGCCCGGCACCGCGAACTTCTGGCCACACCGCCAACAAAAGAACACGACTTCCTGTTGTACATTCATTCGCTTCTCCTCCATGAGTAAAAATTGTAACGCTCGGGACACTAAAACTCAAGGCATAACTTTTAAAATCTGAATCTCTCTTGATGCCATAATATTCTCAATTGGATGGCGAGAAATCTGGTAGACAATCTGATCCGTAGTAGAGTATAGTGAACTCGGTTAATGATGTGGGTGTTTATTCTTCTTGAGATACAAGATTATGGGGTATGAGATGATGGTATTGTGATGCGAGAGCCTGAAAAAATGCAGTTTATAGAGAGAATGTTTAATCTTTGGGTTACCATAACATCGGGCGTGAGCCTTATTGCATTTGTCAGCGTGCCGACGTACTGTTTGGCCGTGGCTCAGATGGATACCTCGTTCTTTGCACGGGCCTGGCAGGCAGAGCACGGGCTGCCAGAAAACAAGGTGATGGCCGTCGAACAAGACCCGGACGGTTACTTGTGGGTCGGGACGCAGGTGGGGCTGTATCGCTTCGATGGAATGCGGTTCCAAGTGGCGACAGCCGTTAACGAAGCGGGGGTACAGGCAGGGTTCATCCGTGTCATGTTATTGGATCACCGGGGGCGCTTGTGGGTGGCCAAAGATCGGGGTGCATTGGTGTGCCTGGAGCGTGGCTCGGTTATACACGCATTCAGCAAAAAGGACGGTCTTTCTACGTACCAGATTCGCTCTATGGCAGAGGACAAACAGGGAGTCATCTGGCTGAGTGACAGTCAGGGTGTGATTTTCTCTGTCCAAAAAGGTATTGTAAAAAAATACGGGGCCTTAAACGGTTTGACGGAAGAAGGCCCCTGTTTTCTTGCGAGCGATATGAATGGATTGCTCTGGTTCTCCCGCGCTGGGAAGGTGGGTATTTTCAGCAATGAAGTCTTTGAGATCGCTTTCACTCTTGGAAAGTCTTCCGCCATCCTCCATACGGCGTGCACAGGAGGAGTCTGGCTCTTTGCCGATCGACAGCTCTATCGGGTTCGTGAAGCAGCTGAGCCGCAGCCGTTCGGAAATTTGTTGCCGGTCAATGCTGGCGTGCAGGTCACGTCTCTATACGAGGACAGGAAGGGGCGTCTTTGGGCAGGAACACCCTCTGACGGATTGTTTTATTTGGATAAGCAAGGCTGGCGAAGGGTTCTTATTTCGCATCCGTCCATTCTCAGTATTTCTGAAGATTCGGAGGGTAATATCTGGGTCGGAACACAAGGCGGCGGACTCAACCGCGTACGTCCTCGGCGATTGGAGATTATGGGGCTGGATTCGGGATTGCCGTTTGATTCGGTCCAGTCGGTTTGCGAGGATGCGTCCGGTTCAATCTGGGCAGTCGGACATAATGGGTTGTTGGCGCGTTCACAGGAAGACGGGTGGGCACTCGTTTCCAACGATGCGGGGTGGCAAGGAGGTCAGGCCACATGTGTGGCTGCTTCCACCAATGGGACGGTCTACATTGGAACGCGCAATAAAGGTGTGATCCGCTATGACAAGGGCATCTTTGCGGCTTTGTGTCCAGCCCGTCCACCTGTGGCAAGGAATGTCCGCATGTTAATGGTAAGTGCCAACGGGGATGTTTGGGTCGGTCCGGACACTGGAAAGTTCATCCACCGATTCCGAGATGGGGCGTTCAAGGCATTTGAGTTTCCGACCCCGCTAACTCTGCGGGCACTGGTCGAGGATACACATAAAAATGTGTGGGTGTCTTCTGTTGAAGGGCGTCTTTTCCGGGTCAGAGATGACCGGCTCACGGAGGAGACATTCCAGACGTTATCCGAGCCGTTCGCTATCCGTTGCCTTCATGCAACCCGCGATGGCAGCCTGTGGATTGGGTATGCCGGTCGGGGGTTGGGCAGGCTTAAGGATGGACGGTTCCTCTCGATTCGCGTAACAGAGGGGTTGTGGGATGACTATGTCTCTCAGATTATTTCAGATGAACAAGGCCGACTATGGATGGCCGGTAATCGCGGAATTTTTTATGTGGCGCTCAAGGACTTTGATGCATTGGTCGAAAACAAAGTCGTGCATGTTCGCTCGGTGCTGTTTGGGCGTGGGGAAGATCAACCTAATTTGCAGGCTAATTTGGGCTTCTGGCCGGATGCTGTGTGTACAGGAGATGGAAACGTACTGATGTCTATGTTGACGGGTGTAGCGATTCTCCGTCCCGATCGGATAGAGGTACCCAAGCAGGGCGCGTTCCCCACGGTCATTGAGCGCGTGACAGTCAATGCACGCATGGTTGCGGCCTCAGATTCCCCTATATTTTATCCAAAGAGTGGCCAATCGGAGTTGCTCAATCTCAGAAAAGTAGCCCACCTGTCGTCTGTCGGTCCGGGTGTATTGCAGATGGAGGTGGATTACACGGCGTTGAGTTTTGCAGCTTCTGACTCGTTGGGATTTCGATATATGCTGGAAGGGGTTGATTCCAGTTGGGTGGAAGCCGGGCAAAGACGGACAGCCTACTTTGGAGCCTAGCGCCCGGGGGATTACCGTTTTCGTGTGCAGTCTCGTACGTATGATGGAGAATGGATCCCATCCGGAGCGGCATTGTCGTTCACGGTATTGCCCTTCTTTTGGCAGACTTGGTGGTTTCAGGTGGCGTGTTTATTCGGTTTTCTGGCCGTGACCGGAGGTACGATCCGCGCTTTCGAGCGCCGACGGAATCAACAACGGATCGAGCGTCTGGAACACGAGCACGCTGTAGAACGCGAACGCATGCGAATCGCCAAGGATCTTCATGACGAGATGGGACCCGAACTGACAGGGATCACACTTCTCAGCGACCTCGCACAGGGTGTTGATGCGCCCCCCGATGAAATCAGGTCAGACGTGCGGAAGATCGGTGACATGGCACGCGGACTGAGCCGTTCCCTTTCCGAGATCGTCTGGGCCGTGAATCCACGAAACGACAGTGTCGAGAGTTTCGTCAGCTACGTCTGCCATTTTGCTGAGGAGTATTTGAGACCCGCGGGTATTCGCTGTTTGATGGATATACCTGGTACGTCTCTGACGCACGAACTGACCATGGATGTCCGGCATAATCTCTTCATGGTCATTAAGGAAGCTCTCAATAATGTGGTCAAGCACGCCTCTGCCTCACAGGTGCAGATTCGGTTTGAAATGAACGCGGAGTCTTTCTCGTTAACGCTTAAAGATAATGGTTGCGGCTTTAAGAGTCCCGTTGCAACCATGGCCGATAAAGGAGACTGCGTCTTGCCAGGATGCCCTGTCGGAAACGGATTGGAAAATATGCGGCATCGGATCGAGAGCTTGGGCGGTCGGTTCACGCTTCAGAGCACTCCCCATGAAGGCACGCGAATTGAATTGGCACTGGACTTCACCCCTTCTCTCCCTGGGGCGCGCGTCACTCCTTTTGCCGACTTGAACCGAAAGGTTAATAAAGGGTAATATAGTGCGCAAAGGCGATATGGAAACGAAAACAAAAATTGCGATTGTGGAGGACGGCACTGTCATTCGACAAGGGCTTGAACGTCTTTTGAATCGTAGCAAAGAGTTTTGCTGCGCGGGGTGTTATGACTGCGCTGAAGCAGCACTCGAGGGCATTGCACAAAATAGTCCGGACGTGGTGCTGATGGATATCAATCTGCCGGGCATGAATGGCGTGGAGTGTGTACGACAGCTTAAGCCACGGTATCCGAAATTGCAGATCGTCATGCTCACCATCTATGACAATCTTGAGCAGGTCTTCGAGGCGTTGAGCGCAGGCGCGACGGGATATCTACTCAAGCAGACTCCGCCGGAAGCTTTGTTGGAGGCTTTGCGCGATGTCGCTCAGGGGGGCTCGCCTATGAGTAGTCAAATTGCACGCAAGGTGGTTCAATCCTTCCATGTCAGTACATCCTCCAACAACGAAGTCGAGAAGCTCTCCGATCGCGAGAAGAATGTCTTGGATCTTTTAGCCAAAGGCTTTCTCCTCAAGGAAATTGCCGAACAGATGGGGCTTGGCTACGACACTGTACGCACCTACGTCCGACGCATCTACGAAAAACTTCACGTCCATTCGCGCGCCCAAGCTGTTGCCCTCTGCCGACCGCCCATTGCCCTCGGGCAGCGCGGGTAGCACGCGATTTACTAGCGCTCGCGCAAACTTTAGCACTTTAGAACTTCCCTGGCACGGCGTAGCTTTCAAGCGAAGCCGGCTCGAACTTTAGAACTTCTCCCTCCGTGTCACTCCTTTTGCCTACATGACAAAATCTTCAGATTATGGTTAAATACAGCCCAACACCGCTTGTTTGTCTTCTGTCAAAGCGGTCGGAAGAGAATAATAGACCATGAAAAATAACATGATCATAATCGTGGCAGTCACTTTGGGGTTGCCTTTGGTTCAGGCGGAGGCGATATCCTTGGGGCTGCCCGGCACGGATGTTGACGGAACACCCAAGGTCGCACTCGGCACGCCGGTTGAGTCGCTACATCTGGGGCCTGATTTCTATCAAACACCGCAGATGCAGTTTGTCCTCAGCCCAGGAGAAATGGTGGTGCCTATTAAGCTTGGGGCAATGACAGGCGAGGAGGCGCAGCAGATGCTCGACAAGGCGCGTGCCACGGACACGCAGAGTGTTCTTGTGGTTAGAATCGAGGGCATCATAAGCATCTCGAACGTGCCGCTTGCCCCAAAGGAGCGAACCTGTTTTATTTTTCGCAAAAGTGCACGGATCATCGCGGATGCAGGTTGTACGGCACGCGAGCTGGTTCTCGTCAAGGACGCAGAATATGTGAGTTTTCAATCAGATACCGGAGGTCGGAGATCAGAAGTCGGAATGATTGATGGATCGAATAGGGGTGTGACCGGCATACGCGTTGAGAACAGCGGCAAGGTGTATCTCGATGGTTTGGCAATCACCCGTTGCGGAGGAGTAGGGGTGAGCATCGTCGGACGTGGCGCTGACCGCTATGGGGACGGCGTTTCCCTCACACGTTCGAGTGTCACTGGATGCGGTGGAAACGGCGTGACCGTTCGGACGAGCAATCAGTTTATGGCGCTCGACAATCGCATCACAGGCAATCGTGGCACTGGTCTTGATATCGAGTCACCCTCGAGCATCCTCGCCAACAATATCTGCGGTGCAAATGCCATTGGCATATCTGTCTCCTCGCGTGACAACACCCTTCCCCGGAATCAGATCATTGCCAATGGCACAGGTATCGTCTTGCGGGCGGAGAGTGAATACACGCTGGTCTATGAAAATGCCATTCAGGACAATCAACTCGGTGCGGAGCTCCGTGGAAAGACCGCGACCGTCGGCTGGAACAATTTCGCCAATCGCAAGCAGCTCATCGCTGGCGGCAAGAATAACCTCCTGCAATCCAACGCCGGGATCAGCGTGACGGATGTCGCTGCTCCCGGAAACAGCTATTTCAATCCGCCGACGGTTTCCAGTCCACACACTGAAAAGGTGATCTGGAAAGGATCTGGAGAAAAAGACATGTCTATGGAACGCTGTGATATCACCATCGAAGCCGGATCAACCGTGATGGATGTGAAGACTGTTACAGAGCGACTCCTTGAGACTCGCAGTGCGAATCCCGATAAAGTCATTGTCGCTAAGTTGGTGGGTCGTTTTGTTGTCCGAGCCAAAGAGGGACTCAAGATCCCCGATCATACGTGCGTGCTTCTCGCTGGGTCGATCACCAATGAGGCGAGTGACGAGCAACGTGACCAGCTCGTCTCCATGACTGGCAAAGGATGTGTCTCTTTTTCTGGCGGGAAGCTGTTCAGCGCGAGCAAGGTATACGATGGTTTCAGCGGGATGGGGGGCAATAACACGTTCCTTCTCGACGGCGTTCAGATCAATCTTTCTGCCGTGGATGCGCACACAGGAACGAAATCAGTCAACGCAATCAGTGCGAAGAAACATGCGGGTGCGTTTATGGTTCGCGGATGCGAGGTCCGAAACCCAGGACACCGCGGTATATGGGCCCACGTTTCCTCGCGCGTCTCCACGCTGGGAAATCGCTTTTACGCCGGTGGCATGACGATTGACTTCGATGCCTATTGCAATCACAGCGTGGCGCTCTAC
>JBAXCC010000235.1:0-6643 GCA_037141675.1 bacterium | reverse complement strand
GGCGCTGCGCTTCAAGGAGTTTGCCCATGCTCTCCAGCTCCTTAAGGCGTTCATCAAGTTCTTCGCTGATGCGACAGAGCGCCTGATTGACCTTCTCCTTGGGCATCACGAAATGTTTTGCAGGAGATATCACGGCTCGGAGCAGGGGCGGGTTCTCGGTTTTGCCGCTGATGGGGTCGAAGCGTTTAATCTCCTCGATTTCATCCCCGAAGAAGGAGACGCGGACACCGGAGGTGTTGTAAGAGGGAAAGATGTCAACCGTGTCGCCTCGCACACGGAAGGTGCCAGGTTGCGTCTCGTAATCATTGCGCGTGTATTGGATGGCCACCAGTTCCTCAAGCATCTGTTCGCGCACGCAGGCTTGCCCTGGCTTGAGGTCCACAAGCATCTGCTTGTAGTCCTCCGGCGAACCTAAACCGTAAATGCACGAGACCGAGGCGATGATAATCACATCGCGCCGTCCCAGCAGCGAATTGGTTGCCCCTAGACGGTAGCGCTCGATCTCTTCGTTTACGGCTGCGTCCTTTTCAATGTACGTGTCGGTCTGGGGAATATAGGCTTCTGGCTGATAGTAGTCGTAATAGCTGATAAAATATTCGACGGCATGCGTTGGAAAGAAGGCTTTCAGTTCAGCAAAGAGTTGTGCGGCGAGGGTCTTGTTATGCGAGACAATGAGCGCGGGGCGTCCCCATTCGCGGATGACATTCGCCATGGTGAAGGTCTTGCCCGAGCCAGTGACGCCCTCCAACGTGAGCCGAGTCGCACCGGCATAAAGTCCTTCCACAAGCTTCTGAATCGCTTGCGGCTGGTCTCCTGTCGGTTCAAAGGGCGCTTTAAGGGTAAAGGGGGAGGAACTCTTCATTCGTTCGCATTATACATCAGGATTGACCCTTCTGGCAAGAGGAGGAGAACGATAAAAACAGAGGTGTCAAAAGAGAAAGGTACTCGACAGTCCGAGCATGAATGAGTATCCTTGTAACCTTAAGGATTAAGAATTTAAAGGGGAGAAGCTTATGAAGCTGATGATATACGCCGTGTTACTGCTTATGGCCTGTTCCGGCATGGCGGCGAAGGTCCATGTGAAGGGCGACAATACACTAATGTATAGTGTGTTGAAGGAGAAGGCTCTGGTCAATGCAAACCGCGATTATACCTTTCAGAAGATTCCTGAAGAAGTGCTGGGTATGCAATACACCCTGCATAATCATAAAGGAGCTTCTTCGATAGAACTGAATGTGAAAGAGGACGGAGATCTCTATATCTGCATCCTGGAGACAGAGATCGGCGCGAAAAAATCACCGAAAGATCTCAAATTGGTGGGGGAGTGGCAGGAGATCGGTTCAACGACGGTAGAGGTTGGTGGAACCTACAAAGGAGTTTTCTATAAGCTTACTGTCACGAAGGACGACCAGCTGACGATACCCTCAATGGATAAGTGGGGGACTATTGTCATTGCCAAAGAGATTGAAGGACTTGCGGAATGCTGTACCGTGGCCGCGCCGAAGAAGGCAGCACCCAGCGTGAAGCAGGCCAAGAATAAAGCGTCCAGTCCGAAGAGTCCCCTTTACGCTGGTGAGTTCGGTGTACTTGCCGCCCAGATCCTTGATCGCCCGAACTGGAATAACGAACGTCTGGCTAAAGAGAGTCTCCACCAGGAGGCACTGATTCTGGACACTGATAAGACGCCGGTCGATATCGTCCTGCGCAGGACAGCTGCGCTTATTGCGGATCTGCAGAAGAGGAAGCGCGGTCTGAAACTGATCGATGAATCCCAGGCGCTGGCAGCGTTGCAGAACGAAAATAAACCGAATCTGACAATCGAGCAGCAGCAGGCGCTCTTTAAGCAGGTGACGACGCTGCGCCGGAAGGTAGCGTTCCAGAACCCTTTGCTGGACTTTGACAAGATCCTTTTTGTTAAACACAACAAACAGCGTGCTGGTGCTGTTCACATGGTTGACCAGTATCTGGGATTCAACCAGGACCCCCAGGGCGGGGTGTTTGTCTTGAATCATGCGTTCAGCGATAAGGCCGAAGCGGTCAGTATCCTGAAGGACGTTTCTGTTGCGAACGGCCCGCTGAAGGATAAGATTATTGATAACAAAGGCTCGTTCATCTCCCTTGAACTAGACTACGATGCCAAGAGCATCCTGTTTGCGTTTACGGAAGCACAGCGGGAGATCCCGAAGGACTTCGATCCAAATTCAATGACGGACCAGCTGGAGCGTATTAAGAACGAGCATTTTCTAGAAAAGAAAGCCGGCTATGGCCATTATCTCTGGCTGTCGGAGCGCGTGTTTCATGTCTTCAAGGCAGACTTGGACCCAGAGACTGGCGCAGCACGTAATCTGACGCAACTGACCTTCGGGCGTCATAATGATTTTGATCCGTGTTTTCTGCCGAGTGGGAGGATCGTTTTCATATCTGATCGCATCGGCGGTAATCAGCGTTGCGGTACGCGGCTTTGCTCGACCTACACGCTGCATGCCATGATGCCGGACGGCAGCGATGTCATGCCGTTTAGTTATCACGATACCAATGAGTGGCATCCGAGCGTTGACAATGACGGGATGATTATTTACTCGCGTTGGGATTACGTCGATCGCGACTCTGATATTGCGCATCACATCTGGCACTGCTTTCCTGACGGGCGCGATCCGCGCAGTTACCACGGGAACTGGCCGGATAAGCGGGAAATACGGCCCTGGATGGAGCTTGCTAACAGGGCAATTCCGAACTCCCATAAATATGTGGGCGTTGCCGCGCCGCACCATGGACAGAATTATGGGTCGCTTGTGCTGATCGATCTCATGGAGAAGGACGACAAGGCGATGTCTCAGCTCAAGCGCATCACCCCGGAAGCCCTTTTCCCAGAATCCGAGAGTGCTCCCGGGCAGCCTCATAACGCCGGCAGCGGCAAGCACAATCCGAATGGCGAGCTCTATGGGCAACCCTGGCCGCTGAGCGAAGATTACTATCTCGCGGTCTATGATTCCGGTAAAAGCAACTATGGTCTTTATTTGATCGACAGTTTTGGTAACCGGGAACTGCTCTATCGTGACAGCCAGATCGCGGCGCTCGATCCGATCCCGTTTAAGTCCCGTCCTCGTCCGCCGGCGTTACCGATCAAGACGACACAGGCGAAGGCTGATAGCGTCAAGGGCGAAGATCGTTCCGAGGGCGTTGTGACCATCATGAATATCTACGAGGGTGAATATGCGTTTCCTGAAGGGACGAAGATCAAGGAGCTGAGGATCGTAAATATTTTCTCCAAGCCGAACCTGACGATCAACTACCCGAATATCGGCAAGGCGGCTCAGTCGTTGGCGCGCGGAGTACTGGGGACGGTTCCTGTCGAAGAGGACGGCAGCGTGCATTTCAAGATGCCGACGGAGATACCGGTCTATTTTCAGGCGATTGATGAGAAGGGTCTCTGCGTGATGAGTATGAGGTCGGAGACCTACCTGCATCCGGGCGAGACAATGGCCTGCGTGGGATGTCATGAGGGCAAGAACACCTCACCGAAGAACGCCGGCGGCAAAGCGCTGATGGCACTGACGCGGCCGCCGTCGAAGATCAAGCCTGAAGGAGAAGGCTCTTATCCGTTGACCTTCGCAAGGCTGGTTCAGCCGGTGTTGGACGCCAAGTGTGTTGCTTGCCACGCAAAAGGTGTTGATGGAAAGCAGGGCCCCAGTCTAAGCGGGACGAAGTTTGGAACGCATGGCTGGTCCGAATCATTTGCGAAACTGCAGGGCATGGCCTGGGGCAAAAATGGAGGTAATGGTGCGATCAAGATCAACGGACGTGAATATTCACTGCCGGCTCAGGATGGCGCGCGTGTTTCAAAGCTGTACCAGCTCTTGGCCAAGGGGCATCATGAACTGCAGCTGACATCTGAGGAAATGAGACGCATCACACTCTGGATCGATTGCAACAGCAATTTCTACGGTGCCTATACCGAACCCGAGAAACAGGCGAAAGGAGAGGTTGTTAAGCCGCTCTTGAGTCTTTCCCCTCATATCGCTTTTGAGAAGCTCATCAGATGAGGAGCGGCTATTATTTGTCAACTCTAGGTTTTGTCTTTTCTTATGACAGCATAAGACGTAAACTAGGCGCATCTTTTAATTTACAGATGGGTGGTTAATGTCTGAGTGGAGTGATAGTATTGATGGGGTGATTCAGCATGTGACGTTGCTCAAGGAATTGGGTCAGCGGACCGTTGAATTGCCTGTTGGTTTTTTTGCGAAATGGGATGCTGCGTCGCCTGTTTCAAAAGCACCTGTGCCGCAAGGGGTTTCTCAGCCCCGTCATGCAACTGTTACTCCGTCCGGGAAGCCTGCCCCCTTTGAGAAATTTAAGTTGCCGGACTCTGTTGAGATTGAAGAATCGCGGTCGCCGGTGACAGGCGTTGCGCTCTCTGCGGAAGCTCGGGTGCAGGCGCTTGCGAAAATGGCGGAGCGTGTCACAATTTGCACAGAATGCCCGTTGCATGCCGGACGCACAAAGACAGTTTTAGGGCAGGGCAACTCCAATTCGCCCGATGTAATGTTTATTGGCGAGGCTCCTGGCGAGGATGAAGATATTCAAGGGCTTGCGTTTGTCGGAGCTGCAGGCATGTTCCTCACAAAGATGATCAATGCCATGGGCTATCAGCGCGAGGATGTCTACATTGCGAACATCTGCAAGTGCCGTCCGCCCAACAACCGCCCGCCTGAGCAGCACGAGATTCATAAATGCTTGCCCTTCTTGCGTGAACAGATTGGCATTGTCCGTCCCAAGATCATTGTGCTCTTAGGTGGCACTGCTATCAAGGCGCTCTTGAACCAGACAGGGGTCATGCGGATTCAGGGGCAGTGGACAGCCTACGAAGGCATTCCTGTTATGCCGACCTATCATCCGTCCTATATCATCCGCTTTGAAAATAAGGGCGATGAAGAGGGGACGCGTGCAGCCAAGTTACAGGTCTGGAATGCACTGAAACTGGTCTTGGCCCGCTTAGGCAAGGCTGTGCCAACGCCCAAGAAATAGGGCTCGTTACAATGTGTCAAACGGACTGTGGATGCCGATGCCGGTATGCTTCGCTGTGTGCAGATAGATTTCCGTAGTGGAAATATCCGCATGGCCTAACAGATCTTGAAGATCGCGTATGCCAGTGCCGTTTGCCAGCAGATGCGTTGCGAACGAATGTCTCAGCGTGTGCGGCGACACACGCTTATCGAAGCCTGCTGTCGCCACCGCCTCGCGGATCGCCTTTTGAAAGGTCACGTCCAGCACATGATGTCGGCGAATGATGCCACTGCGGTGATCGCGCATGAGATTGCGCGAAGGCCAGAACCAGAACCAGATAAACTTTTCGCCCGCCGTTGGCCACTTTCGTTCCAGCGCCTCGGGAAGTTCCACACCTGGAAGTTGGGCTTCGCGGTCTTTGGCGTACAGCACGCGCAGCCGCTCACGATGTGCCCGCAGAGCAGCTTCTAGTTTCTGGGGGATCATGGTCAGTCTGCTTTTGTCACCTTTGCCGCACTGCACAGCAATCTGGAGTCGATCTAAGTCCACATCCTTTACACGCAACCTCAGGAGTTCGGACAGGCGCAATCCGGCCGCATACATCAGCTCAGCCATCAGGCGGCTGGTACCTTCCATCGCCTCGAACAATCGCTTGCACTCAGCTTGCGTCAGCACGGAAGGCACCTTCCGTCCCCGCCTCGCATGGGTGAAATCACTGAAATCCCCTGGATCGCGTTTCAGCACTTCACGAAAAAAGAAGACGACAGCGTTGAGGGCTTGGCTCTGCGTAGCGACCGAGATACGTGCTTTCACTGCCAGATCAGACAGCCACCTACGCACATCTTCATGGTCCAATCCATTGATCGGCTTGCTGCCGCAGGATTCTATGAATCGCCTGCACCACCCTCGATAGGTTTTTTCACTTGTCCAAGCCAGACCCTTTTCTCGGATGCGGCTGACCAAGGCCTTTTCCCATGGCGGACCACCCAGATCGCGAGCCCCCGCGGATGGGACATCGTTCATCTCGTATGTTCGATAACCGCCATCGACACTACTTTTCATTTCCAGTGTTACTGCTTTTGGGATCGGCAGGAGAGTTTTTTCTGTCGGCACGGTCTGGGCCTTCGTTTGCCCTGCCGCTTTTATCCGCCGACTTCCTTCTTTGTAGTACCATCGCAAGGCTTCGAGCCTGACCTCGAATTGCTCCGGGGGCAGATAAGATTTCTTCCATTCGACATGTTCCTTGAACGTCTCGACATCCGGCGACTTCCCTGTATCTTGGAGCCAGTAGCGGAATTTTACAATGGCTTCACGATATGCCTGATGGAGCGTGACGGGGACATCCTTTTTCAAGGCCTGCTCCCAGTCATCGAAAATAATAGGTGTTTTATCCATCTGATACTCCGAGGTAGGCTTTATGTAGAGAAAACGAGTCGTTAGAGTCCAAGGACCTCATAAAGCTTACTTCGGTATTTTGCATAAAGCCTACCTCGGCTGCAAGTTTAAATAGAGACGAGATTGAAATAATCTTGCTATCCAAATAGTTAGGGGCTTGACTGCAACCATGGAATCCTCTACGCTAACGCCATCCTTGTTGGCAAGGTAGCCTCCTTGGCGAGGTAGGCTCAATAACACTGTT
>JBAXCC010000234.1:0-6658 GCA_037141675.1 bacterium | reverse complement strand
AGTAGAAAAGCTTGCTATTCAGAGGAATCAGGACGTCGGCCGGCAGGTGAATGAGTTGAACGTTCAACTCGCGCAATCCAAAAAGGAACTGGATGAACTTCAATCCTCCGGTAAATTTTCTGTCGATCAAAAAAATGAGCTGGAAAAGAAAGTGGAAGCTTTGAGCGCCGAGAATGCAAAAGCGCTGGCGTCTGTGAAAATAGCGATCCTTCCTGAGGAACGCGATCAGATCGTGGCAAGGATGGAGCAGAACGATGTCGCAGTTAAAAATGCCATGGGGCAGATATCTTCACTCGACAGAGAAAATGTCACGCTTAAAGAGCAGGTCATTCAGTCCTATTTTGATCTCGGGAATATGTTCTACGATCTGGGGCGCTATCAGGAGGCCGTTGCGCAGTATCTCCATGTCCTTGAGTGGAATCCCCAGCACGCCTGGGCTCATCATAACCTGGCTGTGATTTACGACTATCATCTTCACAGGGTGAACGATGCGATCGTACAATACCGCGCCTATATGAACGTCAAACTAGCAAGCGAAGAGGCCCGGGAATCCCGTATGAGGCTCTGGGATCTGGAACAAACAAAATCTATAGCGCCCGCCTATCCTCTCAAAAAAGAATACAAAGATTACAGGGAATTCCAAAAGATCTGAGGGCGGTGAGTTCCAACCCACGTTTTGCACCCCCGGATGTGTGAAAAAGTTGCCAATTCCCGTACTCTAGTCCCTCTTTCAAGGAATAGTAAGAAATAGCCTCCTCTTGCGCCCAAAAACCCTCCATTTTCAGGGTCTTGAAACCTGTGGAAAACCCCCTGAATTATTTTTAATTTTTCGCTATTCCTGTATAGGAAAAATGCCGATGTATGATATACTTCTAGTTAGTAGCAAAAGATGTTAAATACTTCGTGTTACAGAGGTTAGCTTTTGCGCTCGAAGTGAAGAAAAAAAGTCCAGTTCACGCCGGCCCGGGTAGGGCTGGTTACGATTGACGCGGGGCGTCTCGTCCACGCCCAAGCGGAAATTGAGAAAGTCCAGTTGATGTCCAAAATATTTTCTTGGCTGTCAAAAAGCGGGAGCTTGTGCCCACTTAAAATCGCCGTACGGAACATTTCCCGCAAGCCTGCGTTTGCCCTTGTTTTATTTTTTCTATTCTCCTTCTTTTTTTTTACGACCGCCTTTGCCAAGAGCCTTCTGATCCCGAATGTTAAGCCGGCGGATCACATCATTGCCGCAAAGATTCCCACGACGCAGTTCGACACCCGCAGCAATAATCCCGCCATGGACGAAATCGACCCCTTCGCCCCAAAGGACGCATGGATCCAACCGACGCAGAAGAATACCCCCGTGCTTTATAAAGTCAGAGGCGCGTGGCGTGTCGCGGAAGAATTTCAGGACGAAACTTTTTCCGACGAAGCCGTCATTTCTATGGGAAACGACCTGAAAACAAAAAGCGTTATAAAAGTTATAAGTAACTGCAAGAATGGTTTGATTGAGTCTCTTTGCATCCATGAGCCGTTATGAGGCGATGCGTGATAGCTAATGCTATTGATTGCCTTAAAGAGCTTTAAAGAGAGGCTATGTCGTGCGGAGTTCCTATGATACAATCTGACTATGATTTAAACTCGTTAAGTTGTTTGGCTGAAAGAGTTAATCACAATTTGAATCGGACGACCCCGGAACAAAAAATGAGCGGAATTTATGACTGCATCAACTTGGACAGGTTGGAACTGTGCTGCGGAATTGTTCCGGTACCTTTCCGGAAAAAAACGAGCGAGGTCAGCGATCATGAACCGAACTGAGGATTTGAAAAATCAAACTGAAATGGTATCCGGTATCTTTTCAAGCGCAACGCGCAACGCGCAAGGCGCAACGATCTATGCACCACGGACCATGGGCCACGGATCATGGTCCACAGACAAAGCGTTGAATGGTTCCCGGTACCGTTTTGCGGCCAGACTTCTTGGAGCGCTGGGTATTTTTGTATTCTCACTTTCCCTTTTTTTCCAGACGCCGGCGCTCGCCAATGGCCTCAGCATTTCCAACGTGATGATCAACGGCTGGGACACCACTCACCATACCGCTACGGTGCAGTTCGATATCACTTGGGATAATGCCTGGAGGGACTCAACGAACTACGACGCGGCCTGGGTGGTCATCAAGAGGGGGGAGCTCGGAACAGTTTCTCATTGCACGCTCGCGCATCAGGGGCACAAGTCCCCGGTCGGTATCGAGATTGTTTTGCCGAACGACTATATGGGCGCTTTTATCCAGTTCTCCGGCGCGACGTCGTCACACACGCTTACGGCCAACGGGGTCAAGCTGGTCTGGGATTACGGCAAGGATGGCGTCTTGGACGGAGATGCAAAAACTCTTGGCGTAGGGGTCATGGGGATCGAGATGGTCTATATCCCACAGGGCGCGTTTTACGCTGGGGACGGCAACACTGAACTAGGCGCCTTCCGTATGGGGTCTGATGATTATGCTCCGTGGCACATTACAAGCGAAGAACCGATGACCTTTGGGGATGGTTCCGGAGGAACTTATTATTACCTCCAAACCTTTTTTTCTACTGCCGGAGAATATGCAAGCGGTGCGAGCGCTTCGGTCAATCGGTCGTTTCCCAAAGGCTATCAGGCGTTTTATCTCATGAAATACGAACTCACCGAGCAGCAATATGTCGATTTCCTGAATTCCCTGCCGCGGGCCGCGCAGATAAATCGCGTCAAAACCACGATCAGCGGTACTTCGTGTACGAATAAATACGTCATGACTGATACTTCAACCGTGTATCATCGAAATACGATCCAGTGCGACAGCACGGCCATCGATGCTCCGCCCGCCCTGGTGACTTTTGTGACCGACAGGCCTGACCGCGCGGCCAGCAACCTTGCCTGGGCCGACCTCATGGCTGTTGCTGATTTCGCGGCGCTGCGGCCCATGACCGAGCTTGAATTTGAAAAGGCCGCGCGCGGTCCGACATATCCTGTTTCCAATGAACCGGCGTGGGGCGAAGTGAGTGCCGTGCAGTGCACGACCTTAAGCGGCACGGAAGACGGCACCGAAACGTGCTCGGCTCCTTCGGGAGCCAATAGCAATTTTACTATCACGACATTCGTTGGCGGTGATTCCGATGGCCCGGGGCCTGTTCGCGTGGGGATGTTTGCGACGGACTCCACGGCCACGGATCGTGTGGCCGCCGGAGCCGGCTATTACGGCAGTATGAATTTGAGCGATAACGTCGAGGAAAGAGTTGTGTGCATAGGGACACCGATAACTGCAAATTTTTTTACCGGAAGTCACGGTGACGGCGTCCTGACGACGACTACAGGATACGAAGGCAACGCAACGAATCATGATTGGCCGGGCATTGATTTGGGACACTTTGACCGCGGGATTACCATGGCCGATGCTTTAGGCAGTGGTTTCAAGGGCGGAGGTGCGATTCTTTCGAGCGATCCTCCTTTTGACATTGCAATGGGCCCGGTCTCAAGCCGTATCGTTGCTTGTAATAATATGGCACAGCGCACTGATCCCCCAAACTTAGAAGCCGGCGGCCGGTTGGCGAGGACGGCACCGAAATGATTACACTAACCGGGGAACGGGGAACGAAAAACGCGCAACGCGCAAAGAGAAACGCGCAACGCACGAAGGGACAGGTCTAAGAATGCGAAGCAGACCTGTCCCTGATCTCGTCCGGAGGGCAGAGTTACTGTGATCTTCCTCTCCTTCTTCCACAAAAAGAATGCCGGCTACCGGAGCATTATCTGGTTTGTCGTTCTTTCTTTCTTTTTGTGCACGACTACCGGCTACGCGGCTTATTTTAAGGGCGGCAGCGGGAGCGGCTATTCTACTTTTTCAGGCGATGGCGATCTGATTCCGGCGGCGCTTGTTTTTACGACCAACATGCCCTCGAAAGTCATGGCAGAACAGCAATTTTATCCGCAGCCCGCGGTGCGGGTCACCAATGCGAATGGCGATTTCCTTACGCCAGATAATTGCATGATCACGCTTGATATTAACAACGATCCTTCAATGGGCGCGGGCGCGCTTAGCGGCACTGTCAACTGGATGTCGGTAGCAGGTTTGGCTCAATTCGAGAATCTTTCGATCAACAAAGTCGGCGAAATGTATTCTTTGCGGGCGCGTACTAACTCGGGAGATTGCTCGGGCATGAGCAGTTATTCTCTCACTTCCTCCGCATTTGACGTCACCGCTCCGATGTACACGATCAATTCCGAACTGCTTTACAATGCCGCCATCTCCCCTTATTACTTCATCCAAAGCTGGTTGGAAAAAGGCGGCGTTATTATCTCGGATAACCGTTGGGACAGTTCCGATATTACTGTGGTTGTTTCCAATGCCAACGGGGGGGAAATAGATACCGGGAGTCAGCCGGTCTACGCCGCCGCTGTCCCCCTCGGCGCCCCCAACGTTTTCAGATTTAACTGGTCAGGCCTGGCCAGCCTGGGTGTCGAAGCCACCTACATGGGAGAAGTCAACATAAAATATCCTCACGGTGGTCCATGGTATAAAACGAAAGTGGTTTACAATCCAAATAAACCGAACGCGGCCGGCGGTGGTGGCGGTTTAACGGAGGCTCAGCTAGGCAAAATTACTTCCATCAACTGGGAGGACGTGACGAAGATCCGCGACACCGCAACCGCGATCAAGGCCTCAACCGACACGATCAACTGGACGGACATTAAAGGCATCAAGGAAACCATCGGGGTGGGACAGACAAGCGTTTCTCTTGCGACCATGCTTACGAAAGCGAACTGGGATAATCTGGGCGAGATGGGCGCGCGCGGGGGCATCAACTGGGAAGATCTGAGGACGCTCGCGAAGGCGGGGATCAAATGGCAGGAGATCGGCGTCGCGGGGATCAATTGGGCGGTCATTAAAAAGATCACCAGCACCGACATCAACTGGATGGACATCGGACGCGTCTCCAATGCCGGAATCAACTGGCTGGACGTCGGTATGATGGCGGCGCAGGGCGTGAACTGGCAGGACCTCAAAAAAATGACTTATCAGGGGGTTAACTGGAGCGACATTGAGTCGTTGGCCGATGCCGGCACGAACTGGACCGGCATCAGCGCGCTTTCAAAAGCCGGCATCAACTGGACGGGCATCGATGCTTTGTCGAAATCAGGTGTGAACTGGAGTGGAATTGATTCGTTGTCAAGAGGAGGAGTTAACTGGACGGGGATTGAGGCGTTATCGAAGTCGGGAGTAAATTGGATTGGGATCGATTCAATGTCAAAAAGCGGGGTTAACTGGATCGGCATTACACAGTTTTCGCGCACTCAAGAGATGCTGCAATATCAAGCTACGGGCGGTATTTCCTGGAACGGGACCGGTTATGACCTTTACATTGGCGCGATAAAGGACGGGGTGTTGCAAGCGATTGGTAGTGGCACGATTACTTACCGAGACCTTACAGGAGGGACAACCTCTGGAGGAGGTTGCTCAGTTTCCAACAACTATTGCAAATATGCCGGAGGCATTAGCGGAAATTACTCGGGGCATTTGCTCTATGTTACCGGTGTCCTGACGCTTACTAGTGGTCCGATAGTCAATGTGTTTTTTACCCAGACTGTTCCCCCAGGAATCGAAGGCGTCAACTGGACGGATATCGCGAAGATGTCCAACGTCGGGACGAACTGGCTGGATATTCAGAAAATGGCGGCGGTCGGGACGAACTGGCAGGACATCCAGAAAATGGCAGAGGTTAGGACGAACTGGATGGATCTCGGAAGAATGACGGCCTCCGGGGTGAACTGGGTGAATTTGGCGGTGATGCTGGGGTCGGGCGTGAACTGGACGTCGACCATCAACTGGGGCAATCTCGCGGCGTTATCGACGGCGGGAGTGAACTGGACGGGCGTTGACGCGATGAGTAAGGGAGGAGTGAACTGGACGGGCGTTGACGCGATGAGCCGCGGCGGCGTGAACTGGCTTGGCGTTGAGTCGTTGTCCCGCGGTGGAGTGAACTGGTCTGGCATAGATGTGTTGGCAAGGTCTGGCGTGAACTGGACGGGGATCGAGGCGTTGTCCCGCGGAGGCGTGAACTGGACGGGTGTCGATGCGTTGTCCCGTGGAGGGGTGAACTGGAGCGGGGTGGATGCGATCACCCGTAGCGGCATAAACTGGACGGGTATCGATGCGTTGTCGAAGTCGGGAGTAAATTGGACTGGGGTCAATGCGATGAGCCGGGGAGGTGTGAACTGGACGGGGATCGAGGCATTATCAAGAGGTGGAGTTAACTGGACAGGGATTGAGGCATTGTCTCGTGGCGGAGTGAACTGGAGTGGTGTGGATGCAATTTCTCGTAGCGGCATAAACTGGACGGGTATTGACGCGTTGTCGAGGTCTGGCGTCAACTGGACGGGGATCGATGCATTATCTCACGGAGGTGTGAACTGGATTGGACTTGATGCGTTGTCGAAAGCTTCGGTGAATTGGACTGGGATAGATGCATTGTCTCACGGAGGGGTTAACTGGACAGGGATAGATGCGATGAGCCGTGGTGGCGTGAACTGGACTGGGATTGAGGCATTATCAAGAGGTGGAGTTAACTGGACGGGGATCGAGGCGTTGTCGAAGTCTGGGGTAAATTGGATTGGGATCGATGCGATGTCAAGGGGTGGCGTGAACTGG
>JBAXCC010000233.1:0-6759 GCA_037141675.1 bacterium | reverse complement strand
AAGAAGGCGATTGTGACGGATAAGGACTTTTCACCAGACAAAGTCGTCGGTATCGGCATTGACACAACTGGCTCGACGCCATTGCCGGTCACGAAAGAGGGGACGCCATTGGCATTCCTTCCGGAGTTCAAGGATAATCTAGCTGCGATGACATGGCTATGGAAAGACCATACCTCGTACGCTGAAGCCGCTGAGCTTACGGAGAAGGCAAAAGCGCTTCGTCCGCAGTATCTGGCAAAATGCGGAGGGACCTATTCATCTGAATGGTTCTGGTCTAAGGTGCTTCACTGCAAGCGCAGTGCGCCTGATGTTTTTAATGCGGCCTTTAGCTGGGTTGAGATTTGCGACTGGTTGCCTGCTGTGCTAGCAGGAAATGTTGATCCGCTGAAGCTGTTACGGGGCGTATGCGCTGCCGGGCACAAGGCGTTTTACTCTGACGTGTGGGGCGGTTTGCCAGACAAGGAGTTCCTTGCGGCAGTAGATCCGGCGCTTGCAGGGTTGCGTGACCGTCTTTTTACCAAGGCGTATTCGGCCGAGCACAAGGCGGGTGAATTGTCTGCTGAATGGGCTAAAAAAACAGGACTCAAACAGGGAACAGCCATTGCCGTTGGTGCGTTTGATTGCCACATGGGTGCGGTTGGCGCAGGCGTCCGCGAGGGGACGCTCGCAAAGATTCTTGGAACGAGCACCTGCGATGTGATGGTCGCGCCCACGAAAAAACCATTGGCGGATATTCCAGGCGTATGCGGTATCGTGGATGGCTCGGTCATGGCAAACCATTTTGGAATTGAAGCGGGGCAATCCGCAGTGGGCGACATCTTTCTCTGGTTTACAAACAATCTTGTTCCTGAATCGTACGGCAAAGGCCAAGCAGCCTTTGCTAAACTTGATGAGTTGGCGGGTCCCATGAAGCCCGGTGCGACAGGGTTGCTTGCATTGGATTGGAATAATGGCAATCGCACCGTATTGACGGATGTGCGCTTGTCAGGTCTCTTGCTAGGTCAGACCCTCCACACGAAACCACACGAAATCTATCGCGCGCTTGTTGAGTCTACAGCCTTTGGCGCATTGACCATTATTAATCGCGTACGTCACTATGGCGTCAGGATTGATGAAGTCATCAATTGTGGCGGGATCGCGGTAAAGAGCCCATTTCTCATGCAAATCTATGCGGACATTTTGAATATGCCGATGAAGGTTGCAGCATCCGATCAGACGTGTGCGATGGGCGCGGCATTCTTCGGTGCAGTCGCTGGCGGCGCATTCAAGGATGCGCTTGAAGCGCAAAAACTTTCAAAGGTGCGCGAGCGCGTGTATCTGCCGATTCAAGAGAACGTTGCGACGTATAAGAAACTCTTTGCTCTCTATACGCAACTGCATGATGGATTTGGAACCGCGACGTGGAATGGCAACATGGGCAATGTCATGAAGGACCTCATTGCGATTCGTGAAGCGACGCGATAAGAGGCGAGAAATTATGCTCGAACAACTGAAATCAACTGTGTGCGAGGCGAACCTGGAGCTTGTTCGTCAGGGTTTGGTGACGCTCACGTGGGGTAATGTGAGCGGCATCGACCGTGCATCTGGCTTGGTTGTGATTAAACCAAGCGGTGTCTCGTATGACCGGCTTACTCCGGATGTCCTGACCGTTGTTGATTGGGATGGCCAGGTAATCGAGGGCAAGTTTGCCGCTTCCACGGATACGGCTACACATCTCTGTTTCTACCGCGCCTTCCCGAATATCGGTGGCGCTGTGCATACGCATAGCACCTTTGCTACGGCATTTGCACAGGCGAGCCGCGAAATACCCTGTTTGGGCACAACCCATGCCGACCACTTTTTCGGAAGTGTGCCTGTGGCACGCATGCCGACTGCACAAGAGGTCGCCGAAGGATATGAGATGAACATCGGCAAGATCATTGCCGAACGGTTTAAGGACCTTGATCCCGATGCGATTCCCGGTGTGTTGGCTGCAGGGCATGGGCCCTTTACCTGGGGGCCAAACCCAAAGAAGGCTGTTGAAAACGCAGTTGCGCTCGAAGCGGTTGCGCAGATGGCCTCTATCGCATTTGAATTGAATCCGGTGCTTGCTCCGTTGCCACAGTATTTGCTCGATAAACATTACATGCGCAAACATGGCCCTGGTGCCTATTATGGTCAGAAATAAGTGTTTCTGATTTAACAGCTCCACCACTACGAATCGAAAAAACGAAAGGAATCATAAAAATGAACCTCATGAACATGCCCGAGATTAAACTCGGCGTCGTTGGCGTATCACGGGATTGTTTCCCGGCAGCGCTGACGCAGAAGCGTCTCACCGCGTTGACCGCGGAACTGAAAAAGCAAAAAATTGATTTTGCGGTTGCGTCGACGATCATTGAAAATGAAACTGATGCACTTTCAGCATGCGACGAACTCGTCGCTGCAGGTTGTAATGCTGCAGTTGTCTATCTTGGAAACTTTGGTCCGGAAGCCCCGACCACGATCTTCTTGGAACAGTTCCCTGGCCCTGGTATGGCGTGTGCCGCTGCAGAAGAGGGCAAGGCTGTCTTAGCAAGCGAGCGCGGTGATGCACTCTGCGGTCTGCTGAACTGCTCGTACAACATCGGGCTACGCCGCTTGAACGTCTATATCCCAGAGTACCCGGTTGGACTTCCAAGTGAACTGGCTCCGCTGATCGCTGATTTCGCAAAGATCGCGCGAGTCGTGGTCGGGTTGTACAACCTGAAGCTATTTGGCTTTGGTCCGCGTCCTCAGGACTTCATGGCGTGCAATGCTCCTATCCAGCCGCTCTATGATCTGGGCGTGAATGTGATGGAGAACTCCGAGCTTGATCTGCTCGTCGCCTATAAGAAGGCTGGTCAAGATAAGGCAGCGATCAAGGCGGTTGCCGCAGACATGGCCAAGGAACTTAAGGGCGCCTGCAAGTGGAACGACCTCCTGCCGAAGCTAGCGCAGTATGAAGTGGCGCTGACCAAGTTCTATGAAGACAATCTGGGCGCTTCGTCGTTCGGTATCTTTGCGAATAAGTGCTGGCCTTCATTCGAAAGCGAATTTGGCTTTGTGCCTTGCTTTGTGAACAGCCGTTTGGCTGGGCGCGGTATACCGGTTGCATGCGAAGTTGACCTCTATGGTGCTGTTTCCGAATACATGCTCCAGTGTGCATCAGGAGTGCCTGCCACATTGTTGGACATCAACAACTCCGTACCGGCAGACATCCTCAAGGGTGCGAAGCTTAAAGGCGTGCCGGCCAAGGATCTCTTCATGGGCTTCCATTGCGGCAACACCTGCAGCAGTTGTATGAAGAACTGCTCGCTGAAATATCAGCTCATCATGCACCGCCTGATGGAACCCGGCAAGGAGCCCAACATCACACGCGGCACGCTCGAAGGCCAGATCAAGCCCGGCGAGACCACGATGTTCCGTTTGCAGAGTACTGCGGATGCAAAGATCGTCAGCTACGTCGCAGAAGGCGAGTTCCTCGATATCAATCCGTGTTCCTTCGGGGGCATTGGTGTTGTCGGCATCAAGGACTTCGCACGCTTCTACCGTCACGTGCTGATCGGCAAGCGCTTCCCGCATCACGGCGGCTTCGGTTTCGCGAAGTCCGGCAAGGTGATCTTCGAGGCGCTCAAACTACTGGGTGTCGAGGATATCAATACGCCGTTGCCTGATAGCGTGAAGTATCCAAATGAAAATCCGTTTGCGTAACTTTAGTGGATGCAATAAAGGCGACCCGGAAACGGGTCGCCTTTTTTTGTTTCTTTAAGCCGGATTAGTGCTGGTTTCTCGTGAAAAAGTGCCGGATAATCTCAAAATCGCGCGTTCCCGCCCGATTACGCCCGATCCAGAACAACTGGTTCCGGAAGAAGCTCATATTCTGATCATAAGCCGTTCAACGTTTAACTCTTAACGCTCAACTGCCCACCCTGTCCGCCGTAGTCGCGAAGGCGGATTCCTCCCTTGTTGAACAGGCCAAACGCAAGACCAAGAACCTAGCCCTCCGCAAGCCGGATGAGGAGCTGAAGCTGTAGCTAGTTTCGTAGCCAGTTTCGTTTCCCAAATCCACGGAAATCGGCTCGACAACCAGCCTCCCAGTCGGGTACGCTTTCAAATGTTGGCTTTTGAGTTGCGGAACCGTCTTTGCGCGAATAGCAGAAATTGCTATGTTAAAATCTCAACAAAACTATGAGAGAAAAGGCATTAACCTATTTACGAACAGCACTCGGACGGCCAGATACTCAGTTTAGAGATGGCCAGTGGGAGTGTATTGATTTTCTTTTGGCTCGGAAACGGTTGCTGGTTGTTCAGCGAACCGGCTGGGGAAAGAGCATGGTCTACTTTCTTGCAACCCGTTTGCTAAGGGATTCTGGAGCAGGAGTGACATTGCTGATCTCGCCACTGCTTTCTTTAATGCGAAATCAATTGGAGGCTGCAAGGCGAATTGGTGTACGAGCTGCGACCATTAACAGCACCAATAAGGATGACTGGTCGACAATTGAGCAGGCGTTAAAGGAAGACCAGATCGATCTTCTACTGATTTCACCTGAACGGCTTGCCAACGACAAGTTCAGGCAAGACGTATTAGCTCATATCGCCGCCCGCGTGGGGCTGCTTGTTATCGATGAGGCACACTGTATATCAGACTGGGGTCATGAGTTTCGTCCCGACTACAGGCGGATAGTAAATGTGTTGAAGGCGTTACCGAATAATATTCCTGTTCTCGCCACAACGGCAACTGCCAATGATCGGGTGGTTAACGATGTGGCCTCCCAACTTGGGGCGGGCATTCAGATTGTGCGAGGTCCTCTCGTGAGGGAAAGCCTTAAATTGCAAAACATCGAGATGCCAAGTCCAGCAGCACGGATGGCTTGGCTGGCGCAGACAATCCCCAGTCTTGATGGTAGCGGAATCGTTTACACATTGACTCAACGTGATGCTGAACGGGTAGCCGAATGGTTACGGATCAACGAGATCTCTGCTGAAGCCTATCACGCGGATGTTGAAGGCGAGGAAAATGGAACATCTCGGCGTGAGGAGCTAGAACAGAAGCTACTCAATAATGAACTTAAGGTCTTGGTTTCGACAGTAGCCTTAGGGATGGGTTTTGATAAGCCGGATATTACGTTTGTCATCCATTTTCAGCGGCCGGCTTCGGTGGTGCACTATTATCAGCAGGTCGGGCGGGCCGGGCGGGCGGTGAATGAAGCGGTTGGTATTCTAATGCACGGGGAGGAGGATGATCAGATCTCTGATTTCTTCATCCGTAATGCGTTCCCTCCGCAACGGCATGTAGAGGCTATTCTCGGGGAGTTGGAAAAGGCGGATGGAGGTCTTTCAGTGCCGCAATTAGAATCGCGATTGAATCTTAAAAATGCGCAACTCGAAAAGGCTTTGAAATACATGTCGGTAGAAATGCCTTCCCCAATCACTAAAATCTTGTCTAAGTACAACTTGACCGCTGCATCACATGGTTACCGAGTCGATCATAAACATGTTGAGGCTATTACAGCGATCCGGCAAATGGAACAACAGCAGATGCGTGATTATATGGGACATGCCGGGTGTCTGATGGAGTTCTTGGCACAGGAACTGGACGATCCGGCTGCCACGCCTTGCGGTAAGTGCGCAGGCTGCGTGGGGAGTCCGATTCTTGATCCTGGCTATGACCATGACCTGGCTAACCGGGCTTCAATTTTTCTGATGCGAAGTTACCAGCCGTTGAAACCACGGAAAAAATGGCCTAGCGGCAGCGCGATGCCGACGTACGGGTTCTCTGGAAATATCGGCGAGGCGTTGTTGGCGCAAGAAGGGCGAGCTCTTAGTTTGTGGAGGGACGCCGGTTGGGGGAACTTGGTCGCCATAGGCAAGTACGAGACAGGACGCTTTGATGACGAATTGGTAAGCGCATGTGTTTCGATGATCAGACAATGGGGTCCTGATCCTGTTCCACAGTGGGTGGCCTGTATTCCCTCTTTAAATCGTCCTGCGCTGGTCCCTGATTTTGCTGAACGTCTTGCTGCAGCTCTGCACCTTCCTTTCCATGCCTGCATTCAAAAGGCACGTGCAAATCCTCCTCAAAAGGAAATGCAGAATAGTTTTCAGCAGGCCCATAACCTTGATGGTGTTTTCGCCTTGGCCCTTGTTGATGTGCCTCAAGGCCCATGTTTGTTGGTTGACGATATGGTGGATTCAAGATGGACATTCACTGTTGCTACGGCACTGCTGAGGCAAGCCGGGTGTGAAGCGGTGTTTCCTTTGGCACTGGCCCTGAACTCTCCGCGTATGGATTGAGGTGTATTATGGATATGATGAGTGAAGATGCAAAAGTAATTCTGTTGCTGTGTGGTCACCTCGGGGGTGACGACAGTGCAATCCCGTTGACCCAGCGTGAGTACAATCAGGTTGTGAAGTGGTTGTTGGGAAAGGGATTGCGGCCTATTGACCTTTATTCTTCCGACCATGTTTCGGTGTTGTCAGGTGATACGGTGCTGGATGAGGCGCGGCTATCCCTCCTGTTGAGGCGCGGTGTTAAACTCGGTTTCGCGCTCGAGCAATGGAATCAGAGCGGCATCTGGGTCGTCTGCAGGAGTGATTCGTATTATCCAATACGCTATAGGGAGCATTTGAAAGAGAAGGCCCCCCCGATCCTATTTGGTACAGGAGATCGTACACTCTTGAAGGGCGGGGGAGTCGCGATTGTCGGTTCTCGGTGTGGGGACGCTGACGGCGAAGCGGTTGCCAGGGATTTCGCCGCGC
>JBAXCC010000232.1:0-6773 GCA_037141675.1 bacterium | reverse complement strand
GCAAAGGCATGAACCTCTCCGCCAAAGGCTTCACGTCCTAAACGTGCCTCATCCACTGAGCTGGCGCAGCAGCCATCTAACGTCTTACGCATAACCGGGAAGAGGCTGAAGGTCGAGAACGCCTTGAGCGCTAGCAAGATTTTGCACCCCGTCCGCTGCTTCACGTCCGCAAGCACGCGCATATTCCGCTCAAGCGCGGAGCAATCAACAATAAAGGAGGGGGTCGGGATCATGATACCTCCACCCTTATTTTATCGGCGCAGTAAACACGCGTTTTTTGAGCACCTTCCAGGGCAAGCCATGTTGATTGAGCGCGTCCATGAAGGGATCTGGGTCGAACTGCTCCATATTGAAGACCCCCTGCCCGGCCCACTTGCCGGTCAACATCATCATGGCGCCAATCATGGCCGGCACGCCGGTCGTATAGGAAATCGCTTGGGACTTGACTTCAGCGTAACACTCCTGATGGTCGCAGACGTTATACACGAACGCTACCTTCTCCTTACCCTTGGCATCTTTGCCGTAGGCCTGGACCCCGATACAGGTTTTCCCTTTTGTCAGCGGTCCGAGCGAAGCGGGATCCGGCAGAAGCTTAGCCAAAAATTGAATGGGAACAATATCAACACCATTAAAGCGGACCGGATCGATTCGATCCATGCCGATGTTTCGGATGACATCCAGATGCTTCAGGTAATTTTCCGAGAAGCTCATCCAGAAGCGCGCCTGCTCCAGACCTTTGATATGCGTTCCAATAGACTCCAGCTCTTCATGGTAGAGGAGATAGATATTGAGCTTGCCCAGTTTATCCGGCATCACAAAGGGCTTCTTCACGGAGAGCGGAGCGGTCTCGACCCACTTGCCCTTTTTCCAGTAACGGCCCTTGGCTGTGATCTCGCGGATGTTGATTTCCGGACTGAAATTCGTTGCGAAAGGCAAGCCATGGCTGCCCGCGTTGCAATCGATGATGTCGATCTCCTTGATCTTTGGGACGACATGCTTTTGCAGATAGGTGGTAAATACGCTCGTCACCCCCGGATCAAAGCCCGACCCCAGCAAAGCCATGAGCCCGGCCTTCTGAAAGCGTTCCTGATACGCCCATTGCCACTTGTATTCAAACTTAGCCGTATCCAGAGGCTCATAATTAGCCGTATCCAGGTAATTCACCCCAGCCGCAAGGCAGGCATCCATGATGTGCAGATCCTGATACGGCAAGGCAACATTGATGACTAACTGAGGCTTAGTCTTTTTGAGCAACTTCGTCAGTTGCGGCACATTGTCCGCATCCACGGCAAACGTCGTAACCGGGACCTTGGCCTTCATCGCCTGTGCGAGCGCATCGCATTTCGACTTTGTGCGCGAGGCTAAAATAATTTCCGAAAAGACTTCCGGCACCTGCGCACACTTATGCGCCACAACCGATCCCACACCACCAGCACCAATAATCATGACTCTGGCCATAATTCTCTCCTGTTGGACGGGCAAGCCATTGCCTGCTTCTGCATTATTCTTCAAAATAGGTATATCCGCGCATGCCATTTTCATAAGCAGCAACAATTTCGCGGCGTTCCGCAGGCGTGATCCGCTTCTGCTTCACAGCCTCTTCCGCTGTCGCACGGAATTGTTCGATCAGACGCTCCGGACGATACTCGACATAACTGAGAACATCGCCAACCGAATCGCCACCAACCTGCTGCACATATTCAATGTCGCCATCCTCATCCACGCGTACGCTGACCACGTTCGTGTCACCAAACAAGTTGTGCAGGTCACCGAGGGTCTCCTGATACGCGCCCACTAAGAAAGCCGCCAGCATATAGGGCTGACCTTTATAGAAGGGGTGCAGGGGAAGGACATTGTTCACGTCGTGCTGGTCAATAAAGCGATTGATACGCCCGTCGCAGTCGCACGTAATATCCGAAAGGCAGGCGTTACGCGTCGGTTTTTCACACAGGCGATGAATCGGCATGATCGGGAAGAGCTGCTCAATCGCCCAGGCGTCCGGCAAGGACTGGAAGACACTGAAATTGCAATAGTACACATCCGCCAATAACGCGTCGAGTCCGGACAAACTTTGCGGAAGCGACTTGAGTCCAGCGGCCAATTCGCGAATGCGCGTCAGGATATACCAGAATAAACAATCCGCAGCAGCATGCTGCCGCAACGTGATGTCTCCATGCTTAAAGGCTTTCTGAATCTCCTCACGATAATAAAGCACGTCATTGAAGGATTCCTGGATGTTTTTCTGACTCAAAGTCTTTGAGACATAAAACATGTTATCCAAGGCTTCCGGACGCGTCTCCTCGACCATCGGTGGCGGATCCTTCTCCTCATACACCGCCGTATTCAGCACATTAATCAGCAACACGGAATAATAACCAATGAGGGCACGCCCTGATTCACTGATGATCAGCGGATGCGCAATCTGATCTTCATTGCAGGCATTCATAATGCCTTCAATCACATCCGCGCAATATTCCGAAATATCATAGTTGGCGCTACTTGAAAAGCTCGTGTGAGAACCATCATAATCGATCGCAAGCCCGCCGCCGATGTCGAAGATGCCCATCTTGGCCCCCTCTTTCACAAGTCCGACATAAAAACGGGAAGCCTCTTTAACCGTATCACGGATTTCACGGATATTGGGCACCTGTGAGCCCAGATGGTAATGCAACATCTCCAAGCAATCCAACATGTTCTTTGCGCGCAGCATATCCACAACATCAATCACCTCGGCTGGCGTGAGACCGAAGACACTTCGCTCGCCTCCAGATTCGGACCACTTGCCCCCCACACGGCTGGAAAGCTTAATGCGTACACCAATGCGCGGACGGACTCGCAACTGCTCGGCTTGTTTCAAGATGAGGTGAAGTTCATCGACAGATTCCAAGACGATGATCGTTTGAAGCCCCATCTTTGTGGACGATAGCGCGAGATCAATAAACTCGGAATCCTTGTAACCATTACAGACCAGATAGGCTAAGGGATCACGCATGTAGGCGAGTGCTGCAATCAGCTCCGCTTTCGAGCCCGCCTCAAGACCATGATGATAGGGTGCGCCAAAGGTGACCACATCATGAACTGCTTGCTGCTGCTGATTGACCTTGATCGGAAAGACGCCACGGTATTCGTTCTGGTAATTATAATCCGTTATGGCCTTGCCAAACGACTCATTGATGCGTCGAATCCGGTCGCCCAGCAAATCGCTGAAGCGGAGCAACAGCGGCAAGCCAATGCCACGGTCTTCTATTCCGGAAACAATATCTGTCAGCTTTACGCTCACCGAACCCTTGGCGTTCTTCAGGTTTACGGCAACGTGGCCATCATCGGTCACATTGAAATATCCCTGACTCCAAGAAGCGACTCCATACAGTTCAGAGCTCTTTACACTGTTCCATCCATCCAACGCATCTAACAAGGGTTGTGCCATTCCGTTCATCCTCCATAAAAAACATTTCGAAACATGCCAAACCTTGGCCAAAAGTGCAATAGTATTTTGCGTTTAAGACGGATATTTTTTTATTCCGATTTTACGCGATAGAAAAGCTGCGGTTCGACGACAGGGACTGTGACCGTCGTTATAGCGCCTTGCCCAGTTGCTGGAACGCAGTTTCTCCAGCCATTCGTCACCGAAAGATTCGCATTGGTCAACACAGTATAAGCCTGTTCAACAATCGATGTAAAGGTCAAGGATGCAGAGGTTCCGTTCCAAACAAAATTCAAAATCGTCGGAGGCGGAACAACCGCAGGAATCTTCGGGATGATGATCGTGCAATCGCCATAGACAACCTTGTTGATATTGGGGCTGATGAAGCAGCTTCCAGCAAGGACGTTGGTACTCCCCTCTGTCCCGCTGACCGTGTAAGACAAGACAACGCCAGCGCCACTGGACGTTCTCATCCACGAAAGGGTCTTCCCTTCAGAATCCCAACTTGCATCAGTAGGCATGGAGATGTTGTCCGGGGTCAGAGTCGTCTTAGACATATCCTCCGTTAAGACCCATAATTTTGCCGTCGTTGGTTGCGACATATATATCCAAACATTCGTGCCACTGATCCTACGCAAGAAATCACCACGCGAAACGACATAATCCCCTGTCACCGGCACCGTCACGTCGATCGGCATAGAGGTGATGATGCTGTTAGTGAGATAAGAGTCTCCAACATCACCCAAAAGGATCGTGTAATTCACCGAGGAAGATGCTGTCCCCGTGTAGGTCAAGGTGCGCGCTGTCGCATTCCACGCTCCAGGCGAATAGAGAGCAGGCACTGCATTCGTTGGGATGTGTTCGACCAGCGTCCACGAGCTCACCTCGGATGGACAGGTGACAGCCAGCGACACATTCGTCCAACTGGAAATCGTGCGCACCGCCGTTGCCACAGGTGCAAAATAGACAGCCGCAACAGTCGTGGTCTGGCTGGACTCTACAACGACCTGACGTGACGATGGCGGTGTCCACCCAGTCAAATTCGTAAAGGCGATGTTATACGTCCCAGGATAGACTGCGATCGAGCCACTGGTGCGCCAGACGCCCCCTGTCAGTTGCCAGGCCGCTCCTCGGGCAACCGCAGAAGGCGGCGTGATCGAGACATCAAGTACCCCATTAGCAATGACTGTGAGATGCGCAACACTACTGGTCGCGCCGCCAAGGACATTTGAAACAATGCACTGATAGGTCGTGCCGTTGTCTGCAGGCAAGGCAGATACAATGACATACCGATTGGTTGATACGCCTCCCACGGGAACACCATTTTTGAGCCAATAATATTTTGTGTCAGGCGTGCTGTTCACCCCGAAAACAAACTCCACACGCTCACCTTCGTGAACCGTAACATCAGCAAGGTCGTTCGTAATCATTGGCACAGGAATGATCACGGTATCGTCACCATAGACCCTTCGTGTCGTCAGTTCCCCCATAATATAACAGGCTCCAGAAAGAATATTCGAACTTCCCTCTGTCCCGCTGACCGTATAAGACAAGACAACACCAGCTCCACTGGACGTTCGCATCCACGAAAGGGTCTTCCCTTCAGAATCCCAATTTGCATAAGTAGGCATGGAAATATTACCCGGGGTCAGAGTCGTCTCAGACAGATCCTCCGTCACAATCCATAATTTTGATGCGGCAGGTTGCGACATATAGATCCAAACATTCGTGCCCCTGATCTGACGTAAGAAATCACCCCTCGAAACCAACCGCCCCCCTGTCACCGGCATCGTCACATTAATTGGCATGGAGGTAATACTGCCACTAATCGCATAATCTCCAGCCTCACTCAAAAGGACCGTGTAACTCACCGACGACGATGATGTCCCTGTGTAGGTCAGGGTCCGCGCTGTCGCATTCCAAGTTCCAGGAGAATAAAGCGTTGGCGTCACATTCGTCGGGATCTGTTCAACAAGCGTCCACGCGGTCACCTCTGGCGGACAGGTGACTGAGAGCGATACATTCGTCCAATTGGAAATCGTGCGCACCGCAGTTGCCACAGGAGCAAGATAGACCGCCACAACCGTCGTGGTCTGGCTGGACACCACATCGACCTGACACGTCGCTGGCGTTGTCCAGCCTGCCAGATTTGTGAAGGCGACAGTATACGTCCCGGGATAGAGCGCAACCGCACCACTGGCACGCCATACGCCCCCTGTCAGTTGCCATGCCGCTCCGAGGGCAACCGCGGAAGGTGGCGTGATCGAGACATCGAGCATGCCATTGGCAATGACTGTGAGCTGAGCAACCCTGCTAGTCGCGCAACCCAGGACGTTCGAAGCAATGCACTGATAGAACGTGCCGCTGTCTGTGGGCAAGGCGGATCCTATCACATAGCGATTCGTCGATACTCCTCCCACAGATACACCATTCTTGAACCAATAATATTTTACGCTAAGCGAGCTGTTCACTCCGAGAAAAAACTCCACATGCTCACCTTCGTGAACCGCCAGGATATCTGCAATGTCATTCGTAATGGCCGGTGGCACTCCTGGTTCCTGCGACCACATGCCAACAAAACCTGTTTCAGTATTCAAATGGGGCTCATTTGGAGGGAGAAGTCCCCACTGATCCTGGAACCCCCCAAACATCGCCCAGTCATCAGATCCAGTCGTTCCGCCTAAGAAGAGAGTTGTTCCACGAATCGCAAGGGCGTATGCAACCTCCTTGTTTGTACCACCGACATACGACGACCACACCGGCGCGCCTGAGTCACGGTTCAATTGGTAGATGAACCCATCCGTTCCTCCAGAATAGGCCTTTGAAACCTCATCCTGCCCCGGCATCCACCTGCCCGAATCTGTCGATCCGCAGACCACGACACGGTTTGAATCCATCAGCGCAAGCGAGTACACAGCATCAACCGTATTCGTGCCGATATAGCGGAACCAGTTTGTCTGATACGTGGTCCCATAGTCAGTCAGTTTCAACACAAAGCCATCCTTGGATCCACCCAAGTTGTTCAGTTTGTTTGCATTGCAGAAATTCGCGGAATAGGTTGTGCCAGCCAAGTAGACATTATTCGAGAAGACTTGCATCGACAGAATCTCATCATTTCCATTGCCTCCCAGCACGGTCGTATAGGTCACATTTCCATTAAAATCAAGTTTTGAAAGAAAGCCACAGCGCTTTGTTGAGGACGGTAGCGTGCTGTTCCCAAGCGTAATCCAAGGCCCTGGCGACTGTGTCGTGCCACTGACATACAAGCCATCCTGGCCAACCGAGACTGCATTGGCCTCATCATCATTCACCCCGCCTAAATAACGTACCCATGCCAGATTTCCATTCG
>JBAXCC010000231.1:0-6786 GCA_037141675.1 bacterium | reverse complement strand
GGACATTTCCGCGAATTCATTGACTGCGTCAAGAATCGCACCACAACCGTCACCCCGGCTGAAGTATCCCACCGCATCACGAGCGTGGGACATCTCGGACAGGTGGCGATGTTCACAGGACGCACAATCAAATGGGACTACAAGACCGAGCAAATCATTGGCGACCCGATTGCTAATGCCATGCTGGGCCGCGAGTCCCGTGCACCTTGGAAGTTGCCTGGGAAAGTTTAAGAACGCACTCAACTAGACAGATCGGACTGATCAGACTGATCTGTCCGATCTTTTCTTTTTTCTGAACCGACCCCCTGCCCCCTTATATCGTGTTGACCGCATCGCGGGCCAGATGCGTATGGATCCGCTCGTCCGAGACATCTACATGCATGCCCACATTGATGAGCGTTCCGATTGCGAAGAGTGCAGTCACTAGGTTGGTTCCGCCATAGCTCATAAAGGGCAATGCAAGCCCCTTCGTGGGCAACCAGTCCGTCACAACACCAATATTAAACGCGGCCTGAAAAATAAGCAGCAGTGTCATTCCGAAGGCCAGCAAGCGTCCTAAGCGATCAGGTGCCCGGATAGCAATGAGAATGCCACAGGCTAAAAGGACTATAAAGGCGATGACTACGAAAATCGTAAACACAAAACCAAACTCTTCACCTCCGATGGCAAAAATGAAATCCGTATGGGCCTCGGGAAGATAGCTATACTTCTGAATACTCTCATTAAATCCAACACCCCATGGGCCGCCACACTTGAATGCAATCTTGGCTTGTTCCACTTGATAGGCTGCGGTTTTATCACCTGTCTCAGAAAAGAAAGCGATCAGACGATCCATTCGATTTTTGTTAAGCGCAATCAAGATAGCAACAGGCGGAAGACCAATGCCCCCTAATAAAAAGAGATGTGACCAACGCACGCCAGTGACAAAAAGGATGCCGCCCCCTAAAACCAAAATCACCATTGTTGCGCCAAAATCAGGTTCAGCAAGCAGCAGGACAGCGATAAGCGCAATAATTCCTCCTGGTATCACCGCCCCGCGCACAAATTTCCCCACCCGCCAGCCTATACGATCCATCCAGACGGAAAGGCAGACCACAATCGCGAGCTTTGCAAATTCACTGGGTTGGACGCGGATAGGTCCTAGGACTAGCCAACGGAAACTGCCATTTACCATTTTGCGTATCCCAGGACAGACCACAAGTGCCAGTGAAATGACAATGGCAAAATAGAAAAGGAGTGGTAATACGGGATACTTCTTCCAAAGGTGGTAGTCAAACCTGCTGGCAACAAACCCAACAACCGTAGCAATGACAAGCCACATCAGTTGCTTATAAAAAAAAGCGTACGGGCTCTTGTATAAACTTTGAGCCCGTACGTTACTGGCTGTCGCCACTAAAACAATTCCCAACCCTAGAAGAATGACCACCGTCAACAATAATACTGTCAGGGTCTTCTTCATACAGCGCTATGCGCTCTTACTGTGCGCTTGCGGGGATGCGAAGGACCATTCCAGCCTTAAGGTCTGTAGAGGTCAGGTTGTTCAGTGCCTTGAGATCGCTCGGACTGACGCCCCAACGGATAGCGACTGCGTACAGATCTTCGCCTTCCTTGACGGTATAGGTCTGTGTGTTGCCTGCGGGAGCCGGAGCTGGAGCTGGCATTGTGCCTGCATCTGCCGGAGCTGGAGCCGGTGGAGGGGTAACAGCTTCTGCCGGAGCAGGAGTTGCGTTTGTCCCTACAACAGGTGCTACTTCAACAGGCTTGACTTCTTTGGAAGCGGGAACCACATCAGTCTTAACAGGGTCCGCCTTCTTCACATCACCCTTTGTCTTTGATCCGTCAGCCTTCTTTGCTCCAGGAATCGTCAGCTTCTGATTAACCGAAAGCTTATCGCTCGTCATATTGTTTGCCTTACGAATAGCATCAACCTTCACGCCATGGCTATGAGCGATACTGCCAAGGGAATCTCCGCTCTTGACAACATAAACCGTGCTCGGTCCGTTGCTCTCTTTAGCGGCCTTCGGGGCGGCAGTCTTAGGAGCCGTTGACTTGGGTGCGGTGGACTTCTTAACAGCAGCCTTCTTGGAGAGGTCGACCTGACCCGGCAATTGAATGACTTGACCTACGCGTATTTTGTTCGGAGTGATGCCTGGATTAACAGCCACAACATCCTGCCAGCGCAATCCATAATTCGCAGCCACGCCTGAAATCGTATCACCCTTAACAATGGTGTATGCCGTTGTTGCAGCAACTGGCTTGATCTCCACCAGCGGCTCTACTTTCTCTGGTGCTGTCGTCTCCGGTGTCGGCGGAATGACCGGCGGCTGTTCTTCAGTCTTAGAACCTCCAAAATAGGAGCACCCTTGCATCAGCATAAAACTTGCAACTAAACCCGCACCGACAACCGTACGCGTGATAGAACAACTCTTCATAACTCTCCTCGCAATTCGCCTCGAAAAAGAGACTATCTCACAGATTCGCAACCGCGCGAACCAATTGTGTGAAACGTTCCCCTCTTTCTCGATAGCTGCTAAACTGATCGAAACTTGCAGTCCCTGGCGAAAGCAGAACAGTCTCATTTGATTGAGCATCCTGCGCCGCAGCAGCTACTGCGCGATCGATCGTTCCGTAAATTTCGCAGGGAACTGTCAATGCCCACGCATTTTCCATTTCTCCTGCACATTCGCCAATAAGATACACCTTTTGGGTAGTCTGTGTCAGCAACTCTTTTAAAAAAATTAAATCTTTTTCTTTCAGGATCCCCCCGGCTATCAGTCTAACAGGTTTCTTCACCATCCGAAGTGCAGCAGCCGTAGCGGTCAAACTTGTGGCTTTTGAGTCGTCAATCCACGTAACCCCTCGCGCATCCGTACACACCAGTTGAACACGATGCGACAGAGGTTTAAATGACATAAAGCCTTGCACCACAAACTCTTTTGACAATCCAGTACGTAGAAGAATAGCTCCTGCTGCTGCTGCTGCCAGCCCTAAAATCTCATTGTCAAACCACGAGCCCTTTATATTAAGGCATGTTCCATATTGATGCGCTGTTGCTTCTGAGTCCTTCCCCATGGTGGATGGATTGTGAAAAATTTTCCCATCTTCATACTGCCAGTCGCTCTCCTTCTCCGAGCCAAAACGATAACATGGGACACGCCCGTTCATCATCTTCTCATCGTCCAAACATGTGGGAAGCAATGCCATGTCGTTCGCTTCCATGTTTGCAAACATGCTGAATTTGAGTTGCTTATATTCTGCGAGATCAGCATGCCGATCCAAATGGTCAGGTTGCACATTCAGTAGCAACGCGATATGCGGATGAAAGGTCGGCGAATGTTCCATCTGAAATGAACTGACTTCAACAACCGCCCACGCTAAATCTGGTTGCTCCATCACGAGTTGGCACAGGGGAATCCCATAATTGCCAGCAGGCGAAGCAGGCACACCCGCAAGGTTCAAGGTGTCTGCGCAAAATTTCACGAGTGAGCTTTTTCCCTTGCTGCCGGTGATGGCAATCATTTTGCCGCGCCAATATTCTGCGCCGAGTTCAAGCTCAGAAATCACCGGGATGCCACGTGCCTCACACGCTTTGATCCACACATGATTCCGTGCAAAGGCCGGACTCGCCACGCAGACATCTACTGAGCCTTCAGGCAATGCCCGCTTACCGAATAACACATTGCATCCAGCGGCACGCACACGCGCAGCGACCTCCGAAAGCTTTGCGCCGTCACTCTCATCCAGCAACGTCACACGCCCTCCGCGCGCCAACAACACGCGCGCAGACCATTCCCCGCTGATTGATGCGCCCAACACGAGCGCATGCCGTTGATCATATTTTCCACGCATCTAAAATGTTCTCCAAAGTCATTCCGCGCGAGGCCTTCAGCAATACGCTGTCGCCTTCGCGCACATATTCAGAAAGGTGTTGTGCTGCCTCGTGCGTCGTCTGTGCAACCTGCACTCGCGCTGCAGGGAATCCACAAGCAATCGCTTCATCCGCCATGAACGACGTCGCCATTTCACCCACTGCAAAAATTGCATCGGGCGCACACGCTGAAATCGCTTGACCCACCAGGCGATGCAAGGATTCACTGTGCGATCCGAGTTCGCGCATATCCCCCAGCACCAAGATGCGGCGTCCCTTGCAGGGCATGGTCATAAATGTTTTCATCACAGCAATCATGCTGTCCGGATTCGCATTATAGGCATCATTCACAATCGTCACGCCCTTGCGATCAATAACCTCCCAACGCTTACCCGGCATGACAACATGTTGAATCCCGGCAACAGCTTGCTGGGCCGTCACGCCCGCACAACGTGCGGTCGCAAAGGCCAAGAGCGCATTGGATGCATTATGGGCACCCGGCAATCCGCATGACAAATCAATTGCAGCATCCGTATCACGCTCATGTATGCGAATCATGCCTGTTGAAACATTAAGTATTTCACCAAAGAAATTCGCGTCGCGGGTGATAAATGATGTTGTAATCACAGGCGCAGCAGACGCTTTCGCAAGAATATCAAAACACGTTGTTTCACGGCACAACACAGCGAATCCTTCCTGGGGCAACACACGCAATAAATCTGCCTTCTCATGCGCAATATTTTCGATTGAATCAAGAAATTCAATATGCGCATTTCCGATGCTCGAGATGACTGCACCCTGCGGTTTCAAAATATCGGCCAGCACGCTGATTTCACCCCGATGATTCATGCCCGCCTCAAACACGCCGTATGCTGTATCCTCAGACATTTTCAAGAGACTCAGCGGCAAACCAATATCGTTATTCAAATTTCCTTCGGTCGCGCAGACACGCCCTGCGCCTGAAAGACAGGCCGCCGTCATCTCTTTCGTTGTCGTCTTTCCTGAACTACCCGTGAGTCCAATTATCTTTGCGGCTGACTTCATGCGCCAGGCGTGTGCCAGCTCCTGCAAAGCCTTCCGCGTATCCGCCACACGGATCAACGGTAGTCCCTCCAACCCGGTTGCTGGCTGCCAGGCCTGATCAACCAGTGCACCCGCCGCACCCAGCTCAAATGCCTTCTCGACAAATGCATGCCCGTCAAAACGTTCACCGCGTATGGCCACGTAAAGGTATCCTGGCTTCAGCGTGCGTGTATCTTGGGATACACCGCACACCTCCACGCGCAGGGACGGATCCCCTGTCCATTCGCCATGAGCCCAACGTGCAAGCTCTTGTGCATCAAAGAGTGGACCTGCTTCATTCATTTCGCACCTGCCTCTGCCCCCGTCTGTTCAATTACATAGTTATAGCAGCGCCGCATGGCATCTTGAAAGGCCTGTGGCGTGCGATTCTCTTCTGTCAAGGTCGCGACTGCGCATTGCCCCAGCACTTCAGCGTGCTGCGTATTGGTGCACGCATACAAAATCTCATCCGCCATGGCATCCGGTTCTGGCCGCACTACATAAGCATTACGCCGCGACAGAAGTGTCCGATAAACATGTGTGTCCGGCGCGACAACTGGCTTTCCCGCGCGCAAATAATCCAAAACCTTGACAGGAACCGATGACCCTGAGCGGCTCGGCGCAACAAGGACCGTCGAGACGGACAGTAACGCCGCCAGATCAACCGCAGGTAAACATCCCGCAAACACCACGGACTGTTCTATACCCGCCTGCTGGACAGCCTGCTTCATTTTCTTGATGGGTCCAGACGCGCCGCCAACAACAAGAAAACGTATATGCGCATTTTTACTTAAGACCTGCGGCATCGCATTAAAAAACAGATCCATGCCCTTAAAGTTCTGATAGGACCCTACGCAGGTCACCAGCAATTTTCCGCCCTTGCAATAACGAGCACGCGCTAAATTTTGAGCAGGAAACGAGACCGCCTCTGCCATAGAAGGAATATCAGGAATGACACAGACGCGTGCGCCACGCCCCCATTGCGCCAACACCGCCACAGCATCCATATCTCCGGATATCACGACATCGGCATGTTTCAACGCCCATCGATTAAACACCGAGACGACACGGCGCAGCCCTCTACGGAACGCGGAAATCCGGGCACTGTCCGGCTCACCTTGAATCTCATAAACATAAGGATGTTTCGCCAACGTTCCCGCAAACCACGCAATGACACCGCAATCGTCAATCCCATGAATCAAGTCATAACGCACATGTCCTGTCTGGAAGACGGCGCGACACAGCATCAGAAAATCCAGCACATATCTGCGGATCGACGGGCCATCCGGCAGACGTTTACAGAAGGGTAACCGAGGCACCTCATAGACGGTGACCCCCTCCAGTGCGTACGAATGCTCCGATGGAATCGTGACAAGGTCAACCGCATAACCCAATGCGACAAGCGCCTCCAAGGTATGGCGAATACGATAACTCCCGCCAACCCACGGGTAACACACTTTCGAGGTGATAAACAAAATTCTCTTCATAACAAAACAAAAAATCTATTTTAGCTAAAAATGACACTTGACCATTTTGCCATAAATCCGCTATTCTGAACACTCATTTTTAACACGGAGAGGTGGCAGAGCCCGGTTTAATGCACATGACTCGAAATCATGCGTGTCGAAAGGCACCGGGGGTTCGAATCCCTCCCTCTCCGCCATTAAGAAATGACAAGAAAAAGCTACAAGCTAAAACTAGTTTGTGGTTTTTTTATGAGTATCACACTTACAGCCACGCCCAGATCCAGTGTAGGATCGCGAGGGTCAGACCGCAGTAGCCAGCCATCACGTGGATACGCAGGAAAACTGGGCCGAAGTGTTTCCGGACGATCCCCTGGAATTGCGCCAACACCA
>JBAXCC010000230.1:0-6798 GCA_037141675.1 bacterium | reverse complement strand
GTCAAGATCTCGATGCGCGTGTGCGGACCGCAACTCCGGTCGAGACGAATGTGATAGCCTATGGTGTCCCCGACCTGTTCCCCGCGTTGCCGGGCCATGTAGGCCGCCGCACTGCGCGCGGCAAGACGGCGGGGTTCCAGCATAAGGATTTTCTTGCCATGAAGCCATGGTGCATGGAGTAGATAGGGGGCAACGCGTGTTGTTTTTCCAGACCCCGGCGGAGATTGAAGCACAACCGCACGGTTGGCGGAAAGCGAAGCAGCTAGTTGAGGGAGGATCGTATCAACGGGAAATATCATTGTCCTTCTTCACGAAGCGGCCCATGCTTGCGGACATCTTTCATGGGGATGGTCTGCGTCACGCCAGGGGCTGTTTCAAGCTTAATCCCTTCGTCGGTCGTATATTCAAGGACGCCCTTGTAATGCGCGCGGGAAGTAATAACCTCGTAATTGGGGATAAATTGGCGGATCAGCCTAAACTGAGGTGCAATCGTCTGGTCACGCGTGATAGTGATGGGACGTTTTTGAGGGGCATATCCCTTGCGTATGATTTCGATGGTATGCTCGCCTTCAAGGATGTCTTCAATGGCCAAGGGGTCAGAAAACGCAGTGGTATCTGTTTTTTTCGAATATGTAATACCTGCTTTTTTGCCATCGAGTAGAACGGTTGCTCCAGCAGGCGCGGTGACAACTTCGATACGACCTGTAATTTTTGTCATGCGAAATTCTTCAGTGAGAGCGGCACTATTCGTAACGACGACATCGCGCGCATTGGGTTCACAGCCAGGCCGTTCCACCCGAACACGATAGGTGCCTGGGGAAACCTTTTCAAAGATGTAAGGGGCGTTGCCCTTGAACTCGTCATTGATATAGACTCGCGCATCATTGGGAATGGATACGATTTGTATCGTCCCCGGAAGAGGCTTCATGGCAAGATTGATCTTTTGGACTTCGCCTGCTGCCAAGGAGACTTCCCGCGTATGGGGTTCAAATCCAGAGGCCTTAATGTCAATTTTCACGCTTCCTTCTGGGATGCGCTCGATGGTGATCGGTGTTTTGCCACGTGAAATGCCGTTAATAAATACTTCCGCATCAGCAGGGTCTGTCTCGACATTCAGTGTGCCAGAAGCTGACATCAAATCGACATCCAGTTTGACAGGGGTACGATCCTCGATCACGAGATCAACGTTCTTGTTTTGGGATCCAGGCGATGAAACGGTTAGCCGGTGCGTTCCAGGACTGAGTGTTGTCAATAATAGAGGAGTCTGCCCCAACGATGCACCATTGTACGAGATATCCGCGCCTGTGGGTCTGGATGTGACAAGCGCGAGTCCTGCAACGGGGTCAAGGGTGAATGCGCGTGCTTGGGACACATCCTTCTGGACAGAAATGGTTTCGATGACAGAGCGGAACCCCGCTTTTTCAATTTGAATCAGATGGAGCCCTGGAGTTATGTTTGTAAGCCCTTGAGGTGTGGAGCCTATTTTCTTGTGGTCGATGCAGATCTCAGCCCCAGGGGGTGTTGAGGATAGGTCAAGTCGTGTCACGGGGGCAGGTTTTCGAGCTGCCTGCGAGAGAGTCGCAAGAAAAATTAAAATTAGGCCAATGGTGTGTTTTAGGTTCATTGCTTTTAAATGTCTGAAGTGGAGTGTTTGGAGGTCGTTTGAAATACGATTAGTGTTTCTTGATTCGCTTTTCAACGTCGAGCAACTTGCGTGCCGCAGTCTGGTGAACTTCATCCGACCTTTCTGGGCTTAGCTCGCAAATGATCCTGAGTTCCTTTGCTGCCGTTGGCCAGTCCGCAAGGTTGATGGCGCGGTCAGCACGGAAATTTTGCTCTTGGAGTTGCTTGCTTAAGTCAGTTTTAGCTGTTTCGAGGTTTTCCTTGAGTTGGGCATAGAAGCTAGGTTTGGGATCGACAGTGTCCAGATAGAAGATAGCCTCTTGAAAATTATTAATCGCATCATGACGATTGCCGAATCGGACATCGCGTTCAGCATAATTCTTCCTGCCGACATCAAAAGCGTTTTGAGCGAGCTCAATCAGTTTTTCAGTTGAGAACTGTATGGCCCAGATACCGAGTTCATTTTTGCTGAAGGTCTCAAGTCTTTCACGAATCGTACGAAATGCTTCGGGCTCGTCTGCACGGTTCAGAATATGACAGGAATGAACTTTCTTCCCAATTGCGGCGACCATAGTGTATTCGCTCAAGGTTTTTGAGTTGGCTGCAAAGCCAGTATATTCTTTCTCAAGCGAGAAGAATCCGCTTCCCATAATGCCACGGGAGAGGTCAAGCAGAATATCTTTTTCGACTTTCTTTTCCTTCCGGATATGGCGGTTCCCGCCTGCGAGATCGTCAATCTTTACAATCAGCATTCCATCTGCTGTCAGGGAGAGTTCATAACGGAAGATGTTCTCTGCTGTGGCATCTACCTTTTCATAGTAGACCAGCATTGAGCTTTCCTGCTCTGTGGGGAGGGGCTTTACTTTTGCTTTTGGTTTGCCTGTGTCTAATGTAAAGATGAACCAGATGCATGTGATGAAAATAAGCAAAGCTGTGAAACCCCAAAGTATCGGTCTCAGGATGTTCTTTTGTTGTAGCTTTGAGTCATGGTCAGGCGAGTCGAAACCAAGATCAATAACTACGTCGCTTGAGGCAGGAACGTGCAGTGCAGATGCGGTGGGTTCTGTCGAGGAAAGAGATGACGACGGGGTGACGGTTACACGAATAATCGAATCGCCAACGGTAATGATGTCACCTGGGTTTAGTTTCTGCTCTGTGACTGGCTTGTCGTTTACACATGTTTCGTTTGCACTTTGATGATCCTTAATCCACAATTCGACGCCTTTCAGCACAAATGTGCAGTGCACACGTGAAAGGGCGGGGTCTTCAATGGCAATGTCGCACTGCGAGGCGCGTCCTAGGGTTGTTTTCTCTAGCGAAACAGGGATTTGGGCGCCTTCTCTAAGGCCTTGCTCGAAAATCAAAATATAATTAGACATAGAAGTTAATCCAGGCTGAAGTGCATGAATGATTAGAAAAGTTGATTCATTGTATCGCGAAGAATAGGGCCGAGCAGAATGACAAAGACTGCTGGAAAGATAAACAACATGAGAGGAAAGAGCATTTTGACGGGGGCCTCGTTGGCGAGTTTTTCTGCGCGGTCAAAACGGCGAGAGCGCATTTGATCGGATTGGATACGCAGGATGGCGCCAATGCTGACGCCCAGTTCATCAGCTTGGATCAGTGCATTTGTGACAGAACGCAGATCCGCTAAATCAACCCGAACGGCCATATTTTTTAAGGCAACTCTGCGCGGCAACCCTATTTGGATTTCGCGGGTCATGCGAATGAGCTCTTCATTGAGCGGGTCGAGCTTGCGTCGTTCACAATTCCGTTGCAGTGCGCTCATAAAATCCATGCCGGCTTCGACCGAGAGCGTTAATAGATCAAGTACGAACGGCAACGCTCTCTGGATTGAGATATGTCGGAGTTTGAGTACACGATTGAGCCAAAAAACGGGATGGGCGTAAAAAAAGATAACACCCATAACAAACAGGAGGATGAAGTTGCCCCCAATCATTCCAGGTAACGCCTGATTGAAAAAGCTGAGCAATCCAAACCAGAGGATGCCGCAGACTATGGGCATCATGAACTTGATGGCAACGAACTCTGTGCCGCTCATTAATCCTTCGAAGCCCGCTGCAATGAGTTTCTGCTCAGCGGCGTCACTGGTTTTTTTGAATTCAGGACGTGAGACGATCGGCGCAATATTTGCAAAGAACGGCAACAACAAGCGGAAGATGAATGGAATTTTTCGTTCCTGCTGTCTGCCGTCAGCAAGTGTCACATACGTGATTTCACGGCCAATATTAATGCAATACCAGGCAAAGCCAGCAGCACATGCTGCCCAGCATGACATCAGTAAAAGGCGGAAAGGCTCCGCAAAAAGGAAATCCCCCAATGTTTCAAACATGTTTTAATATTACCATTCGATGCCCATTTTGGCAATTGGAAAAGCCTTCAATTTGAACAAAAAATGGAAATCTTACGCCTTCAAGATCATCGCTTTCGCTGCCTTAGTCTCGTCAACACGAGAGATTTCAGTGCTAAGGGGCATGTCTGCGAAGGATTCTGGGGTTTCGGTTGCACATGTTGCGATGCGAATCATCTCATCGATGAAGCCGTCGATGGTTTCTTTGGACTCGGTCTCTGTTGGCTCGAACATCATCGCCTCATGGACGATGAGCGGGAAGTAGATAGTCGGCGGATGATATCCTGCGTCAATCAGGGCCTTTGCAATGTCGAGCGCTCGGACTCCCTTCTCCATCTGCTTGTCAGCCGTGAAGACGCACTCATGCATGCAGATGCGGTCATAAGCAATTTTGAAATAGGGTTGCAATTTAACTCGAATGTAATTGGCATTGAGCACGGCATACTCGGTGGCTTCTTTCAATCCGTTTCCACCGAGATGCAGGAGGTAAGTATAAGCTCTGATCAGGATAGAATAATTGCCATAAAAAGGCGCTATATAACCGATGGATTTAGGCTTGTCATATCTGAGCCAATACTTCCCTAGCGCATCCTTTTCTACGATGCTGGTCGGCAGGAACGGTATGAGGCTATCCTTCACGCCGACGGGTCCAGCGCCTGGACCTCCGCCACCGTGAGGCGTGGAGAGCGTCTTGTGGACATTCAGATGCACGACATCAAAGCCCAAATCGCCAGGACGTGCACGGCCCATGAGCGCATTCATGTTTGCGCCATCGTAATACAGCAACGTGTCATTGGCATGGGCAAGCTCTGCAATTTTGAGAATGCCTGTTTCGAACAAACCAAGGGTGTTCGGGCAGGTCATCATTACGGCGGCGACATCCGGCGTCAGGGCGGCCTTGAATGCTTCAATGTCCAAATTCCCGTTTGGATCGGTCGGAACGGACACGACTTCATAACCGGCAATCGCTGCGGAAGCCGGATTTGTCCCGTGCGCAGAGTCCGGGATGATGACCTTGTTGCGCTGATTTCCCTTATCGCGGTGATACGCGGCGATCAGAAGCAGTCCTGTCAGTTCACCATGAGCTCCTGCCATCGGCTGAAGCGTAAACCCTCTCATGCCCGTAAGTTCGCACAGCAGCCGTTCGGTTTTCCATATGACTTCCAATGCGCCTTGCGCCAAGGTCTCGCCACGGCGGAGCTGAGGCAAGAGGGGATGCAGGCAGGCAAACCCATCCAGTCCAGCCGTCTTTTCGCAGACGCGTGGATTGTATTTCATGGTGCACGAGCCAAGGGGGTAAAAGTGCGTGTCGATACTATAATTCTTTGAGGACAGCAGTGTATAGTGGCGTATGACGTCAAGTTCGCTCACCTCGGGAAGTTCAACGGGTGTTGACGTCACAAGATTTTCCGAGAGTTTTACTGTTGCGTATACGCTTTCAGCCATTGACGGTTTCGGGAACGTGACAGCTCTGCGACCCTTTACGCTCTTTTCAAAAATCAGTTTGCTCATTTCAAGAGTCCTTTCAACGCGCTGACGAACGCATCAATTTCGGTCTGTGTCCGTTTTTCAGTAATGGCTACGAGAAGGCAGTTCTTGAGTTCAGGATAATAGCGCCCCAACGGGAATCCAGCAATGAATCCGAGCGGGATGAGTTCCGCAACAAGGTCCGAAGCATCACAGGGCAGTTCGAGTATGAATTCGTTGAATGTGGGCGAGGTGTTTTTGATCGAGACGCCTTTAATTTGCGCAAATTGAGCTTTTGCGTATTCTGCTTTGGTCCGACAGGTCTGAGCAAGCTCCTGAAAGCCTTGCTTGCCCAGTAGCGAGAGATAAATAGTGGCTCGCAGCGCGCACAGGGATTCGTTCGAGCAAATGTTGGAGGCGGCCTTTTCGCGGCGGATGTGTTGCTCGCGCGCCTGAAGGGTCAGAACGAAGCAACGTTTCCCATGACGGTCTGTGGTTTCGCCGACAATTCGTCCGGGCATTTTGCGTACAAGGGCTTTTTTAACTGCGAAAAAGCCCAGATACGGTCCGCCAAAGGCGAGTGGCAGGCCCAGGGACTGCCCTTCGCCGACGACGATGTCAGCGCCCATTTCAGCCGGCGACTTGATGATGCCCAATGCTATCGGGTAGACGGACGCAATGATCAATGCCCCTTTCGCGTGAGACATCTCGGCAATGTCGGTGAAATCATCGATCGTGCCGAAGAAGTTAGGGTTTGACAGGATCACGGCCGCGGTCTGGTCGGAGAGCAGGGATGCAATCTTTTCGCGGTCGGCAGGCCCCTCGATAAAGGGGATCTGGTCCATTTCAATGTGCAGATTTTTCGTGTAGGTATCCAGCATTCTCCGGTAAATAGGATTGATCCCGCCAGCAACAATGATGCGCGGTCGATTTGTCGAGCGGATGGCCATGATGGCTGCTTCGACTAACGCTGTCCCACCATCATACATGGAGGCATTTGCCACATCCATGCCGGTTAAACGGCAAATCATGCTCTGATATTCGAAGATGGCTTGCAACGTTCCCTGGGCGACCTCGGGTTGATAGGGGGTGTATGCTGTGAAAAATTCACCGCGCGCTGTGATGGTGTCGACTGCTGCAGGAATGGAGTGGTCATAGAACCCTCCACCCACGAAGCAGGTCAGTTCGTGTGCGTTTTTATGTGAAAGCGCATGGAGTTTGTCGTAGACCTCCTGCTCGCTGATGCCATCAGGAATGTTCAGCTTTTGCAGGCGGGCTTCCTTGGGGATATCATTGAAGAGCGTGTCAATGCTGGGTACGCCAATGGCTGCAAGCAT
>JBAXCC010000229.1:0-6932 GCA_037141675.1 bacterium | reverse complement strand
GGTCCATCCGCATCAGGTATCCTTCTGTTTCCGGGATGAGTTCCTGCTCTTGTGCGTCAGGACGCAATCCATCCAAAATCAACAGGCGGCTTCCGGTCGTGGCGTTATAGTGGTATCCATTGCGGTGGGCTGATTCGTGCACGCCTGCGTAGAGGGGGGTGTCAGCTAGAAGAATGCGTTTGAAATTGAGCAATGGATTCTGAAACAGGATGGCGCGTTTTATCCTGCGGACTCCGAAATAAAGGTCGCGCATCGCGTCATCCTGATAAGGCGGTTGAAGGCCTTGCACACGTGATTCGAGTTCGGAAAGCCCCTTTAGCTCTGAAGAAAATGTGAGCAGGGGACTTTGCTTTTTCAATCGTGTTGCGAGTGCACGCGCCTCTTTAATTTCTCTTAAAATAAGGGGTGACGTCACGTCGTCATTGGCTTGATATATCCAGTCCTCCTCAATCATGTTTTTTGCTTGTTCCGCTGAAACTGGCTGGTCGCCTGAGCGCTTGGAGAGTGTCATCAAGGGAATGCGGTTATAGCGCATGGTGCTCCAGGGTGCCATAGTCGCAGGTCCCAACACCATGGCTTGCTTCCACGCAGAATCATTATACTTAATCTGATGCCACCCTGCCTCAAGAGTGTCAGATGTCTTCCAAGATTCATCCGTGATACTGATGATGGACTTTGTCTTCCCACTGAGTAGCTCAACCCATCCGATCAGACCAGCAGCAGATCCTCCATTTTTAACCTCTATTGCTAGTACGTTCGTCCCATGCCGTAAATGCTTTGTTATGTCATGCGCCTTAAACTCTGTCCATCCATTGTCTTTGCCATGAAAGGGTGCGCCATTGATAAATCCACTGCATTGATCATCGGCATTGACGATAAACTGTGCGCAGGTCATTGGCACATTTGCTGGGATAGTGAAGGAGCCTCTAAAATAGCGCGTACATTCTGGTGCGTGCTGAGCCGGCTTGCCTTCCGGATACCAAATCCAGCGGATCTGCTGCGGTAATTCCGAAGAGGCCATGGCGCAAGAGGCCAGTAGCAAAGAGGTCAAATAAGTAATTTTCAATTAGATGTCTCCGTTATTTGTAATGGTTCATTGCATAAAAGTATTCACCACAGCCAGCCGTTTGGCGTAGGCGGTTTGTGGTTTAAACCCTCCCCCGTTCATTCATCAATCCTGTTAAATTCGTTAAAAACAGCTCCATCAATTCGCGCAATCTGTAGCTAAAATCTCTTGCTCTGCGGTAAAAAAATGCTTGTCTTGATTATACCCCGTGAACGGCTTCGGCTACCGTTATTATAATCTTAAATAACAAACAACTTTTCAATGCTCCAGAAAAATTCATTAATTGGGTAATATTGTTAGTCCTTCGGGTTCAAAAGTCAATCATGGAATGGATAAAACTTTTGCTCGTAATAGTGTGGAGATTTCGAGATAATCTAAGTCAACTATGTATTAAGGCTGGGGTGTCAATAATGAAAAAAGTAATTTTTGTGCTGATGTTGGGAATGTTGCCTGTTTTTGCGGATGAGCTGGATAAGGTATTTAAAGATCCACCTGTCAGGACTGAGCCTTACATGTATTGGTACTGGCTGAACAACAATGTGACGGCAAAGGGGATTACGGCAGACATTGAGGCCATGCAAAAAGCTGGGATTGGAGAAGTTTATATCGGACATATAGTGAGCGAGGGGATTCCAGAGGGGAATGTTGCCATTCTGAGCCCTGAGTGGTGGGAACTGGTTTCTTTTGCAATTAAGGAAGGCGACCGGATTGGTGTACGGATCAGCTTGTTCAATGGGCCAGGCTGGAGTCAGTCAGGCGGCCCATGGATGAAGCCCGAAGAGAGTATGAGGTATCTGGTGGCCACGGATACGCGGGTCTCAGGCGGTGATGTGGTTGATGAGGTTCTGGCTAAGCATGACAAGGCCATTCAGGATGTGGGTGTGATTGCCTATCCTGTCCCCTCATTGGAAGGCGTGGCAGTACGGCCATCTCGTGTCACAAGCACGAGCACGATTGGGGGCCTTGCGGAAATGCTCTGCGGAAGCCGCCAAGGAAAAAAAGGATGTGCCATCCCTGTCAAGCCATTCAGTATGGACCTCTTTTTCGATAAGCCAACCTGTCTTCAGACGCTTGTGATGGATTGGGGTAGTTCAAAGGTTAAGTTTTCAGGTCAGTTGGAAGTTGTTACGAATGGCCAAGCGACGAAATTGCGTGATCTAAAGGTGTATCGTACAAATCTGATGCAAGCGATGGGCCCACTGGTCACTGCGCCCTTCACTTTTTCATTTGAGCCGACAGAGGCCACACAGCTACGGATATCATTTACGGAGATCAGTGGAGCGCCAGTTTTAGAAGATTTGGTTTTTTCATCTGCCGCCGAGGTTGATTTCTGGGTGGAGAAGCAATTGGGCCGCATGTATCCTGAACCTGTACCGCCTCCGGATGGATTTCTCTGGCCGCGCATGCCGGAAGTGTTAGAGGGGACGGCTGTCGATGTGAAGAGGATTGTCACACTCACATCCGAGATGGACAAGGATGGACGGATCAAATGGCAGGCACCAGAGGGGAATGATTGGATTATCTCTCGCATTGGCATGGCATCAACAGAGGTGAAGTGCTCGCCAACGCCCCCTCAAGCTACGGGGCTGGAATGTGACAAGATGAGCCGCAAGGCCGTTGAAAAACATTTTGACGCGATGATGGGGGAGTTCCTTCGTCGCATTCCGGAAGATCAGCGTAAAGGGTTCCAGCATATCACCTTGGACAGTTATGAAGTCGGCCCGCAGAACTGGACTGATGACATGGCCAAAATTTTTCGAAAAACATACGATTATGATCCCCTGCCATGGCTGGCCTGTCTCAATGGTCTTGTAGTGGGTTCACGTGACCAGACAGACCGCTTCTTGTGGGACTGGCGCCGTCTTGTCGCGGATTTGATTGCTGTCAATTATGTTGGCGGACTCAAGGCCGTTGCGAATCGGCATGGACTTATCCCTTGGCTTGAGAACTATGGGCACTGGGGATTTCCAGGTGAATCGCTCCAATATGGCGGTCAGTCAGATGATATTAGCGGAGAATACTGGCTATGGGGGACCCTTGGCAATATTGAGTGCCGGCTTGCGACCTCCTGCGGAAATACCTATGGCAAGGATCGTGTCTCTGCCGAGGCGTTCACCTCCGGCAAGAATTTTGCTCAGACGCCTGCTAACATGAAGACGCGTGGTGACTGGTGTTTCACAGAGGGGGTTAATCACTTCGTGTTGCATCTCTATTCCCATCAGCCTTATGACATTGCGCCTGGGCTGGTGCCGTGGTTCGGCGCGGACTTCAATCGCTTCTCAACCTGGTTCAAGGATTATGGCAAAGGATGGACGGATTACCTTCGCCGTTCCTGCGCCTTGTTACAGCAGGGAAGCCGAAGAGCCGACGTGGCCTACTTCTTTGGCGAGGATGCCCCGAAGATGAATGGTCTGCTTGAGCCTGCACGCCCCCGTGGTTATGACTTCGACTTCATCAACAAAGAAATTCTGATGAGGTCCACCTGTAAGAATGGCTATCTCACGTTACCGCATGGAGCGCGTTATCGCGTGTTGGTGTTGCCCCCCTGCGAAACAATGACCCCTGACTTGGCTGAACAGTTGGAATCGCTTGTGAAAAAGGGGTTGGTACTGGTTGGAAACCCATTTTTACGCTCTCCAAGTCTAAGCGATTATCCGTCCTGTGATGAAGTGGTGCAGAATGCAGCAAAAACAATATGGGGCGATGATTTTGCTGTAAAAGTGCTTGATCGCACCGTTCGCAAGGGCCGTGTCTTCCGTGGACATACATTAGAACAGGTTTTTGAGAAACTGAACGAGATTCCTGACTTCGTGTGTTCACAAGAACAGGTGCTTTACACGCATCGCGAAGGAGAAGATTTCGACATTTACTTTGTCAGCAATCAACAAGAAAAAGCAATTTCAATTGCTCCTGAATTTCGTGTGACAGGACGTCAGCCCGAATTTTGGGATGCATCAACCGGCGCGAAGATCGAGATAGCGCATTTTGAAGTCTTGGAACGGAGTACACGTATCCCCATGAAACTGCCGGCTGCGGGCTCCATATTTGTTGTTTTTCGCAAGCCACTTGATTCTCGTGCACATGTTATTTCAGTTCAGGGTCCAGATGATTCAGCCATGCCCTTCTTTGATGAGGACGGGACGCTTTCTTTTGCGACTGTAACAGCAGGAAATTTCCAGGCGAAACGTTCAGATGGCGCCCTGCAGGTGTGGACAGCGCAGATTGATCGCCAACCTCTCTCATTGGATCACGCGACGTGGCAGGTTCATTTTAAGCCGTCTTATGTTGGCGATCCCTTTGATCTGACCTTCAATACCCTGACAGACTGGGCGAAGCATGAAAATGAAAATGTGCGCTACTTTAGCGGAACAGCCGTCTACTCGACATGCTTTGCATGGAACGGTGCAACTAAAAAAGCCCGCGTCAAATTGAACTTGGGCAAGGTTTGCGTCATTGCATCCGTCAAAGTAAATGGTGTTGATTGCGGAGTTCTTTGGAAAGAACCCTTTACTGCTGACATCACCTCTGCACTGCGTGAGGGCGAGAACCGTGTTGAAATCAGCGTGGCAAATACCTGGCACAACCGCCTGATCGGGGACGAGCATTATCCAGATGACACGGATGCAATGCCCAATGGATTGCTAAAGGGCTGGCCGGAATGGATGGTTAAAAACCAGCCTCGCCCGGAACAGCGTCGGACGACGCTTGTAACAAACAAGCAAAAAGAAGCAAAGAAAAATTCTCCCCTTCTGACATCAGGCTTGCTCGGACCTGTAACCCTTGTTGAGGAACATATTCTTAAATAAGGAGTGTATATGAGTAAGCCATGGATGCTCCTTGTTGGGTTTCTCGCATTAGCCATACGGGCGGATGATTTAGAAAAATCATTCTTAGCACCGCCAGATGCCGCGCGTCCAGGCGTCTACTGGTACTTTATGGATGGCAATCAGACCCGCGAAGGAATGGTTGCTGATTTGAAGGCGATGCACAAAGCTGGTCTCCGGAAAGCGCTGTTTCTTGAAGTGAATATTGGCCTTCCTCGGGGTCCCATTGACTTCATGAGCGAAGCCTGGCAGGATAACTTCGCATACGCCGTAAAATTCGCGGATCAACTTGGTATGGAGATCATCTTGGGTACAGGGCCAGGCTGGGCGGGGGCAGGAGGTCCATGGATTGATCCCGGTCGTTCCATGCAACATTTACGAGGTGAAGCTGTCAAGGTGACTGGGCCTGCCAGTTTCACAGGGAAGCTCCCTGTTCCGCCTCCAGCGAAACCAGCACATTTCGCTGGTCTTTCTCCTTCGTTGGCAAAAACACGTGAGGCGTGGTATTCGGATGTTGCTGTGTTGGCGTACCCGACACCCGAGAAGCATGAGCCGATTGAGAAGTTGGATTTCAAATCCCTTGTGGACGTACAACCCTATTCAAGCTGGAAGCATGTGTCACGGTTTGTCCCCTCGCAAGTAGAGTACCCGCCTGTTCCCGGAAATACTACTGTGAGGTCCAAAGACGTCATTGATTTAACGTCACGCATGAAGCCCGACGGTTCGCTGGATTGGGACATTCCTCAGGGTAACTGGACCATTATGCGCTTTGTTTCCCGCAGCACAGGCACAACGACGCGTCCGGCGCCAACACCAGGACATGGTTTTGAAGTCGATCGCTTCAGCTCGGACGCGTTCCAATATCACTTTGACCAGTTCCATCAGAAGCTACTCGATAAGATTGGGCCGCGGCGGAATGGTAGTGGGCTTACAACATTGCACTTGGATAGCTGGGAGAGCAGTTCTCAGAATTGGACGCCAAACTTTAGGAAGGAATTTAGGAATCGGCGCGGTTATGATCCGCAGCCCTTCTTCCCAGTTTATGCTGGGCAGATTGTAGGTTCGCGAGAAGAGACCGAACGCTTCCTGTGGGATTTAAGAAAGACTGCGCAGGAGTTAACCATTGAACATCATGCTGGTGCGATTAAGAAATTGGCACATAATAAAGGATTATTCTTTTCATGTGAACCATACGATATGAATCCGGCGGGCGATCTTGACCTCGGGGCTGTTGCAGATGTGCCCATGTGTGAGTTTTGGAGTTCTCAGTTAGACACCGTATACAGTTGCATGGAAGCGTCGTCTATAGCGCATACCATGGGACGTCCCGTGGTTCGCGCTGAAGGTTTTACCACGCCGCACAATATTGGATACAAGCATAATCCTGCTGATTTGAAGAATCAGACGGATTGGGCGTTTTGCATGGGGATCAACGAAATTATTTTTCATACGTTCCAACATCAGCCGCTTGGCTTAGAGGGCCCGAAGCCAGGAATGGCGATGGGGCCTTATGGCTTGCAGTGGCATCGCAATCAGACCTTCTGGCCGATGGTGGGCGCTTATCATGATTATTTGGCGCGCTGTGGGCAGATGTTGCGTCAAGGCGTGAGCGTGACAGATATTTTGTACCTGACACCGGAAGGCGCTCCTCATATTTTTGAGCCGCCGGAAGATGCCGTCACAGGGAAAGATATCTTGCGCGAAAAGAAAGAGTACCATTTCGACGTGGTCAGTCCGCTCATTCTTATGGAACACGCAACAGTCGAAGGCGGACGCATCGCCTTTGAGCACGGTAGTTCCTACCGTGTATTGGTCCTGCCGCTCATTGAAACCATGACGCCTGAGTTGAGTAAGTGCATTGAGCGTCTCGTTCGCAAGGGTGCAGCCATTATGGGTGTGCCTCCTAAGAAATCTCCGAGCTTTGCAGGTTATCCACGTTGCGACAAGATGGTTTCAGATGTGTCGAATCAACTGTGGGGTACGAATGCAGTCCCCTCTGAGTCCGCAGAACGTAAATATGGCAATGGCCTCATCGTATGGGG